>NZ_JBEZGA010000005.1:0-414392 GCF_040649715.1 Micromonospora sp. NPDC048887 | reverse complement strand
CCACCCGCTTCGACAAACTCGCCGTGCGCTACGCGGCCACCGTGCACGTCGCCGCCATCAACGAATGGCTGTGACCGACTTCGACACAGGCCCTAACCCTGCCCGCCTCTCGCCTCTCGCCCTCACCGCCCGGCCACTTCGGCGGTGATCAAGGAGTTTGTGTAGGCCGGGCACGTGTTTTCCGACCAAAACTCCTTGGTCAACAGGAGAAGCCGGGCGCGGGGGCGTAGCTGGGGTTGGGTTGGTCCCGCCTGGGGCGCCAAGACCGTGATCGACGCGCCGCTTGGCCGCTCGACACGCTTCGTCCGGAGCGAAGGGTGGGCTCCGCCGCAGATCTTGGAGGCTCTACGCCCCTGTGGCGGCCGTTTCATACCAAGATCGCGCAGAGCCAGCCGAAGCAGGCCGAAGTGGAAGGCCAGTGCGGAGCCGGAGCGGAGCGAGAAGCCGGAGCTGAACCGGCAGCCGGGCCTTGGGAACAAGGTCGGAGACGGGCAGCCGTAGTTGGCCGCGCGGGGCGACCAAGAGTCAGCGCCGCGGTGAGTGCGCCTCGTCCAGCCATTCCCTGGTCCGCGAGTCCGCCCGTCTACCAGGGCTGACGGGCTGACGGGCTGACGGGCTGACGGGCTGACGGGCTGACGGGCTGACGGGCTGACGGGCTGACGATCGATCATGAGGTTACCGGCGACAAATCGGACGCCCGAGGCCGTCAACCTCATGATCGACGCGAGCACGCGCATAAGCGGGAGCGGGAGCATCGGCCGGAAGCCGGGTCGGCGCGCCGGCTCACGTGAGTGAGGCGACGTCGTTGGAGGGCGCCACGGGCCGGGTCGGGCGAGTGGCGGCAAGCCGACAACGGAACTTGTTGACCCTCGCCCCGGTGGAGGGCCGAGGATCGGTCCCGTGCTTGTCCACAGCTCGTACCCGTTGTCCACAGCCCCTGTGTCACAGGCGGTGGACAACCACGCTTCGCACTCGGCCGGTTACCCACAGACTGTGGACAACTCCTGGGGACGAGCCTGTGGACGCCTGGGGACGACTGTCACGTTGTCCCCAGACGGTGGCCGGCCTGTGGGCGGGCTGTTGAAGGTTCTGGGGATAGCGGTCGTCGGCGCTGCCACGGTTGTCCACAGAGCTGGGGAGAAAACCGGTGGATTACCGGTGGACAACCGGTGGACAGCCGTGGAAAACCCGGCGGCTGGCGAGGGCTGTGGACCGGGACACGAGTTTTACCCCTGGTTCTCCACAGCCAAACCACCTGTAGATAACGTGTCTGAGCTGCGCGGACGCGGGTTCTCCACAGTTTGCACAGGTGCGATGAAGACGATGAGTTATCTCTTCTAAACAACAAAAACCAATCATCACCGTTGGACTTCCTGTGGATCGGGCCGAAGCACTGCCGTCGGCAGTCGCCCGGGCACCTGGATCCACGGGGTCGGGCGCACAGCCGATGCCCGCGCGCCCTAAGGTGCGATGGGTACCCGCACGGTCGGGCGGGACGGGTGGCAGCGGTCGGCATGAGAGAGTTGTCGCTGACGTCGACGCGGAGGCATTGATGAAGTTCCGAGTGGAGCGCGACGCGCTCGCCGAGGCGGTCGCGTGGACCGCCAAGAGCCTGCCCAACCGACCCTCCGTACCGGTGCTGGCCGGGGTGATGCTCCGGGTGACCGACGGCAACCTCCAGGTCTCCGGCTTCGACTACGAGGTCTCCAGCCAGGTGACCGTCGAGGTGCAGGGTGACGCGGACGGCGCCGCCCTGGTCTCCGGCCGTCTGCTCGCCGAGATCACCAAGGCCCTGCCGGCCAAGCCGGTGGACATCGCCGCCGTCGGCGCCCACCTGGAGCTGGTCTGCGGCAGCGCCCGGTTCACGCTGCCCACCATGCCGGTGGAGGACTATCCCACGCTGCCGGAGATGCCGGAGAGCGCCGGCACCGTGGACGCCGCCGCCTTCGCCGCCGCCGTGGCCCAGGTGGCGGTGGCCGCCGGCCGCGACGAGACGCTGCCGATGATGACCGGCGTACGCATCGAGCTGAGCGGCGGCACGATGGCCATGCTCGCGACCGACCGCTACCGCCTCGCGCTGCGCGAGATGGAGTGGAACCCGGACGACCCGGAGATCAGCCTCAACGCGCTGGTGCCGGCCCGCACGCTGCACGACACCGCGAAGGCGCTCGGCCCGCTCGGCGGCCACGTCACCATGGCGCTGTCCTCCGGCGGTGCCGGTGAAGGCATGATCGGCTTCTCCGGCGGCACCCGCCGGACCACCAGCCGGCTGCTCGACGGCGCCAACTACCCGCCGGTGCGGTCGCTGTTCCCGGCCGACCACAACGCCGAGGCCCGTGTCGCCGTCTCCTCGCTCATCGAGGTGGTCAAGCGCGTCGCGCTGGTCGCCGAGCGCACCACACCGGTCCTGCTCAGCTTCAGCGCTGACGGTCTGGTGGTCGAGGCGGGCGGCACCGAGGAGGCCCGGGCCAGCGAGGCCATGGACGCCACCTTCAGCGGCGAGCCGCTGACCATCGGGTTCAACCCGCAGTACCTCATCGACGGTCTGACCAACCTGGGCGCGCAGCACGCGCTGCTCCGGTTCGTCGACGCGTTCAAGCCCGCGGTCATCTCCCCGGCCGGCGAGGATGGCGAGGTCATCCCGGGGTACCGGTACCTCATCATGCCGATCCGCGTGTCCCGCTGATCGCAGGCAGCACGACCCTGACGTACGGAGGTAGGAGCAGATGCAGCTCGGCCTGGTAGGACTCGGCCGGATGGGCGGCAACATGCGGGAGCGGTTGCGCGACGCCGGGCACGAGGTGGTCGGCTACGACCACAACCCGGAGATCAGCGACGCCGCGAGCCTGGCCGAGCTGGCCGAGAAGCTCCAGTCGCCCCGCGCGATCTGGGTGATGGTCCCCGCCGGCGTCACCGACGCCACCATCGACGAGCTCGCCGGTGTGCTCGGCGAGGGCGACATCATCATCGACGGCGGCAACTCCCGGTTCAGCGACGACGCACCGCGTGCCGAGCGGCTGAACGAGCAGGGCATCGGCTACCTCGACGTCGGCGTCTCCGGCGGCGTCTGGGGCCGGCAGAACGGGTACGCGCTGATGGTCGGCGGCGCGCAGGAGCACGTCGAGCGCCTCATGCCGATCTTCGAGTCGCTCAAGCCCGAGGGCGAGTTCGGTTTCGTGCACGCCGGCCCGGTCGGCGCCGGCCACTACGCCAAGATGGTGCACAACGGCATCGAGTACGGCCTGATGCACGCCTACGCCGAGGGCTACGAGCTGATGGCCGCCTCCGAGCTGGTGACGAATGTGCCCGGCGTGTTCAAATCGTGGCGCGAGGGCACCGTGGTCCGGTCCTGGCTGCTCGACCTGCTGGACCGGGCTCTCGACGAGGACCCGGAGCTGGCCGAGCTGAGCGGCTACACCGAGGACACCGGCGAGGGCCGCTGGACCGTGGACGAGGCGGTCCGGCTCGCCGTGCCGCTCAACGTCATCACCGCGTCGCTCTTCGCCCGGTTCGCCTCCCGGCAGGACGACTCGCCCGCCATGAAGGCCGTCGCCGCGCTGCGCCAGCAGTTCGGCGGACACGCCGTCCACAAGCGCTGACCGGTATCCACAGGCTGTGTACGTTCGCCGGCTCGAACTGGTCGACTTCCGCTCCTACGAGCGGGTCGGCGTCGACCTGGAGCCGGGCCCGAACGTGCTCGTCGGCGCCAACGGCGTCGGCAAGACCAACCTGGTCGAGGCGCTCGGCTACGTGGCGACCCTGGACTCGCACCGGGTCGCCACCGACGCCCCGCTGGTGCGGATGGGCGCCGCCTCGGCGGTGATCCGCTGCGCCGTGGTGCACGAGGGCCGGGAGCTGCTGGTCGAGCTGGAAATCGTCCCGGGCAAGGCCAACCGGGCCCGGCTCGGCCGGTCCCCGGCCCGCCGCGCCCGGGACGTCCTCGGCGCGCTGCGCCTGGTGCTGTTCGCGCCGGAGGACCTGGAACTGGTCCGAGGCGACCCGGCCGAACGCCGCCGCTACCTGGACGACCTGCTGGTCACCCGCCAGCCCCGCTACGCCGGGGTACGCGCCGACTACGAGCGCGTGGTCAAGCAACGCAACGCGCTGCTGCGTACCTCGTACCTCGCTCGCAAGACCGGGGGAACCCGCGGCGGCGACCTGTCGACGCTGGCCGTGTGGGACGCGCATCTGGCCCGGCACGGCGCGGACCTGCTCGCCGGCCGCCTGGAGCTGGTCGCCGCGCTGACCCCGCACGTGGCGAAGGCGTACGACGCGGTGGCGGCCGGCCGCGGCGCGGCGGGCATCGCGTACCGGCCTTCGGTGGAGCTGCCCGAACCCGGCGCCGACCGCGCGGCGCTGGCGGAGGCGCTCACCGCCGCGCTCACCGCGAACCGCGCCGCCGAGATCGAGCGCGGCACCACGCTCGTCGGCCCGCACCGCGACGACCTGGCGCTGTCGCTCGGCCCGCTGCCCGCCAAGGGGTACGCGAGCCACGGCGAGTCCTGGTCGTACGCGCTGGCGCTGCGGCTGGCCGGGTACGACCTGCTGCGCGCCGACGGGATCGAGCCGGTGCTGGTGCTCGACGACGTCTTCGCCGAGTTGGACACCGGCCGCCGGGAGCGGCTGGCCGAGCTGGTCGGCGGCGCCAGTCAGCTTCTGGTCACCTGTGCTGTGGACGACGACGTGCCGGCGACCCTGCGCGGCACCCGGTACACGGTGGGCGACGGGACGGTGCGGCGTGTCTGACGACGAGGTGCGGCTCCCGCCCGCGCGGCTCGGGCCGGGGCGCGACGCGCGTACCCCGGGAAATCCGGCGGGCGGTGAGCCGGCCGCGAACCCGCCGGAGGGCGCGAGCGGGCCGGAACTGGCGCGGGCCGTGCTCGACGCGGCGAAGGCCCGGCGGCAGGCGGCGGCCCCGCGACGGCGCGGCGCGGTCCGCGGCGACGGCGAGAAGCGGCTGCGCGGCTACTCGGGCCCCGGGCCGGACCCGCGCGACCCGCAGCCGCTCGGCGCGGTGCTGGACAAGCTGATGAAGGCGCGCGGCTGGCAGCAGCCGGCGGCCGAGGCGACTGTGTTCGGCGCGTGGGAGAAGGTGGTCGGCGCGGAGGTCGCGCAGCACAGCCGCCCGGTCAAGCTGGAGGACGGCGAGCTGACAGTTGAGGCCCGCTCGACGGCGTGGGCGACGCAGTTGCGCCTGCTGGCGGGCTCGCTGCTCAAACAGATCGCCAGCGAGGTGGGCCACAACGTGGTGCGCAAGCTGCACATCCACGGGCCGGCGGCGCCGTCGTGGTCGCGCGGCCCTCGACGGGTACGCGGGCGCGGCCCCCGCGACACCTACGGCTGATCGACACCGCCCGAACGCCGTGCCTCCCGCCGGGCGCGCTTGAGTTCGCGCTGCTCGCGGCTCCACTGCTTGCGGCGTTCCAGGTCCTGCTTCCACGCCTCGCGGGCCAGCTTCGAGCCGCCCTGCACCGCGCCCTGCACCTGGGAGGGGCCGGCGAGGTTCTGGAAGACCCAGCCCAGCAGGCGGCCACCCTTGCCGGAGGCGTCGCCCACCTGCTCGTCGTCGCTCATCGGCCGCCCTCTCCGTCGCGGGGTTCGTGCACCACAATTGGTACACCACCCGGCTGTGGCGGGTGCGGTCAGGCGTCGGCGTAGACCGCGAAGCCCCGCTCCGCGCAGCGCCGGTAGAAGGCGGCCAGCACACTCAGCTCGGCGCAGGTGAAGTTCCACTGCGGCGGATCGCCGTTCTCGTCCCGTAGCCGGTCCAGCCGGCTGTCCAGCCAGCGGAGCTGCTGCTCGGCCAGCCGGCCGTCGCCGAGCAGCGCGCGCAGCACCTCGCTCACCGACTCGAACGTGACCGGCTCGCCGTACGGCCGGTGCCGGGCGACGAACTTCTCCACGCCCTCGGCGATCCAGGAACAGCCGTCCGGGTCGATCACCGGGTCCTCGTCCTCGACCGCGTTCTCCGTGGCGTAG
The DNA here is from genome assembly GCF_040649715.1 of Micromonospora sp. NPDC048887. NCBI lineage: Bacteria > Bacillati > Actinomycetota > Actinomycetes > Micromonosporales > Micromonosporaceae > Micromonospora > Micromonospora sp. NPDC048887. The sequence goes on along the minus strand of NZ_JBEZGA010000005.1, from coordinate 408,413 downwards.
AGCACATTCTCCAGGCCGAGGATCAGGTCGACCAACTCGGTGTACGCGGTCGCGCGTACCGTGCCGGTCTTGGCGATCAGCTCGGCGAGCGCCGCGGTCGGCGCGGAGATCCGGGGCATGTCCACGATCTCGCCGAAGTCCACGAACTCAGCCGGCGCGACCGGGTCGTAGAAGCGGCCGGTCCGCGGCCAGTGCACCGCGACGTTGTCCAGCCCCATCTGGCGTCACCTCTCACGAAGCGTTTTCGGACCATCTCCGACGATCGTCCCGGTTCCGGGCGCAAAAGATCAAGACCGCAACGGCGGCGCCGCAAAAGCTACGGCACGCCGGGCCCGGCCGCGACCCCCGGGCGGGTGTGTCCGCCGACCCCGGCCGGAAGACCGTCCCGGCTCACGGTGGCCGGTGGCGCGGTAACGGCCCGTTGGCGTGTGGGGGGAGTCGTGGGCGGCGCGGTTCGTCCGGCTACGGCATTCTCAGCCGCCCCGGAGAGGGTGCCGAGTGGCGGTTTGGTCGGCTCCGCACAGTAAGATTGAGGGCGAGACGAAAGACCCGAGACGGAGCGACGGACAGGGGCCCGCATGAGCCCTCGATCATAGTCCCGCATCGGGTCCGAGCCGATCGCGATCCGCGGGCAACCGCGGCGCCCGGCGCACGTGATCCGAGCCTGGCGACCCCAGGGGCGGACCATGCGCGCCGACGTCGTGTCCTGTCCGCCGAACCCGCGCCTCCGCGCCCACGCGCGGCCGGTGCGAGAAAGTGGCCGAGCGTGGCAGCGGAGGACAACAAGAAGTACGGTGCCGAGTCCATCACCGTGCTCGAGGGCCTGGAAGCGGTCCGGAAGCGGCCCGGTATGTACATCGGGTCCACCGGCGAGCGCGGTCTGCACCACCTGGTGTGGGAGGTCGTCGACAACGCGGTGGACGAGGCGCTGGCCGGGCACTGCGACACCATCGACGTGGTGCTGCTGGCCGACGGTGGTGTCCGGGTCACCGACAACGGCCGTGGCTTCCCGGTCGACCTGCACCCCAAGCTGAAGAAGCCGGGGGTCGAGGTCGCCCTGACCGTGCTGCACGCGGGCGGCAAGTTCGACGGCAAGGCGTACGCCGTCTCCGGCGGCCTGCACGGCGTCGGCGTCTCCGTGGTCAACGCGCTGTCCACCCGGATGGCCGTGGAGATCCACAAGGACGGCTTCGTCTGGCGGCAGGAATACCACCACTCCAAGCCGACGCCGTTGGAGAAGGGCGAGGAGACCGACCGCACCGGTTCGGCCGTCTCCTTCTGGCCCGACCCGGACGTCTTCGAGACGGTCGACTTCGACTTCCACACCATCTACCGCCGCCTCCAGGAGATGGCCTTCCTCACCCGGGGTCTCACCATCCACCTGCTCGACGAGCGGGTGCCGGAGGACGAGGACGGCAAGACCCGCGAGGTCACCTTCCACTACGAGGGCGGCATCGCCGACTTCGTCCGGCACCTCAACGCCTCCAAGAGCCCGATCCACAAGACGGTGGTCGAGTTCGGCGCCGAGGAGACGGGCATGTCGGTCGAGATCGCCATGCAGTGGAACGAGTCGTACGGCGAGTCGGTCTACACCTTCGCCAACAACATCAACACCCACGAGGGCGGCACCCACGAGGAAGGCTTCCGGGCCGCGCTGACCAGCGTCGTCAACCGCTACGGCGCCGAGAAGAAGCTGCTCAAGGGCGACGAGCGCCTTTCGGGTGAGGACATCCGCGAGGGCCTGGCCGCGATCATCTCGGTCAAGCTCACCGACCCGCAGTTCGAGGGCCAGACCAAGACCAAGCTGGGCAACACCCCGGTCAAGGGCTTCGTGCAGCGGGTCTGCAACGAGTCGCTCGTCGACTGGTTCGACCGCAACCCGGCCGAAGCGAAGATCATCATCCAGAAGGCGTCCCAGGCGGCGCGCGCCCGGATCGCCGCCCAGCAGGCGCGCAAGCTCGCCCGGCGCAAGTCGCTGCTGGAGTCCGGCTCGATGCCCGGCAAGCTGGCCGACTGCCAGTCCACCGACCCGCGTGAGTCCGAGGTCTTCATCGTCGAGGGCGACTCGGCCGGCGGCTCGGCCAAGCAGGGCCGCGACCCGCGCGTCCAGGCGATCCTGCCGATCCGCGGCAAGATCCTCAACGTCGAGAAGGCCCGCATCGACCGGGTGCTGAAGAACAACGAGGTGCAGGCGCTGATCACCGCGCTCGGCACCGGCATCCACGACGACTTCGACATCGAGAAGCTGCGCTACCACAAGATCGTGCTGATGGCCGACGCCGACGTGGACGGCCAGCACATCCAGACGCTGCTGCTCACCCTGCTGTTCCGCTTCATGCGGCCGCTGGTCGAGCTGGGCCACGTCTACCTGGCCGCCCCGCCGCTCTACAAGATCAAGTGGAACAAGAAGGGCGACGACGCCCAGTACGCGTACTCGGACCGCGAGCGCGACGGGCTGATCGCCCTGCGCCAGCAGAAGAAGCCAAACGCCCGCCCGGACGACATCCAGCGGTTCAAGGGTCTCGGCGAGATGAACTACCCCGAGCTGTGGGAGACCACGATGAACCCGGGGACGCGTACGTTGCGGCGGGTCACGCTCGACGACGCCGCCACGGCGGACGAGCTGTTCAGCGTCCTGATGGGCGAGGACGTCGAGGCTCGCCGGTCGTTCATCCAGCGCAACGCCAAGGACGTGCGGTTCCTGGACATCTGACGGACGCGCCCGGGCCGGCCGGACATCCACCGGCCGGCCCGGAAGTCCACAGAGTTATCCACAGTCTGAACGCTTTCCACAGCCGTTATCCACAGCGAGACCACGACTGAAGAGTCTGATAAGGGTTAACAGTGACCGATACTCCCGAGTCCACCCCGAACGAGCCGGAGACCCCGGAGGCACTGGCCGCGGTTGTCCAGCACGACCGGATCGAGCCGGTCGGCCTCGAGGTCGAGATGCAGCGCTCGTACCTCGACTACGCGATGAGCGTCATCGTCGGGCGGGCCCTGCCGGACGTCCGGGACGGGCTCAAGCCGGTCCACCGCAAGATCCTCTACGCCATGTTCGACTCCGGCTACCGGCCGGACCGCGGGTACGTGAAGTGCTCCCGCGTCGTCGGCGACGTGATGGGCCAGTTCCACCCGCACGGTGACTCGGCCATCTACGACGCGCTGGTCCGGATGGCGCAGCCGTGGTCGCTGCGCTACCCGCTCGTCGACGGCAACGGCAACTTCGGCTCGCCGGGCAATGATCCGGCTGCCGCCATGAGATATACGGAGTGCAAGCTCGACCCGCTGGCGATGGAGATGCTGCGGGACATCGACGAGGACACCGTCGACCTGCAGGACAACTACGACGGCCGGGCCAAGGAGCCCACCATCCTGCCGTCGCGGATCCCGAACCTGCTGATCAACGGTTCCGAGGGCATCGCGGTCGGCATGGCCACCAAGATCCCGCCGCACAACCTGCGCGAGATCGGCGCGGCCGTGCAGTGGTGCCTGGAGCACCCGGAGGCCGACGAGGCCACCACGCTGGAAGCCCTGCTGGAGATCGTCAAGGGCCCGGACTTCCCGACCCACGGCCTGATCGTCGGCCAGGCGGCCATCCAGGACGCGTACCGGACCGGGCGTGGCTCGATCCGGATGCGCGCCGTGGTCGAGGTGGAGGAGGACAAGCGGGGTCGGCCGGCGCTCGTGGTCAGCGAGCTGCCCTACCAGGTCAACCCGGACAACCTCGCCGAGCGCATCGCCGAGCTGATTAAGGAGGGCAAGCTCGCCGGCATCGCCGACATCCGCGACGAGTCCTCCGGGCGTACCGGTATGCGGATCGTGCTCGTGCTCAAGCGCGACGCGGTCGCCAAGGTGGTGCTGAACAACCTCTACAAGCACACCCAGCTCCAGGAGACGTTCGGCGCCAACATGCTGGCGCTGGTCGACGGCGTGCCGCGCACGCTCAACCTGGCCCAGTTCATCCGCTACTACGTCGAGCACCAGATCGAGGTGATCCGGCGGCGGACCGCGTTCCGGCTGCGCAAGGCCGAGGAGCGGGCGCACATCCTGCGCGGTCTGTCCAAGGCGCTGGACGCCCTGGACGAGGTGATCGCCCTGATCCGTCGCTCGCCCACTGTGGAGGACGCCCGGCAGGGCCTGATCCGGCTGCTGGACATCGACGAGGTCCAGGCGACCGCGATCCTGGACATGCAGCTGCGCCGGCTCGCCGCCCTGGAGCGGCAGCGGATCCTGGACGACCTGGCGAAGCTCGAACTGGAGATCGCCGACCTCAAGGACATCCTGGCCAAGCCGGAGCGGCAGCGGCAGATCGTCTCGGAGGAGCTGGGCGAGATCGTCGCGAAGTGGGGCGACGAGCGGCGCACGAAGATCGTGCCGTTCGACGGCGAGGTCTCGATGGAGGACCTCATCGCCCGCGAGGACGTGGTGGTGACGATCACGCGCACCGGGTACGCGAAGCGGACGAAGGTCGATCTCTACCGGTCACAGCGCCGCGGCGGGAAGGGCGTCAGCGGGGCGACGCTCCGCCAGGACGACATCGTCAGCCACTTCTTCGTATGCTCTACCCACGACTGGATCCTGTTCTTCACGAACAAGGGTCGGGTCTACCGGGCGAAGGCTTACGAGCTTCCCGAGGCCAGTAGGGTGGCCAAGGGCCAGCACGTGGCCAACCTGCTCGCGTTCCAGCCCGACGAGCAGATCGCGCAGATCATTGAAATCCCGAACTACCAGGTGGCGCCCTACCTGGTACTGGCCACGAAGAACGGCCTGGTGAAGAAGACGCGGCTCGAGGAGTTCGACTCCAACCGTTCCGGCGGCATCATCGCGATCAACCTGCGCGATGAGGACGAGCTGGTCGGTGCGGTGCTGGCCGCACCGGAGGACGACCTGTTGCTGGTGTCGAAGAACGCCCAGGCGATCCGCTTCAACGCCACCGACGACGCGCTGCGTCCGATGGGCCGGGCCACCTCCGGCGTGATCGGCATGCGCTTCAGCGGCGAGGACGAGTTGCTCGCCGTCGAGGTGGTGCGAGAGGGTCTTGACGTTCTGGTCGCGACGAACGGGGGTTACGCGAAACGTACCCCGATCGAGGAATACCCGGTCCAGGGCCGGGGAGGTAAGGGCGTGCTGACCGCGAAGATCACCGAGCGACGCGGTGGCCTGGTCGGCGCGGTCGTGATCGATCCGGAGGACGAGCTGTTCGCCATCACGAGCAACGGCGGCGTCATTCGGACTCCGGTGAAGCCTGTACGCCGTACGCGTGACCGGAACACAATGGGGGTCAAGCTGATGGACCTCCCGGACGGCGTGACTATCGTGGCGATTGCTCGCAATGCCGACGAGCCTGACGAACAGGACTAGTTGATGACGGAGACACAGGCGAAGTCGGGGAACAAGGGGACCTCGGCCAATCCGGTCGAGGAGGAGGCCGCGCAGGGCGGCACACCAGCGACCGGCCGCGCGGCCGTGGGCCGGGCCACGGTTCCCGCCGACGCGCCTGCCCCGAAGTTCACCCGGGCTCCCGGCATGACCCCGCCTCCGGACAAGCCGGGCGAGGACTCCGGTTCCCGGGACTCGACCGAGACCAAGGTCGACGCGCCGACGTCGGCCGACGGTCTGGCCGCTCCGGCCGCCAATTCCGCGAACGCCACGAACACCCAGGCGATCAAGATGCCGTCGGCGTCCGGCCGGGCCTCCACGGGCACGACCGGCACGCAGCCCCGGATCGGCGCCGGCCTGGGCACCGCCCCGAAGACGTCACCGGACGGCTCGCGTCCGGCCGGCGCCGGGAACGCCCAGAACCGGCCCGCAAACGGCGGCGGCCTGCCGCCGGGCATCAGCGGCGCGGCAGCCGTCGGCGCCGCGCGCGTGGGTGAGGCGGTACGCGCCGCGCGTACCTCGGTCGGCTCGGCCGCGTCGCGCGGACCGCGACGGGCCCGGCTGAACCTGAAGCGGATCGACCCGTGGTCGGTGATGAAGTTCGCCTTCGCGGTGTCCGTGGTTCTCTTCATCGTGGTCGTCGTGGCGACGTCGGTGCTCTACCTGGCGCTGGACGCGATGGGTGTGTTCAAGAGCGTCAACGACAGCCTGACCGACCTGGTGAACGCCGGGGGCGGCCAGGGTGGCGGCGGCTTCCGGATCACCGCCAAGGGCGTGATCCTGACGTCGGCGCTGATCGGCCTGGTGAACGTCGTGCTGTTCACCGCGCTGGCCACGCTCAGCGCGTTCGTCTACAACGTCTGCGCCGACCTGGTCGGCGGCATCGAGCTGACGCTCGCCGAGCGGGACTGATCGGCCGACGCCGGGGCACCGCGTAAAGCGGTCGCCCCGGCGTCGTGCGTCCGGGTAGGTTCGAGATGGCGCGGGTGCTTCCGCCGCGGACCCCGATTTGGGCGCGGTGGAGGCGATGGGTTAACCTAGCTCGTCGCTACGCGGGGCTATAGCTCAGTCGGTTAGAGCGCAGAGCTGATAACTCTGAGGTCGCTGGTTCGATTCCAGCTAGCCCCACCGCACATCGTCCGACGGCAGTCGAGCGCGAGGGGTCAAGCAACATGTTCAAGAAGCTCCTGATCCTGGCCGGCATCGTCGGTGTGGCCGCCGTCGTGGCCAAGAAGGTCAAGGCCTCGAACGACGAGCGCGCCCTGTGGCACGAGGCGACCACGGCACCCGACCTGCGCTGAGCACCGTCACGGGGCCCTAGCTCAACTGGCAGAGCACTGCCTTTGCAAGGCAGGGGTTAGGGGTTCGAGTCCCCTGGGCTCCACCAGCACTTTCCCCGGTTGGTGGCTGTCGAGCATGACCATGGCTAGGCGGGAGCCGTCGGCATCGCGCGAGCGGGCCGACCGCCTGACGCTGATTGACCGCTGGCGCCACTTCGTGCCGGACCGCCCAGTCCTCTTGAACGCCGGCGAGACGATCTGGATCGAAGACGGCCGCCTCCTGGTGCATCGGATCGATGGGCGGCTGGATACGTACCCCGGCTTGATGAACCGCTGCGATTGCCGAGATCGGCGAGACGATTGACAGCAGCCGGGGCACGGACAGAGACACGACAGTCCGCTGGGCTCCACCACATCACGTCGTCTGATCACCAGCGGCTGTTGATGCGGCCGTGTCGAGTGCCGCCTGGGCAGTCGGCTTCCATCGATCAGCGAAAGCCTCGGCGAACCGTTCATGATCTGATCGGCGTCGCACCCGGCCGACCTTCCGGCTGCGGTGTTGGAGCACGTGATGCCCGAGCTCGTGCAGCAGTACGTCGAACCGCATGAAGTCCCGCAACGATGCGGCTTTCGATAGCGGTTGCTCGTAGAGGACGATCTCGCCTGGCACTCGGGTCCTGCCGTAGACGACGAATCCGGGCCGGAAGTCCTCGGTCTGCCGCAGCTCGACAGCGCGCAACCCGTACCACGCCCAGGACCCGAGGGTCTCCAGCACGTCGCGAACGTCTTGTCCGCTCGCCGGGTGCGCGAACCCGGGCCGCGGTGCGTGAACGTGGATCCGCACCCGGTCGAGCCGGGGCGCCCGCCGGAGTGCCTGGCGGGAGCGGGAATCTGTTCGGAGGCTTCGGCTCACAGCGGCCATGCTCGACGGGCGGCACTACCTACGACAACGGGTTTCTCCGCACGTACTGCCGGTGAGGACGGAATCGGAGCCGGTGCCCTACCGATCGGTACAGAACATGATCCTGATCATGGACCGATCGGTACAGAACCCTGGTACGGTCGTTGCAGAACCGAGCGGTACAAAAACTCGCTCCAGTGATCGGCCCGGGGACACGGGCCGGCATCAACAGATGAGGAAGACCGATCATGAGCTCCACCGCGACGGATGCAGGCATGTCCACCCAGGAACTGCGGGACTTCTACCTGCGGTACGTCGAGCTGGCCAACAAGCGGGAGTTCGCCCGCATGGCGGACTTCGCCCACGAGGAGGTCATCATGAACGGCACCTCGGTCAAGATGGCCGACATGGTGGCCGAGTTCTACAAGCACGTGGAAGCGGTGCCGGACCTCCACTGGGAGATCCAGGACGTCGTCGTCGAGGGTGATCGAATCGCCGCTCGGCTCGTCGACACGGGCACCCCGGTCAAGGAGTGGAACGGTCTGACGGCCACCGGCAAATCGGTGTCGTTCACCGAGACCGCCTTCTACCGGGTCCAGGACGGCAAGTTCAAGTTCATGTCGTACCTGATGGACACCGACTCGGTGCGGCGTCAACTCGCCGGCTGACGCTTCGCGGCTCCAGCAGGCGGGGAATCCTGAAACGCGGTGCGCCCAGCCGATGAAGCATCGAGCTGGGCGCACCCGGGCAACTATGCGACGAAGCGGGAACGACGTCGGCGTCCGATGACGTAGCTGGCGCCACCGAGGAGCAGAAGCGCCCCGCCGACGCCGGCCACGGTCGCGATGTCGGTGCCGGTCACGGGTAGCCCGCCGCCCTCACCACCACCGGGCGCGCCGAGGCTGGCGGAGGGAGTGACGGGCGGTACGACGGTCGACGTGGCGCTGGGCGTCGCGGTCGGTGTGGGCGTGGGCCGAGACGGCGTCGGAGTCGGAGTCGGCGTCGGCTGGGACGCGCAGTCGAGCGCACGAGCCTCGTACAGGCCGTTGTTCAGGTACGCGAGGTATACCTCGACCGACGGGTTGTCGAGTACCTTCTGCGCGGCGCTGCGGTTTGCGCCGCTGCCGGCGCCGCCGGAATCAAAAAGGCCAGCGCCACCAGGGCACCGGCCGGAATCTTCCATTGCATGTGGACTTTTCTCCCCGTGTAGATCAAAACATGGAGATGTTACCGGCGTCGGTCCGGAAAGCAAGGGCATTGACGTGGTCGATCGTGTGCGAATTCGCTAAGGGCACAGCCGATCAACTGCCTCTTTTATCGCCGCCATCCGGTTCGCCAGTGGGCCCGCCAGCACGTCGACGAGGTCGAATCCCGCCTCCCGGTACGTCAGTTCATGGACGCGTTCGAAGACGAGCGACTCCTCGAAGGTGATCCGACGCGCGGCGGTCGCCTCGACGAAACCCTGATTCCGTATGAAGAAGACGGTCCGCTCCGTCGTCATACCCTCGATCTCGTCGAGCAGGGCGGGTGGCGGCGTCAACCCTAGGTGACGGCACAACGCGAGCGTGCAAACGGGTGAGCGATCGTGGAACACCACGTCGCCGCCAAACAGCTCGGCTCGGCGGCAGCGCTCCCGCTGGAGATCCAGCACCTGCTCGGCGAAGTCCGGCTCACGCCACGGCTCCGGCCGCCCGAGTGCCTGGCGCAGCGCGATCACGTCGGTCGCGGCCTCCTCCACGATGTGGTACCCGTCGACCTCCAGGTGGCGCAGGATCGCTGTCTTACCGGAGCCGGGAGCGCCGGTGAGGATGTATCCGGGCATGACGTCCTCCGATTGCGGTAAACCTCTTGATAGGCAAGCCGCTGCTTGCCTATCGTGGGTGCCGTGGGCGACCTGTACCAGGCGCTGGCCGATCCCACCCGCCGCCTGATCCTCGACGAGCTGACCGAGCGCGACGGTCAGACCCTGTTCGAGATCTGCGGCCGGCTGGCCACCAAGCACCAGGTCACCTCGTCCCGGCAGGCGATCTCCCAGCACCTCGACGTCCTGGAGGCCGCCGGCCTGCTCGTCACGCGGCGGCAGGGCCGCTACAAGTTCCACCACCTCGACACCCGGCCGCTGCGATCGATCACCGAGCGATGGCTCAGGTCCGCCGCACCCACCCAGGAGAACCCATGAGAATCAACCTCACCAGCGTGTACGTCGACGACCAGGCGAAGGCCCTGCGCTTCTACACCGAGGTGCTCGGTTTCGTGAAAAAGACGGACGTGCCGACCGGGGAGTACCGCTGGCTGACTGTGGTGTCGCCGGACGCCCCGGACGGCGTGGAGTTGCTGCTGGAACCCGACGCGCACCCGGCCGCCAAGGCGTTCAAGGAGGCGCTCGCCGGCGACGGAATCCCGCTGACGCAGTTCGCCGTCGACGACGTGGCCGCCGAGCACGACCGGCTGCGCGGCCTCGGCGTGCTGTTCACCCAGGAGCCGGTCGACATGGGCCCGGTGACCACCGCCGTGTTCGACGACACCTGCGGCAACCTGATCCAGATTGCACAGTACCGGTAGCGGGCCGACGGTGGCCGGTTCGTGGCGGAGCCCGGAGTTGGCGGCCGCGGTGACCCGCCTGGAGGGCGAGATCCGGGACGCCTGGGCACGGCTGCGCGATGAGCTGGACGTCGCCGCGGGCTCACCGGAGGAACGCGAGCTGGCCTGGCTCGTCGTGGACGACCCCGGGGCGTACGACTGGCGGACCGTTGACGGTGCGGTGGACCGGCTGACCTGTCCCGACTGCGGGGCGCGACTGGCCGCCGGACCGGTGACGTGTGCGACGTGCGAGTTCCGCGACCGGATGCGGTTCGGCGCCCGGGAGCGGGACCGCCCGCAGGTGCCGCCCGGCAACGAGCACGCGCTGCGGGTGGCAACGGCGGTGACCCGAAACCGGCATCGCTACTCGCCACGGGCCCGGGCCGGCTACGAGCTGGTGCTGCCGGACCTGCTGGCCGGCGCCCTGCCCACGACTCCCCAGGCCCAGGCGGCGAAGGCGCTGATCAACAAGCTGACCGCCGACGAGTGTGACCGGGTCGCGAGCCTCGCCGAGGTGGAGGAACTGGCGAGAGGACGTTGACTCGGCGGGAACCGCTGGACACGGTCGGTCACCCTGACGGCATGACGGTGTGGCGGCGCCCGTACTCGCTGGACCTGACCACCTCCGGCGCGATGTGCGCGGTGGTGGGGACGGCCGCTTTCCTGGTGTTCTTCGTGGTCACGGGCGTTCGCGGCGTCTATCCGGTCCCGATGGCGGCGTTCGCTGCGGCTTGGACCGCCGCCGGTCTGGTCGTCTGGGCCCGCCGCGCGATGCTCGGCGTCTGGGTGAGCCCCGTCGGCGTACGCTCGCGCTCGCTGTTCCACACGACCACAGTGCCGTGGGCGTCGGTCGTGGAGATCCACAGCGGTACGGGTTCGATAGTGGGCCTGGACATGGGCCGCGACGCGATCGTCATCGAGCGGATCGACGGCGCGCCGGTGCAGACGCCGATCCAGTCCGGCGCCATCATCCGGCCGTTCCGCCTGGAGCTGACCCGGCTGGTCACCTGGCCGGAGCACTACGACGAGATCCTCGCGACCCTGCGGGAGTGCCACCGCAACGCCCGGCCCCCGGAGCGGCGCGGGCCGGCGGGCCCGGCGCCGGACCAGGTCCGCGCCGACCGTCCGGGCCGGACCCGCCCGCCCGCGCCGAGCGCCGGGCGGCGGCGCGACATCCACGCGCTGACCCGGCAGTACGAGCGTGGGGCGCTGACCGACGCCGAGTACGCGGCCCAGTTGGCGCGGCTGCGGGGCGACGGGTAGGCGTCAGCCGAGCCGGTCGAGAAGTTCGCGGCTACGGCTGATCACCAGAGCGGTCGCCTCGGCGTCGTACGAGGGCAGGGAACTGTCGGTGAACAGGTGCCGGTCGCCGGGGTAGACGTACAGCTCGCCGCGCTCGGGACCGACGATCGACACCAGCTCACGGGCGGCGTCCACGTCGCCTTCCAGCCCGAAGAACGGATCCTGCTCCATGCCGTGCACCTGTACCGCCACCCCGTCGGGCCACGGACCGATCGCCCACTCGCCGGTCACCGGCAGGCAGGCCTCGTAGAGCAGCGCGGCCCGGGCCCCGGCCCGGGTCTGGGCGAGCCGCTGGGCGGTCGCGGCGCCGAAGGACACGCCCGCGTAGACGAGGCCGGCGGGCAGGTCGGCGACGAACGCGTCCGCGCGCTGGTCGAGGACGTCGCCGCCGATCCGCTTGGTCAGCGCGGCGCCGTCCTCGATGGTGGCCGGCTGTTCGCCGTCGAACAGGTCGGGGGTGTGGACGGTGTGCCCACCGGAGCGCAGCGAGTCAGCGAGCGCGCGTACCCCGTCCGTGAGCCCTTGAATGTGGTGGAAGAGCACGATCTCGGCCATCACTACACTCCTGGATTGTCGAACCAGAGTTGTCGAACGAACCAGAATATTAGAACGGTCGAGAAATGTCGGTCAATCAGCGGATCCCGGACTACGACCTCGACGACCTGCTCGTGGTCACCGCACCGGAGCAGTTGCGCGCGCTCGCCGACCCGCTGCGGAGCACGCTGCTGGAGCTGCTCCTGGAGCGTGCCGCCACGGTCAACGAGCTGGCCGTCGCCGTCGGCCGGCCCAAGAGCAGCGTGGCCTACCACGTGAACCAACTGGTGGACGCCGGTCTGCTGCGCGTGGTGCGGACCCGCCGGGTACGCGCCATCGAGGAGCGGTTCTACGGGCGTGTCGCCCGCACCTACTACGTCGGCGCGCTCAGCCGGCCCGAGGACAAACGGGTGGCCGCCGGAATCAACGGGCTCGCCGAGGCGGCCGCCGAGTCCGCCGCCGCGCACGCCGCCGACGAGCTGCGCTGCACGCTCGTGCACGCCCGTATCCCGATCGAGGACGTCCGGGAGTTCTGGGCGGAGGTCCAGGCGCTGGCCCGGCGGTTCACCCAGATCCCCCGGGCCGGCGACCAGGTGTACGGCTTCGCCGCCGGCCTCTACCCGACCGACGCGCCCACGCTGCCGGACACGGACCCGGACACGGACCGCGGCCGGACCGACTGAGCCCGAGCCGTTGAGCTGTCACCGAGCCGGGCTGAGGCCGCCGACGGGGTCTTGCCGGGGCGGCGAACCCGGCAGGCTAGCGTCGGAAGCGTGAGCACCGGATCCCCGCGCGTCCTGCCGGCCGAGAGCGGCATCGACGAGGCAGCCGCCGTCCTGCGCGCCGGCGGGCTGGTCGCCTTCCCCACCGAGACGGTCTACGGGCTCGGCGCCAACGCGCTCGACGCCCGGGCCGCCGCGCGGATCTTCGAGGCGAAGGCCCGGCCCAGCTTCGACCCGCTGATCAGCCACCTCGCCGACGCCGCCGACCTGGCCGCGCTGGTGGGCGAGGTGCCGGCGGCGGTGGCCGAGCTGGCGAAGCGCTTCTGGCCCGGTCCGCTCACCCTGATCGTGGACCGGCCGGAGACCATCCCACCGATCGTCACCTCCGGCCTGGACACCATGGCGGTACGGGTGCCGGACGAGCCGTCGGCGCGGGCGCTGATCGCGGCGGCCGGTGTGCCGGTGGCCGCGCCGAGCGCCAACCGGTTCGGCCAGCTCAGCCCCACCCGCGCCGAGCACGTGGTGGCCGGGCTGGGCGGCGCGGTGGACGTGGTGCTCGACGGCGGTCCCACCCGGTGCGGCATCGAGTCGACGATCGTGGACGCCCGGGGCGAGCGGCCGGTGGTGCTGCGGCTGGGGGCGCTGCCGATCGAGGCGCTCGTCGAGGCGGTCGGCCCGGTCGAGGTGCGCCAGGGCAGCTCCGGTCAGCCGGTCGCGCCCGGGACGCTCGCCGCGCACTACGCCCCGCGTACCCCGTTGCGGTTGGGCGCGGCGGCCGAGCCCGGCGGTGGCCGGCGGGGGTTCCTGGCCTTCCGGGAGCCACCGGCGGAGGGTGACTGGGCGGCGGTGGAGGTGCTGTCGCCCGACGGCGACGTGACCGCGGCGGCGGCACGCCTGTTCGACGCGCTGCACCGGCTGGACGCGGCCGGGGTGACCGAGATCGTCGCCGAGGCGGTGCCGGAGACCGGCGTGGGTCGGGCGGTGAACGACAGGCTGCGCCGGGCCGCCGCCACCTGGCACTAAGAACCGGGCTGCGGCAGGCGGTCCATCAACTTGGTCAGCGTGCCGTTGGCGAACGTCGCGCCGAGCGCCGAGCCGGTGGCGATGGTCCAGCCCACCGGGCCGAGCGGGGTGCAGCCGAAGAACTGGCTGACGCCCGGCGTCTGCACCACCGCCACGAGCACGCCCACCGACGCGGCGGTGGCGGCGAGCACGCTGGGGCTGGTGCCGCCAGCCAGCACCGTCTGCCCGAGCTGGGTGCCGATCAGGGAGGCGAGCGCGACGGTGCTGGCGCGACGCTGGGTACCGGTCCACCTGGCGATCGTCCAGCCGGCCGTCGCGCCCAGCGTGGTCGACGCGGCGCGGAGCCCGATCTCCCGGGTCATGGTGACGCCGAGCGAGGAGTCCGGCCCCTCCCGCAGCAGGTGGTCGGCGCTGTCGTCGGCGGGTGGGCGGACCGCGATGGCGAGCGCGGGTGCCAGGTCGGTGAGCAGGTTGACCAGCAGCAACTGCCGGCCGCCCAGGGCGGACCGGCCGGTCGCGGCGGCGCTGAGCACGCTGAACGCGATCTCTCCGAGGTTGCCGCCGACCAGGATGCTCAGCGCGTGCCGGACGGAAGACCACATGGCCCGGCCCTCGACCAGCGTGGCGATGATCGTCTCCAGCCGGTCGTCGGTGACCACCAGGTCGGCGGCGGCGCGGGCGGCGGGAGTGCCGCGCTGGCCGAGCGCGATACCGACGTCGGCGAGCCGGATCGCCGGGGCGTCGTTGGCGCCGTCACCCGTCATCGCGACGGTTCGGTCCTGGCGCTGCAACGCCTGGATGATCCGTACCTTGTGCGCGGGCGTGCAGCGCGCCACCACGTCGGTGGCCATCAGGCGCTCGGCGAGCGCGGCGTCGTCCAGCCGGTCCAGATCGGTGGCGGTGACGACGCGCTGGCTGCCGTCGTCCGGGCTGATGGTGGCGGCGATCGCCTCGGCCGTGGCCGGGTGGTCGCCGGTGATCATGACGGTGTGCACGCCCGCGGCGCGGATCCGGGCCACCGCCGGCCGGGCGCTGTCCCGCACCCCGTCGGCCAGGGTCAGGAAACCCACGAAGACCAGCCCGTCGACCTGCTCGTCGCTGACCTGCTCGGTGGCGACCGGGCACTCGGCCACGGCGAGGATGCGGTGCCCGGCGCCGGCCCGCCCGGCCAGCATCGCCTGCACCTCCTCGCGCCCGGCCGCGTCAAGCGGGCGGTCGCCCTCGGCGGTGCGCCGGGACGCGCAGCGCGGCAGCACCGACTCGGGTGCGCCCTTCACGCTCAGCAGCAGCCCGTCGGCGGCCCGGCCGACGGTGGCGCTGTAGCCCCGGGACGGCTCGAACGGCAGCCCGGCCGTGGCGGCCCAGTCCGCCGCACCGGTCCGCTCGGTGACCCCGGCGGCGTCCGCGCCGTGGCGTACCGCCCGGTCGGTCTGCTGCGGCAACTCGTCCGGGTCGTCCGCGGCCGGGGTGGCCCGCACCGCGGCGGCCAGCGTCGACCGGAGCGGGTCGTCCAGCTCGTCGAGCACGGCGTACCGGCCGTCGCCAGTGCCCACCCCGGCCAGCAGCAGCTTCCCCTCGGTCAGCGTGCCGGTCTTGTCGAAGCAGAGCACGTCGACCCGGCCCAGCGCCTCGATGGTCCGGGGGTTGCGGACCAGAGCGCCGTGCTCGGCCAGCCGCCGCGCCGCCGCCAGCTGCGCGGCACTGACCAGGAACGGCAACCCCTCCGGCACCGACGCCACGGCCAGGTTCGCGGCGGTCGCCGCCGTCTCGGCAAGGGGTACGCCCCGAAGCAGCCCCGCCCCCGCGACAGCGATCGCCGAGGCGGCCGCCAGGGGTACGGCGCTGCTTGTCAGCTTGCCCAGCCGCGCCTCCACCCCACTGGCGGGCGGGGCCTGCCGCGCCATGGCGAGGCTCCGCCCGGCCTCGGTCTCCGCGCCGGTGGCCACCACCACAGCGGTGCCGAGCCCGGCGGCGACAGTGGTGCCCTCGAACAGCATCGAGTGCCGTTCCGCGACGGCCGCCGCCACCACCGGTTCCGGGCTCTTGCGCACCGGCAGCGACTCGCCGGTCAGTGACGACTCGTCCGCCTCCAGTCCGTCGCTCGTCAGCACCCGGCAGTCCGCCGGTACGGCGTCCCCGGAGCTGACCGTGATCACGTCACCGCGTACCAGCTCCTCGGCGGGCACCACCCGCTCGGCGCCGTCGCGCAGCACCCGGGCGGTGACCGCCGAACGGGACAGCAACTCGGCCAGCGACCGTTCGGTGTTGCGCTGGTGCACCGCGCCGACCAGCGCCGACCCGGCCACCACCCCGCCGACCAGTGCGGCGTCGACCAGCGAGCCGAACGCGGCGGAGAGCACCGCACCGGCGGCCAGCACCGGGGTGAGCGGGTTGGACAGCTCCTCCACGAACGCGCGGAGCAGCCCGGCCGGGCCGCGCTCGTCCCCGACCTCGACCCGGCGGCGACGGACCGCCTCCTCCTCGGCCAGCCCGGACGGGTCGGTGGCGAGCTGGTCCAGGACGGTCTGCGCCGGCATGAGATGCCAGGCGGTGAGCGCGGGCATCGGGGCGCCGGTACGGTCCGGCAGCCGGTGCGCCCGGAGCACGCCGTGCGCGAACGCGAGCGCCGCCGCGCCGTTGACCGCCGCCAGGGTCGGGCGGGGCAGCCGCCGCCGGTCCGCGGTGAACGCGCCGAGTGCGCCGAGCCCACTGCCGGCCATGGCGATCCGGACGTTCTGCGCTGTCATCCGGCGGGCCACCCCGGCGGCGTCGACGAGCAGGGCGGGTATCCGCAGGTCGTCACCGACCAGCAGGTGCGCGCCCCACGGCGGCAGGTCGTCCGGGCCGTACACGCCGAGGCCGCAGTCCGAGGCGGCTAGTGCCGACCGCTCACCGGAGACCACCATCACCACGGCGCCCTCGCGTTGCAGGTCGTGCACCGCGTCGGCGAGCCGGGAACCACCGGGTACGAGCAGGTCCGCGAAGTCGTACCGGCCGTCGTCCGCGCCGCCGACCACGAGCCGCAGGCCCGCCTGCCGGGCGGCCGACGCCAGCGCGTCCACACCCGGCGCGGGCTCCGGATCGACCCGCAGCACGGCGGCGAGCCGGCCGTTCTCGGCCAGCCCGAGCAGCCGTCCACCGTCGGCGCGCAGCCGGGCGCTGTCCGGGGTGTCACCGGGATCGTCGGCGCCGAGGCGGTCCAGCGGGCCGATCCGCCAGCCCTCGGCGGCGCGTACCGCGTCCGGCTCGGCCGGGTCGAACAACGCGAACGCCCGGGCGGCGACCTGCCCGGTGTCGGCGTCGGCCAGCGGCGCGAGGTCGGCCAGGACACCACGGTCCGAACCGAGCACCGCCGCGTCGAGCACCACCGTGTCGATCCGGTCCAGCTCCCGCAGCACGCTACGGTCCATCGCGATCACGCCGCGCCGGGCGAGCATCCGGCCGAGCTGGGCGCCGTACCCCTCGCGGCCGGAGCCGGGCGCCTTCGGCAGCGAGGACAGCGCCAGCGCGGCGGCCCGCTTCGGCCCCAGCACCGGCAGCGCCGCCGCTCCGGCGACCGCGCCGGCCGGGAGCACGCGCTTGGCGTACCGCTCGGGCTGCCCGTCCGGCACCGGGCAGGGCCGCTCGCCGTCAGGCACCCGGGCCACAGCCCGCTCCGGGTCACCGGTCAGGTGCGGTTCGGCCCGCCGCCACGCGGCCAGTTGCGCGGCGCCCTCGCCCCACTGCACCACGCGCTGCGCGCCGTCGAGCACGATGCCCGCCCAGCCGCCGGTGAGACCCTGCACCACCGCCTCGGCCAGCGGGAACAGCACCTCGGCGCGCGGGTCGGCGCGGATCCCCAGGCCGGCCAGCGCGTGCAACTTCGGGTGCAGGTCGACAGCGCCGAGCAGCCCGGCCACCTCGGCGGGGATGGGAGTGAGCGGCAGGACACGGGTGGCCGCGGAGATGCTCAACCCGAGCACGTCGGACAGCAGCGCGCCGAACGTCCGCGCGGTACGCGGACCGTCCTCGGGCGGCTGCGGCGGTTCGATCTCCGGGTCCGGCTCGTACGGGCAGGTCCGCTCGACGCGCGCCACCGTGGCGATCAGGTCGCGCAGCTTCGGCGCCGGATCCCCGGTGGCCACCACCACCCGGCCCGACGGCGCGTTGACCCGTGCCCAGGTCACACCCGGCATCGACTCCAGCGCCGCCTCGACCTGGCGGGCCAGCCGGTCACCGCCGTCCTGGCAGACGCCGTGCACCTCGATGTGGTGCCGGCCGTCCTGCGACCACACCCGGCGACTGGTCAGCCCGGTGAGGCGGGCCAGCCGGGCCGCCGCCGTACCGACGCTGCCCGCGACCTCGGTGACCTTGGCGGGCACGGCGTCGGTGGGCAGGGCCGACCCGACGGTACGCGCGACGCGCGCGGCCGCTCCCGGTACGGCCGTCGGCGACAGCAGGAGGCCGGCGAACCGTCCCAGCGCCATCTCGCCTCCCGGTCTCGTCCCGGCGGCCCGACTTCCCGGCGCGGCGTCCGTCATGCCACCCCGACGGCAGAAGTTTCCGGTCATGCGCCGCCGCTCCCTCCGTTCCGGGTGTCCCGCCGTGTCCGGCGTCCCGGGGGACGAGACGCACGACACAGTTGACCTCAACCGGGGGTGAGGTCCGAGGCTGAACGCCATGACCAGCACCGCCGCCGTACCGGCTGATCCACCCGTCGACCTCTGGTCGCCGCGCCTGCGGGCGATGACTGTGGGCAGCGTGGCCCTGGTGTCCCTGCTCGCGTTCGAGGCGTTGGCGGTGGGCACCGCCATGCCGACAGTGGCGCGCAGCCTGGACGGGCTCGGCCTGTACGCGCTGGCGTTCGGCGGCCCGTTCGCCTCCGGCGTGGTGGCGATGGTCGCCTCCGGCATCTGGTGTGACGCGCGCGGACCACGTCCGGCCATGTGGCACGGGGTCGTCTGGTTCGTCGCCGGGCTGGTGGTGGCCGGTGCCGCGACGACCATGGAGGTGCTCGTCGTCGGGCGGGTGGTGCAGGGCTTCGGCTCCGGACTGGTCTCGGTGGCGCTCTACGTGGTCGTCGGTCAGGCGTACCCGGAGCAGTTGCGACGGCGGATCTTCGCCGCGTTCGCCGCGGCGTGGGTGGTGCCGTCGCTCGTCGGCCCGGCGCTGGCCGGGCTGATCGTGGAACACCTGGGCTGGCGGTGGGTGTTCCTCGCGGTGCCGGCGGTGGCGATCCCGGCGGCGCTGCTGGTCCAGCCGGGGCTGCGGGCGCTGACCGGAACCGTGGCGACCCGCCCGCCGACGGGCGCACTGGCCCGGATCGGCTGGGCCTGCGGGGCGGGGGCGAGCGCCGCACTGCTGCACTACGGGGGGCAGCAGCGCGGCGTGCTCGCCGCCGGCCTGATCGCCGTGGCGCTGGCCGGGCTGCTCGCCTGCGTGCCGCACCTGCTGCCGGCCGGGTTCCTGCGTGCGGCACGGGGGTTGCCGACGGTGATCGGGCTGCGCGCGCTGGCGTCGGCGGCGTTCGTCGCCGCCGAGGTGGTGATCCCGCTGATGTTGTCCCGGGAGCGCGGTTTCTCGCCCACCGGGGCCGGCCTGGTGCTGACCGTCGGAGCGCTGTCCTGGTCGGTGGGCTCGTGGATCCAGGGCCGGATCAGCTCACCCCGTTCGGCGGCGACGCTGCCCCGCGCGGGGCTGGCCTGCATCACGATCGGTACGGCGGGCGTGGCATCCGCGCTGCTCCCGGGACTGCCGGTGCTGCCGGCGGTGCTGAGCTGGTCGGTGGCCGGGCTGGGCATGGGCCTGCTCTATCCGTCGCTGTCGGTGCTCACCCTGGCCCAGTCCGCCCCGGCCGAGCAGGGCCGCAACAGCTCCGCGCTGCAACTGGGCGACTCGCTCGCCGCCGCCACCGTGCTGGCGCTCACGGGCGCGGTCCTGGCCGCCGGTTCGTCCCCCGGCCCGGCCGGCTACGCGACCACGCTGGCCGTGGCCGCCGCCTGCGGCCTGCTCGGCCTGGCCGTGGCCGGCCGAGTCTCCCCCCACCCCACCTCCTGACCCCCGCCTACCGTCCCCCTCATCCGTCCTCACCGGTTGATCAAGGAGTTTGTGTCAGAAGGTGGGCCGAGATCCGACACCAACTCCTTGGTCAACAAGGGCGGACGAGGTCGGGGAGAGGGCGGGTGGGTGGCTCGGACGGGGTGATCCGGGCCGGGCGGGCCGCCGGATGGCGCAGGATCGGGTGAGGGCGCTGCCGGGCGGGCGGCTGTCACGATCCGGGTCGGCATTCCGTCCCACCGTGGAGCCGCTGTGTGGCGGCTGCGCGTGGGCGGGAGGAGTGGCGATGCGGGTGCTGGTGACCGGGGCGACCGGACGGCTCGGGCGGGTGGCGGTGCCGCGACTGCGGGACGAGGGCTTCACGCTGCGGGCGGTCAGCCGCCGGCCGCGTACCGGGGACGGGGTCGAGTGGGTGACCGCCGACCTGGCCACCGGTGCCGGGCTGGCCGAGGCGGTCGCCGGGACGGACGCGGTGCTGCATCTGGCGTCGTCGCCGCAGCGGCGTACCCACGACGTCGACGTGCTCGGCACCCGCCGTCTGGCCGTGGCCGCCGGGCACGCCGGGGTGCGCCACCTGGTCTTCGTCTCGATCGTCGGCGTCGACCGGGTGCCGCTCGGCTACTACCGGCACAAGCTGGCGGCCGAGCAGGTGGTGGCCGCCGGGCCGGTGCCGTGGAGCGTGCTGCGGGCCACCCAGTTCCCGGAGTTCCTGGCCGGGCTGCTGAGCGGCGCGAGCCGCCTCGGCCCGGTGATCGGGGACCGCGCGGTGCTCGCCCAGCCGGTCGACCCGGTCGACGTGGCGGACCGGCTCGCGGTCCTGCTGCTGGCCGGGCCGTCGAACCGGGTCGAGGACTTCGGCGGACCGCAGGTGCTGCGCTTCGACGAGGCGGCCCGCGCCTGGCTGACGGCACGCCGGGTACGGCGTCCGCTGCTGCCGGTCCGGATCCCCGGGCGGCTCGGGCGGGAGCTGCGCGCGGGCGGCCTCACCACCACCGCCACGCCGACCGGCAAGCGGACCTGGGCCGACTACCTGGCGGACACGTACGGGGGAACCGGCGGAAGATGAGAACCGGTCGGGTCCGCACCGGCCTACGGTGACCGCATGCTGGTCTTCGTCGCCACAGTGGTCCTCTACGTATTCGGTTTCGTCTTCCTCTACGGCGTGATCCGGGTCGGCGTCCGGCACGGCATCGAGGACGCCGAGGCGAACCGTCCCGAGGCGCTGCGCCGCCGGCAGCTCACCACCACCGAGAGCCGGGACTTCGCCCAGGAGAACGCCTTCCTCACCAATCCCAACTGAAGGGCGCGGGCGGGGTCCGGCCGGTCGATCCGCGAGGCGGGTGCGAGGATCGCGGCATGATGGGGACGCTGAAGACGGAGCCGGCCCGGACCCGGCTCGACCTGCTGGCCCCGCCGGTCGCCGCAGCCCTGCGGGAGTGGCCGGCCGAGGCCCCGGTGGACGTGGACGACGTGCTTGTCGCCCCGATCGACGCCGACCTGGCCGACACCGCCGCCTTCTGCGAGGCGTACGAGGTGGGGCTGTCGGAGTCGGCCAACTGCGTGGTGGTCGCCGGTAAGCGGGGCGGCGAGACCCGGTACGCGGCCTGCGTCGTACTCGCCACCACCCGCGCCGACGTGAACGGCGTGGTCCGCAAGCTGCTCGACGTACGCAAGGCGAGCTTCGCGCCGATGGCCGAGGCGGTCGAGTCGAGCGGCATGGAGTACGGCGGGATCACGCCGATCGGCCTGCCGGCGGACTGGCCGATCCTCGTCGACTCCCGGGTGATCGCCACGCCGCACGTGATCATCGGATCGGGCGTACGGCACAGCAAGATCGCCCTGCCCGGGCCGGCGCTCGGCGCACTGCCCGGGGCGAGGGTGGTGGAGGACCTGGCCAAGCCGGCCTAGGTCCTCATCCGCATCGATCTTGTTCCACGTGAAACATCAGGCTGCCGCTTCGCGCTGCGCCACCTCGCGCAGCGCGGCGAGCAGCGTCTCCGGCTCCTGGGCGCCGGTGACCGCGTACTTCCCGGCCAGCACGAACGTCGGCACGCTGGAGACGCCGAGCTGGTGGGCGGTGCTCAGGTCGGCGGCCACCTCCCGGCGGCCCAGGTTCGACTCCAGGTACTGCCGCGCCTCGGTCTCGTCCAGCCCGGCCTCGCCGGCCAGCGTGACCAGCGCGTCGATCGACCCGACGTCGACGCCGTCGTGGAAGTGCGCACGGTAGAGCCGCTCGACCATCTCGGCGGAGCGGCCCTGCTCGGTGGCGAAGCGAACCAGCCGGTGCGCGTCGAACGTGTTCGCCGCCACCGCGCGGTCGAACCGCAGGTCGAGGCCCGCGCCCGCGGCGACGCCGATGACGTGCGCGGCCATGCCCTCGGCCTTGTCCCGCCCGCCGAACTTGTCGCCGAGAGCCTCCAGCAGCGGCTTCGGCTCGGTGACCGGCGTCGGGTCCAGCTGGAACGGCCGGAACCGGACGTTCACCTCGCCGTCGTACGACTCCAGTGCCTGCTCCAGCCGGCGCTTGCCGATCCAGCACCAGGGGCAGACCACGTCGGCGTAGATCTCGATGTCCATGACCAGCGACAACCCGCGGATCAGGAGATCTGTTCCCGGACCTGGCGCTTGAGCCGGGCCAGGATGGCGGTGCCGCCGCGTACCCGCAACGGGCTGATCGCCTGCGCCAGGCCCATCCGCTGATAGAGGTCGTCCGGTACGGCCAGCACCTCCTCGGCGCTCGCCCCGGCCAGCCCTTCGGCGAGGATGCCGGCGAACGCCCGGGTGGTGGGCGCCTCCGGCGGGCAGTCGAAGACGGTGCTCACGGTCTTGTCCGCGTTCACCTCGGCGCGCAGGAAGAACGCGGTCTGGCACTCGGGGACCTGCTCCAGCTCCTCCCGGCTCACGCCCTCGGGGAGGGGCGGGATCACGTCGGCGAACTCCAGCAGCATCTCCAGGACGACGTCGCGGGGCGCGGCGGCGAACTCGTCGACGATCTCGGCCAGCTTGGTCGGCATCTCGGGCATGAGTCGAGGCTATCCGCCAACCGGCGGTGCCGAGCGGGCCCCGCGCCACGCGAGCGGGGCCCACCCTCACACGTTCGGTGCGGCCTCGCTGATGTCGCTGAGCGCCGACTGGGGGTCGAGCTGCATGGCGAGGTCACCGAGGGAGACGATGCCGACGAGCTTGCGCTCGTTGTCACACACGAGGACCCGGCGGATGTTGCGCTCGCGCATCAGCGCCGCCGCCTCGTTCGCCGTGCAGTTCTGCTCGATCATCACCACCTCGCGGGTGATGATCGAACCGATGGTCGTGCTGCCGGGGTCGGCGCGCTCGGCCACCGCCCGGACCACGATGTCGCGGTCGGTCAGCATGCCGGCGAGCGTGGCGCCGTCGGTCACCACCACGTCGCCGATGTCCGACTCCTTCATCACCCGGGCCGCCTCGTCCAACGGGGTCTCCGCCGGGAGGTAGACCACCTGCCTGGTCATGACGTCACTGACACGGAACATGAGAGCCTCCGAAATGCTTCGGTCGATCCGTCTGCGGTACCCGGTGGCGCGATTGCTACACCCCGTCGCGGTGCGTCGCGCGTACGTCGTCGCGCAGTCGCTCCACGATGGCCTCCACCGGCAGTTCGGTGCGCTCACCGGTGGCCCGGTCGCGCAGTTCCACGTAACCCTCGGCCAGGCGGCGGCCGACCACGACGGCGCGTGGGATGCCGATCAGCTCGGCGTCGGTGAACTTCACCCCGGCGGAGACGTGCGTGCGGTCGTCGACCAGCACGCGCAGGCCGGCGGCGGCGAGACGCCCGCCGAGGTCGAGCGCCGCGTCGAGCTGCGGCCCTTTCCCGGCGGCGATCAGGTGTACGTCGCACGGCGCGACAGCGGCCGGCCAGACCAGCCCTCTGTCGTCGTGGTGCTGTTCGGCAACGGCGGCGACCGCCCGGGACACGCCGATGCCGTAGCAGCCCATCGTGGGTCGCACCGGCTTGCCCTGAGGGCCGAGCACGTCGACGGTGAACGCGTCGGTGTACCGGCGGCCGAGCTGGAAGATGTGCCCGACCTCGATGCCCCGCCGGAGGGTCAGCTCGCCGTCGGCGCAGGCCGGGCAGCTGTCACCGGGCCGCACCTCGGCCGCCTCGATCGTGCCGTCCGGTACGAAGTCGCGCCTGCACACCACGTCGGTGGCGTGCCGGCCCGGCTCGTTCGCGCCGGTCAGCCAGGTGGTGCCGGGCACCACGCGGGGGTCGACCAGATAGCGGATGCCGTGCTTGGCCAGGATCTGCGGCCCGATGTAGCCGCGGACCAGCTCCGGGTGGGCGTCCCAGTCCTCGAAGACGGTCACGGTGGCCGGGGCCAGCACCGCCTCGACGCGCTTGAGGTCCACCTCGCGGTCGCCGGGCAGGCCGATCACCAGCGGCTCGTGCTGCTCGGCGCCGGGCCGGCGGACGGTGAGGACGACGTTCTTCAACGTGTCGGCGGCGGTCCAGCCGGTGCGCCCGCCCAGCTTCCGTGCCTCGGCCAGCTCGACCAGGGCGGCGATGGTCGGCGTCTCCGGGGTGTCGTGCACCTCGGTGGGCGGGTGGGCGTCCGGGTCACCGGCGGCCGGGGCGCGGGTCACCACCGCCTCGGTGTTCGCCGCGTAGTCGCAGGCGGTGCAGCCGACGAACGTGTCCTCGCCGACCGGCGTGGCGGCCAGGAACTCCTCCGACGCTGACCCACCCATCGCGCCGGACATCGCGTGGACGGTGGTGAAGTCCAGCCCGAGCCGGGTGAAGACGCGCGTGTAGGCGGCCCGATGCCTGTCGTAGGCCGCCTGGAGCCCGGCCTCGTCGAGGTCGAACGAGTAGGCGTCCTTCATCAGGAACTCGCGCCCGCGCAGCAGACCGGCCCGGGGCCGGGCCTCGTCACGGAACTTGGTCTGGATCTGGAACAGCGTCACCGGGAAGTCCCGGTACGAGGAGAACAGGTCCTTCACCAGTAGCGCGGCCAGCTCCTCGTGGGTCGGCGCGAGCAGATGGTCGGCGCCCTTGCGGTCGGCGAACGTGAAGATGTCGTCCCCGTACTCGGTCCACCGCCCGCTGATCCGGTAGGGCTCGGCCGGGAGCAGCGCCGGGAAGTGCACCTCCTGGTCGCCGATCGCTGTCATCTCGTCCCGCACGATCGCGGTGATCCGGTCCAGCACGAGCTTGCCCAGCGGCAGCCACGTGTAGCCACCCGGCGCGGCCCGGCGGACGTATCCGGCGCGCAGCAGCAGCCGGTGGCTCGGCACCTCCGCGTCGGCCGGGTCCTCGCGGAGGGTCCGGAGCAGCAGGGTCGACATGCGTAGCAGCATTGCCGCAGCTTATGGCGCGAGCGGACGGCCGGGCGACCCCTTTCGGTGTCCGTGCCGACCGATCGTCGCAAGCTCGGCGAGGTGGCGGTATCGACACCAGCGGGATGCCGCCACCCCGCCGAGGTGGCGCGGACGGGCCAGAAAATGTCGCGGGGGTCGGGTAGGAATGCGGCATGGCTGAGCGACCGCTGATGAAGCTGACGACCACGGTGCTGGACGCACCGTCCGCAGAGGACCTGGCCGCGTTCTACGAGCGGCTGCTCGGCTGGACCCGGCGCGAGCAGGAACCCGAGTGGGTGGTGCTCGCTCCGCCGGAGGGCGGCCACTGGCTGGCGTTCCAGGACGAGTCGGCCTACGTGCGGCCCGTGTGGCCGGCGGGTCCCGGTGACCAGCAGATGTCGGTCCACCTGGACATCAAGGTCGACGACCTGGAGTCGGCCGTGGCGTACGCGGTGTCGGTGGGCGCGACGCTGCCCGACTTCCAGCCGCAGGACGACGTCCGGGTGCTCCTCGACCCGGTGGGTCATCCGTTCTGCTTCTACCTCTGATGACGGGTGGCGTCACCGCGTCGGCTCGCGCGACCAGCCAGTACGCGACGACGACGGGCAATCTGACCGCCCGGATGGCGTTGCACTCGTACGGCACCAACCCGCACGGCTGGTTCGGCTGGCTGGGCGAGCGGCTTCCACTGGGCGGGGACGTGCTGGAGGTCGGTGCCGGCACCGGCGAGCTGTGGCAGAGGGTGAGCCATCGTGGCCGGCTGATCCTCACCGACTTCTCGCCCGCCATGTGCGCGCGGCTGCGCGAGGTGCCCGGCGCCGGGGTGCTGCGCTGCGACGCCGCCCGCCTGCCGTTCCGTGCCGGAGCGGTCGACGCGGTGATCGCCAACAGCACGCTCTACCACCTGGATGACCCGGACGCCGCACTGCGCGACTTCGCCCGGGTGCTGCGCCCGGGCGGGCGGCTGGCTGTCGCCGTGAACGGCCGCGACCACATGGCCGAGCTGAACATGCTCGGCCCGGTGATCGGGTGCCCGGACCTGGCGGTCCGGTTCCACGATCAGAACGACGTCACCGCCGAGACGACACCGGCCCGGGTCGCCGCCCACTTCACCGATGTGACGGTCGAGCGCTACCCGGACGAGCTGGCAGTGCCGGCCGCGGAGCCGATCCTGGCGTACATCGCCAGCATGATCGGGCCGCTCACGGCCGCGCAGGAGTCGGCCGCCCGCACCGCGATCGAGGCCCGCATCGACGCCGAGGGCACCTTCCGGGTACGCAAGCACACGGTGCTGATCAGCGCGACGCGTGGCTCCCGCTGAGCCGGACGAAGGCACGCCAGGCGTCAGGTGTGAAGGTGAGTACCGGCCCGGCCGGGTCCTTGCTGTCCCGCACCCCGACCACCCCGGCCAGGTTGTCCGCCACCTCGACGCACTCGCTGTGTCCGCTGCGGATCGACTTGCGCCAGATCGCACCGATCAGCTCCATGACTCGACCACTTCCTTCATCAGCTCGATCGACTGCCGGCGGGACAGTGCTTCACTCCGGACACTCTCCCACCTGGACAGCAGGATGGCCACGTCCTCATCTTTGTCGATCACTGTTCCGCCGAGCTGGTTCTCCAGATAGCCGATCCAACCCCCGTCAGCGCCCCGCGCGAGGGTGAACGGCCCGGTCAGTCCGACGTGGAGGCCCAAATCGGCCGGAATGACGTGCACCGCGACGTGGGGATGGTTGCTCGCCTCGATCAGGTGCGCGACCTGCTGACTCATCAACCCGCGAAAGCTCTCGTCGGCGCGGCGCAACACGGTCTCCTCGATCACCGCGACGAACTTGAGCGGATCGGTACCGGCCAGCACCGCCTGCCGGTCGAGTCGGACCGCGAGCCGCCGTTCCGCCTCCTGCTCGGCGAGCATGTCGTCGGTGCGGATCATCGCGCGGGCGTAGTTCTCGGTCTGCAACAGTCCCGGGATGAGGCTGGGCTGATAACAGCGCAACTGCTGCGCCTGGCGTTCGGCTTCGAGCCAGGGGCGGAACCAGCTCGGCTGGCCGTCGCGCTCGGCGAGCTTGAGCAGCGACATCAACAGCCCGCCGGTGCCGAGCACGTCGTCGGCCCGGGCGAGGAAGAACCGGTCGAGCGGCCGGTGGCCCAGCTCGACCGCCGACACCTGGGAGCCGGAGAAGTGCACCAGCTTCCCGAACTCCTCCTGGCTCAGCTCGGCCCGCAGCCGCAGCCGCCGCAGTTGGGCGCGGATCAGCTCGGCGGTCGGCTCGTTCTCCACACGCCCTCCCCGGTCGGTTGCCGGTCTCCCGGACTCTCCCCGGACTCGCCGGGACGACTTCCGAGCGTAGTGGTGTCCTCAGCAGACTGTCACGCATGAACCTTCCCGTACCCCGGCTCGGGCCGTACCCCGATCGGCCCCGCCCCTGCCCGCCGGGCCAGCCGGCCCACCTGCCGATCCGGCCGCTCTGGCTCTGCCGCGCCTGCGGCGGGCCGTGGCCCTGCGCGCAGGCCCGCCTGCTGCTCAAGGCCGAGTACGCGGACCACCCGGTCGACCTGGCCGTCTACCTGTCCGGGCTCTACCACGAGGCCACCCACGACCTGTTCCGCCTCAACCCGCAGGACGGGCCGACGCCGCGTGAGCTGTTCGAGCGGTTCGTCGGCTGGGGGCCTTACCGGCGGGGCAACGCCGATACGATGCCCGCGACATGACAGCACCGGGGGACTTCGACCTGACCGTGGACGAGCTGCGCGAGGTGGCGCGGTACGCGGTGCGGCACGCGGAGGACGTCCTCCCGGTCTACGAGCGGGCGGTTCCCGGTGACGGGCGTCCCCGCACGGCTGTCGACGCGGCCTGGACGTTCGTACGCGGAGCCGCCCGGACGAAACTCCAGCGGGTCACGTCCCTCGATGCGCACCGGGCCGCCCGGTCCGCGCCCACCGAGGCCGCGCGCCTGGCCGCCCGGGCTGCCGGTGACGCCGCGGCGGCCGCGTACCTGCACCCGATCGCGAAGGCCACCCAGGTCGGCCACATCCTGCGGGCCGCCGCCAACGCGGCGCGCGTCGCCGAACTGGAGGCCGGCGGCGACGAGACCGTGGGCGAGGCGGCGCTGGACCGGTACCGGCGGCTCGCCACACCCGTGCTGGTCGACGTGCTCCGCCGCTACCCGCCGGTGACCGGTGGCGGCAGCCGGGTCGCCCGGCTGATGAGCACTCTGGACCACGACCTGCGCCACGCCGGACCGGAGGCCGCGTCGTGATCCTGCCGAAGATCCGGGATCCCCGGTTCATCACGATCCGCCGGGGCGGCACGCTCACCGACGAGCACCACCACCTGCTGGCGCTCTGGGCCGCCACCTGCGCCGAGCACGTCCTCGGCCTGTTCGAGGCGGTCCGGCCGGACGACAGCCGTCCGCGCGAGGCGATCGAGCACGCCCGCGCCTGGGTGCGCGGCGAGGTCGGGATGATGCGGGCACGGGCGGCGGGCGGGCACGCCATGGGCGCGGCCCGGGACCTGCGCGGGGCGGCACGCAACGCCGCGTACGCCGCCGGTCAGGCCGCCGTCGTGGCTCACGTCGCCGCCCACGAACTCGGCGCCGCCGCGTACGCGATAAAGGCGGTACGCGCGGCGGCGCCCGACGGTCTCGGCGAGGTGGCCGGGCGCGACGAGTGCCGGTGGCAGCGCGACCGGCTCCCGGCGGAGATCCGCGAGCTGGTCCTGGACGACCAGCGCCTGCGCAACGACATCTGCTGGTCGGTCTTCGACTGCTGACGCCGGCCGGCCCGGCGAAAGAGTCACCGCCGGCGGCAACCATGGCGCGGGCAGGTGGCGTCTCGGAAGGCGTCACGCTGATGCACCACCTGACCCCAAGGACCGGCTCGTGTGGACCCTCTCCTGAATGAGTTCGACTTGTTCGTCCGAACTCGCACCCCCGCCTTACTGCGATCCGCCTACCTGCTCACCGGCGACCAGCATCTGGCCGAGGATCTCGTCCAGTCCGCCCTGGCCCGTACCCACCGCGCCTGGAACCGGTTGCACGAGACCGGCAACGCGGAGGCGTACACCCGGAAGATCATGTACCACCTGCAGGTCTCCTGGTGGCGGCGCCGCCGGGTGGCCGAGTCGATGCCGGGCGACATGCCCGAGCCGCGCGGAGGCGACTCGGCCCCCGACCACGCCCAGCAGACCACGCTCCGGCTGACCCTCCGGGTCGCGCTGGCCCGGCTGTCCGCCAAACAACGGGCCGTCCTGGTCCTGCGGTTCTTCGAGGACCGCACCGAAGCCGAGGCCGCCGACCTGCTCGGCGTGACAGTCGGCACCGTCAAGAGCCAGACGTCCAAGGCGCTGGCGAAGCTGCGCAGCGTGGCCCCGGAGCTCGCCGAGCTGTACGTCACGGAAGGAACCGCCCGATGAACCAGGACCGACTGCGTTTCGACCTGTCCGACCTGGCCGAGGAGGTCACCCCGGTCGACCTGCGGGACCGCGCGCTGCGTACCTCGCGGCGACTCGGCATCCAGCGGGCCGTCGCCACCTCCGCCGCCGCGCTCGTGGTGCTGGCCGCCGCGACCGGAACCGCGCTGGCGATCCGGCCGAACAGCCAGGCGCCCGAACCCGCCGGGCCGTCGGTGACCGTCACCGCCCCGCCGGTCGAGCCGTCCCGTACGCCCTCCACCGACGCGAGCACCGCCACCGGCCAGTCGCAGCCGGCGCTCACCGGTACCCGCTACTACCTGGAGCACACGTCTACCCGATCCCGGATCCACGAGGTCCGCGGCACGCGGGACCGGGTGGTCCACGAGGTCGTCCACGAGGCAGCCTCTCGCTGCGAGGCCAACAGCGTCAGCATCTCCCCGGACGGCAAGCGGGTGGTGTGGGTGCAGGACAGCGCCGACAACGCCAACGGGGTGCTGCTGATCGCCACCGTCGGAGACGAGGGGGCGACGACCCTCGCGGAGGGGATCAGTTGCCTCGGCGCCCGGCCGCTGCGGTGGAAGGGCGACGACCATCTCATGGTGCAGCGGAAGAACCGCCAGTCCGTGCTCTACGACGTGACGGCCAACAAGCAGGTCGTCGGCGACCCGGGCCAGGAGGTCAAGCGCTGCTGGTCCGCCGACGGCACCTGGCTGGCCGCCGAGTCGGACGGCAAACCCTACGTCACGGACGGTGAGAGCACCCGGCAGTACACCTACACGCCACCTCAGCAGGAGGCCACGAAGTGGGGCGGATGGGAGGCCCGCAGCGTGTCCGCCGACGGCCGCTACGTGGCAGTGGGCTGGATCGGCACCGACCCGTCCCGCCGGGACGGCAGCTTCGCGGTGGTCGACACCAGGACCAGCAAGGTCGTCGACCTGCCCGGCACGGGCGAGGTCCGCGGCATCCTGTTCAGCGCCGACGGCAGGGTGTTGCTGCGGCGCGGTACCGGCATCACGGTCCTCGACAGTGAGTTCAAGCCGCTCGGCACGGTGACCGAGCCGGCACCGACCCGGAACCGGGCACTGCTGACGTACGTGCCCGCCTGATGACGGGCGACGCGGGGCGGGTCACCGACGGGTGGCCCGCCCCGCGTCGTTCAGCGCAGGACGGTGATCGCCGCGTCCGCGCTGACCTGTTTCCACGGCACCAGCACCACGGTGCCGTCGCGTTCCAGCACCTTCGCGTCGCTGCCCTCGGTGCCGGCCGAACGCGGCGCCTCGGCCAGCACATCCACCTCTCCGGTGGCCGGGTCGATGCGGACCAGCCGGGGGGCGAGATCCCGCCGGTCGCCCACCTCCCACGCCAGCACACCCTGATCGTCGAGGCGGATCAGTTCCACCTCGCTGTCGGTGTGCCCGGCCGACACCCAGCGCCGCTTCCCGGTGGCCAGGTCGATCGCCACCACCTGATCGGCCTGGCGCATGTCGTCGCCGACCGGTGAAGGCTCGGTGGGCAGGTAGAGCGTTTCCGTGTCGGCCAGGTACGGCCGGATCTCCGGCCCCTCGACCGTGTTGGATCGGTTGACGGGCAGGTCGCTGAACCGCGTACCGTCGACGGGGTTGCCGAACGTGGCCCGCTCCTTGCCGGTGGCGTCGCGCGCGACGAACGTCTCGGTGCTCAGGCCGGGCAGGCTGACCAGCGGGTCGACGCTCAGCACGCCGCCGCTCTGCTGTGCGGCCGGCAGTTGTTGCTGCCAGCGCGGCTTGCCGGTGGCCGGGTCCAGGCCGAGCAGCGCCCCCCGGTCGCCGTCGCAGAGCGCGGTGACCACGGCCTGGTCCCCGGCGGCCTGCGCGTCGGCCACGCGGCAGTCGCGGCCGGGCAGCAGCCGGTCCGCGTCGGTCTGCCACAGCCGCTTGCCGTCGGCCAGCGAGTATCCGAGGACGCTCTCGCCGCTGCGCACGACGACCTGCCCGTTCGCCACCGACAGGTCCGGCGCGGTGACAGTGGACCGGCCCTTGCGGCGTTCGACGGGGAACGTCGCCCGCCAGGTCTGGCTGCCGCCGGCCGCGTCGAACCCGACGAGCGTGTCGCAGGATTCGGCGGATCCGAGCGCCACCACACCCCGCCCCTCGGCCAGCGTCTGCGCGGCCGCGCACAGCGACGTCGCCTGTGGCGCGGGCACACCCCACGCCTGGGCGCCGTCGTCGAGCCGGTAGGCGATGATGCCGTCCGGCTGGGCCCGGACCACCGCGTCGCCGACCAGCCAGGCACCGAACATGTCCTGCCCGTCGTACGTCTTCAGCCCGTTGCGCTGCAGTTCCGGGAAGTCGAGCACCCACGCGGTACGCAGCTTCCGCCCGTCGCCGTCACCGCCGCCGACCAGCCGGGACACGCCGTAGGCGGTGCCGGCGGCGACCGCGAGCACCGCCACCAGGCCGCCGGCCACCAGTAACGCCACGCGCCCGCGCCGCTTCGGCGCCGCCGGCGGCGCACCGACCGGACCCGGCGGGCCCGCCGGTGGGTACGCGGGCGGCGGGTACTGCTGGTGCTGATACGTCATCGGTCGTCTCCCGTTTCCGTCAGCCGTCCAGTTCGCGGACGTAGTCGGCCCAGCCGGCCTGGAACTCGTCGAGCGACACGCCGAGCACGTCCCGGGCGGCGCGGTCGGTCGGGGCGCCGGCGTAGACGGCCTCGACGAAGCGGAACAGCTTCGGCTCGCCATGCTTTTCGGCGAGGTGGCTCATCGCGGTGTGCCCGAGCCAGTAGTGGAAGCTCAGCCGGTCGGGGTTGTCCCACTCGCCGTTGCCGGGCAGCTTCCCGTTCCACCCGTTGCGGACCAACTGCCGGGCCGGCGCGGTGCGTTCGCTGGCGGTCAGCGGAAGGCCGCTGAAGGCGATGTACTCGGCGAAGCCCTCGACCACCCACTCGTCGAGCTTGCTGAACTCGTCCACGGCGGACAGGTCGGTGCGGAGCGTCATCAGCGAGTGCGCGATTTCGTGCCGCAACACCATGCGGGCGTCGTTGTCGCCGCCGGAGCGGGTGAAGTAGCGATCGGTGGTGTCCACCACGATGCGGGTGCCGCCGATCGTGGCCTTGCCGTCCTTGCGCTCGGCCGCGACCATGCCCACCGAGAAGCCCGCCGCGGTGGCCTTCTCGGTGCCGATCCGGTAGAGCGAGGTCATCTCGTCCTTGCCCGCGGCGAACGTGACGACGAACTTGTCCGTCATCGGTTCGGGCGGCGCGTTGGCCCGCCACACGGCCAGGTTGTCCGTCACCGACCTGTCGACGGCCAGGGCGTACCGCACCGCCAGGTCGGCCCGGGCCGCGTCGGTGATGATCAGGGCGTACGCGGTCCGCTCGACATGGATCTCCTGCCACTTGTCCCACGGCCCGGGGTAGTAGACGGTCTTCGAGTCGCCGTTGCCGCCGGCAGGTGCGCCGGTCACAGCGGTGACCCGGATCGGCGCGTCCTTGCCGGCGCGGACGATCGTCCAGCGGTACCACTCGGCGACCGGGGCCAGGTCGAAGCCGTCCAACTGGTGCACGAACGAGACGTCGAGCTGGAACGTGACGCCCTGTCCGAACGCGTCGCTGGCGCGGCCCTGCTTCTCGACCGTCTCGTAGCGGGCCACCGACAGCGGCAACTTCGCCAGGTTGCGGAAGAGCTGGGTCTGCCCGGCGATCAGCTCCTCGCGGGCCGGGTCGAACGCGGCCAGGTAGCCGTCCAGGTCCTTCGCCGCCAGCGCCTTGGTGTGCCGGTCGAGCAGGGCGGACAATTCGGCGTTCGTGACTGTGACACCGTTCGCGCCGGCTGCCGCCTTCGGCGCCGGGCCGTCCTCGTCGTCGCCGCGCAGGCCCAGCCCGACGCCGACCGCGGTGCCGGCGCAGACCGCGAGCGCGAGCGCGCCGGCCGCGAGCCCGATCCAGAGCCCACGGCGGGACCTCGGTGCCGGGGGCGGCGGCCCCCACGGGACCGGCTGCGCGGGCGGCGGTGTTCCGCCGTGCCGGGAGTCGGCGTTGCCGGGCGGCGGCCAGCCCGCCGCCGGAGGGTGCCCCTGCGTCATCTGGTTCCTCGCTCGTGCCGTGTGCGGGACCGGCCGGACGTTTCCGCGCGGCCAGGTGACGGCAGTCATCATCTCCGGTCCGGATGACGGATTCTGCCCCGGCAGGCGTGTCTGGTCGATTCGTCCCCGAGGTGCCGCTCGGGAACAGGACGTCGAGACATCCGCCACGTCCGGCGTGCAGGGCCAGCGGGACCGGTCCGCGCGGTGACAGACTGTGCGACGCACTTCTGCCGGGACGTCTGAGGGAGGCGCCGTGCGCTGGCGCAGCTACGTGGCGGTGGGCGACAGCTTCACCGAGGGCATGGACGACGCGTATCCGGACGGCAGCTACCGGGGCTGGGCCGACCTGGTCGCCACCCGCCTCGCCGCCGAGGCCGGTCCGGACTTCGGCTATGCCAACCTGGCCATCCGGGGCCGCCTGTTCCCGAACGTGGTGGCCGAGCAGGTGCCGTCCGCGCTGGCCATGAAGCCCGACCTGATCAGCTTCGCGGCCGGCGGCAACGACGTGCTGCGCCGCAGCTTCGACCCGGACGTGTTCGTGCCGCGCTACGACGCCGTGGTCCAGCGGCTCCGGGGCGGCGGCAGCGACGTGGTGCTGTTCCGGTTCGCCGACGTGATGGCCCGGCTGCCCGGCCAGCGACTGGTGGCCCCCCGGGTGGCAGTGCTCAACCGCGCGGTCGGCGAGGTGGCCGAGCGGCACGGCGCGATCCTGGTCGACCTGTACGCCGACGACACCTACCTCAACCCGCTGCTGTGGAGCACCGACCGGCTGCACCTGTCGGCCGCCGGGCACCGCCGGGTCGCCGCCCAGGTGCTCGCCGCGCTCGGCGTCGGCTGCGACGAGGAGTGGCTGCTGGTTCCGCCGCACCCGGCACCCAGCCCGTGGCTGGCAGCCCGCGCCGCCGATCTGCGCTGGGCGGGCAAGCACCTCGCGCCGTGGATCAAGCGCCGGTTGACCGGGCGGTCCTCCGGGGACTTCGTCACCGCCAAACGGCCGGTGCTCGGCCCGGTCGACGCCGACTGAGCGTGCGTACCGTCCACGCCGCCGACCTGCTGCGGCTGACACCCGACGACCCGCCCCGCGCGGGGTTGGCCGTCGTGGTCGCCGGTGACCGGGTCGAGGCGATCGTGCCGACGGCCGAGCTGCCCGGCGCGTACCCCGGTGTGCGGGTGCGGCGGTGGGCCGGCACGCTCGGGCCGGCGCTGGTGCACGACGGCCCGCTGCCTCCCGCGCCCACGCCCCGCGAGCGGGTGCACGCGTTGTTCCGGCTCGGCGTCGCCGCCGTGGTCGGGGAACACGTCACCGATCCGGCGCTGCGGTCCGCCGCGGCCCGCAACGACGTGGCGGTGCTGCCCGCCGCCAGGCCGCCCGCGCTGGTGGCCGGCGGGCGGGCCGACCTCGCCGTCTTCGATCCGGACGGCTCCTGCCGCGCCACTGTGGTCGCCGGGCGGCTGGTGCACCGCCGCGCCTGACCCAGCCGGACGGCTCGACGGCGTCCACCGGACGTCCTATGTGTCCCGTGCTTCGCCTATTGGGATCGCCCGATGTCCGCCCGCCTGGGTAGCATCCGCTGCCCCCGTCGATCAAGTACGGGGTGACACAGGGGAAAGGTGGATGGGGTTTGACCCTCATGCCTGACAGAAATCCACGTCGGACCGGCCGGCGAGGTCTGCTCGCCGCCGCGCTGGCGACAGTGGTCGTGGCCGGGACGGTGACCGCCACCGCGGCGCCGGCCGCCGCGTACGACATCCGCTACGAGACGAACACCTCCTGGGCCTGGACCGACTCGCGCTCACCCGCCAAGATCAATATCGATCAGCCCGGCGACGTGCCGGTCGGCATCTGGACGGACGCGAAGGGTCGCCCGCACACGTCGCGTGCCTACTTCACGTTCGACATCTCCCGGTACCGGGGAGCGGAGATCGAGACGGCCAAGCTCGACGTCACGGAGACGGCCGGGGCGGACTGCACCAAGCGCCCGAAGATCGAGCTGTGGCGCACCGCCGCCTACACCGCCCGGTCGAGCTGGCTCAAGCCACCGGCCGACCTGGCCCTCGTCGACAGCCGCCAGCTCACCGACCGGACCGTCTGCCCGGCGCCCCGGGTGGAGTTCGACGCGGTCGAGGGGCTGCGCCAGGCGCTCGCCGAGGGCCGGTCGACGCTGACCCTCTCGCTTCGGCTGCCCGCCGACGTCGAGCGGGATCCGGCGCTGGCCCGGAAGTACGCCACCAAGGTCGGCATCTCGATCGACTACAACTTCCGCCCCGGCGTGCCGACCGACCTGCGGACCACCGACGGAACGGCGTGCACCACGGCCGAGCCGTACCAGGTGATCCGCTTCCCCGCCCTCTCCGGGGTGGTGCACGACCGGGACCGCAACGACGGCGGCGGCACGGACCATCTCACCGTCTCCTTCGCGGTCTGGCCGGTCGACGAGCCGGAGGCGCGCATCGAGCAGACCAACAACGCGCGCGACGGCCAGCGCGTCGTCGGCCGCTTCGACCACATCTATCCGTCGCCGTTCGAGCACGACCGGACGTACGCCTGGCAGATGCGGGCGGCGGACAGCCGGGCCACCGGCGAGTGGAGCCCGGTCTGCTACTTCCGCCTCGACATCCGTGGCCCGGCCACCCCGCCCACCGTCACGTCCACCGACTTCCCGGACGACCGTGAGTGGCACCCGGCTCTGCCCGGCGAGTTCACCTTCACCGCCAACGGCGCCGCCGACGTGGTGCGGTACGGCTACTCGTTGGACTCCGGCGTCGAGAAGACGGTCGACGCCGACCGGACGGGCGGTGCGGCCACCGTCACGCTCACGCCGGACCGCGGCCTGAACACGCTGCGGGTGTGGAGCCTGGACGCGGTCGGCAACCGCTCGACGACCACCGCGTACGAGTTCCTCGCCGAGGACGTGTCGCCGGTCATCGAGGGACGGCTGAACGAGATCGGCGTGCCGGCGACGTTCCAGCTCCGTCCGCAGATGGACGGGGTGGTGCGCTACCGCTACGCCCTGGACGGCGACCCGGAGCGGACGGTCGACGCCGCCGCCGACGGCTCCGCCGCGATCACCGTCACCGCGACCCGTGGTGGCTTCCGCACCCTCACCGTCACCAGCGTCACGGCGGGCGGCGTGGAGGTCACCGGCATCCGGGAGTTCCACCTGCCGACCGAGCCGATGATCTCGGCCACCGTCTACGAGGAGTGGACCGGCGGCGGCGGACAGGGCATACCGGGTGTCTTCACCTTCACCCCGCGTATGCCGGACACGGTCAGCTACCGCTACCGCTTCGACGACGAGCCGGGCACGGTGGCCGCGAAGGCCGACGGCACCGCGTCGGTGACCTGGACGCCGACCGGTGAGGGATGGGTCAACCTGGCCGTGTGGAGCGTGAGCCGGGACGGCACCGAGTCCGAGCCGGCGACCTGGTTCTTCCGGGTGTGGGACCTGCGTCCCGCCGTCTCCGCCGACCCCTACCGGGCCGACTGGCCCGCCGGTGGTCCGGGCCAGCCGGGCGAGTTCCGGTTCACCTCGGAGGTCCCGGAGACGGTGGCCTTCCTCTACCGGTTCGACGACGGCACCGAACAGCGCGTCGAGAGCGGCGCCCGGGCGACGGTGAGCTGGACGCCCACCGAGGGCGGGCAGCACACGGTCACCGTTCGCGGGGTCACCGCGGACGGCACCCGCTCGCCCGAGACCGTCTGGACGTTCCTGGTCGACGACGCCCCGCTGGTCCGGTCGGCGGAATATCCGGAGGGCGGCAGCAGCGGCCTGCCCGGAGTCGCCGGGACCTTCACCTTCACGCCGCAGCGGTCGAACGTGGTCCGGTACCACTACTCGTTCCAGGGCGCGGAGCCGACGACAGTCGACGCGGCGGCCGACGGCACCGCCACCGTCACCTGGACCCCGGAGCAGGCCGGCTGGCACCAGTTGACGGTGATCGCGGAGACCGCTGACGGCACGCGCACCGGGCAGCGCGAGTACCAGTTCACCGTCCGCGATCCCAAGCCGCGGGTCATCTCGTACCTGTACAGCGAGTGGGGTTCGAGCGGTGGCATCGGCGTACCCGGTGGCTTCCGCTTCGACTCCGACCTGCCGGACACGGTGGCGTTCGTCTACCGGCTCAACGACGGGCCGGAGCAGACCGTCGACGTCACCGACGACACCGCCGCCGAGCTGACGGTCACCCCGGACCGGGCCTTCCGGAACACGCTCACCGTCCGGGCCCGCTCGTCGTCCGGCGAGCTGTCCCCGGAGACCAGCTACTCGTTCCTGGTCAGCAGCGTGCCGGGCGTCAGCTCGACCACCTACCCGCTCGGCGGGTCGGGCGGCGGTCCGGGCGTGCCCGGTGTCTTCACGTTCACCCCCGGGATGCCCGACGTCGACAGGTACGTCTACCAGTTCGACTACGCCCCTGAGGTCACCGTGCCGGCCGGCGCGGACGGCTCCGCCTCGGTCACCCTCACGCCGGCCGAGGCCGGCTGGCACACCGTGACGGTGTACGCGATCGACAAGGCCGGCAACCGGTCGGACCTCGCGTACCAGTGGTTCATCGTCGAGGGCTGATCGTCTGATCGCACCGGCCCCACCACCTTTCCGAGGTGGTGGGGCCGGTGTCACATCCGCGGCTCCGGATCGGGCGTACCTTGGGGCTCATGCCTGTGCCGAGTGATCCGCATCCACACCTCCAGTCGTACGCCGACCCGCAGCGCCTGGTCACCACCGAGTGGCTGGCCGAGCACCTGGGCGACGAAGGGCTCGTGGTGGTCGAGTCCGACGAGGACGTGCTCCTCTACGACACCGGCCACATCCCCGGCGCCGTCAAGGTCGACTGGCACACCGAACTCAACGACCAGGTCACCCGCGACTACCTGGACGCCGCGAGCTTCGCCGAGCTGTGCGCCGCCAAGGGCATCGGGCGGGACGACACAGTCGTCTTCTACGGCGACAACTTCAACTGGTGGGCCGCGTACGCCCTCTGGGTCTTCTCCCTCTTCGGTCACCAGGACGTGCGGCTGCTCGACGGCGGCCGGCAGAAGTGGGTCGCCGAGGGACGGGAACTGACCCGGGACAGGGTGAGCCGGCCCCGCGCCTCGTACCCGGTGCCGGAACGCGACGACGCGCCGATCCGCGCGTACCGGGAGCAGGTCATGGACCACGTGGCGGCCGGCCGGCCGCTGGTGGACGTGCGTTCGCCGGGCGAGTACACCGGCGAGATGCTGCACATGCCGGACTACCCGCAGGAGGGCGCGCTGCGCGGCGGGCACATCCCGGGCGCGGTGAGCAAGCCG
Organism: Micromonospora sp. NPDC048887; assembly: GCF_040649715.1. NCBI lineage: Bacteria > Bacillati > Actinomycetota > Actinomycetes > Micromonosporales > Micromonosporaceae > Micromonospora > Micromonospora sp. NPDC048887. The sequence continues at coordinate 369,551 of NZ_JBEZGA010000005.1, read as the reverse complement.
TGGAAGTCCGCCGCGAACGACGACGGCACGTTCAAGTCCGCCGACGAGCTGCGCGCCATCTACGCCGACCAGCTCGGGCTGAGCCCGTCCGACGACGTGGTGGCCTACTGCCGGATCGGTGAGCGGTCCAGCCACACCTGGTTCGTGCTGCACCACCTGCTCGGCTTCCCGCAGGTGCGCAACTACGACGGCTCGTGGACCGAGTGGGGCAACCTGGTCCGGGCCCCCGTCGTGAAGGGCGACCAGCCCGGCGGCCTGATCCGCTGAGCCGTCCCGGCCGGTCCCGCCGTGGTCGCGGCGGGACCGGCCGGTTTTGTACCGGTCAGCGGGCGGCGATCGACAGCAGGCCGGGGACGTCGCCCGCCACCCAGTCGACTCCGCCGGTCTCCGGTCGCCACCGGGCCAGCCCGGCGTCGTAGCGGAACAGCAGCGCGCCGTCGGCGGTCCAGCCGTACACCTCGCAGCAGCCCTTGGACCGGCCCTCGCGTCCGAGGTCGAGCAGGCGGGTCACCGCGCCGGTACGGGCGTCGAGCACCGCCACGCCCTCGGCGCCGCTCGTCGTGCCGGCGGCGCCCGCTGTGGTGGTCCACCCGGCCTGGCCGATCCGGTCGCCGCGCTGCCAGCCCCGTCCGTAGACCTCGTCCAGCCGGTAGCCGGGCGGCAGTTCCCCGGTGGTCACCGGCCGCCGCTCCGGCTCGCCACCGGAGGCGGGGAACCGGCGTACGGCCAGGCCGCCGTCCCCGGACCAGCCGCCGACTGTGAACAGGTCACCGGAACGGGCCGGCTCGGGCACGACGAGCGTCCAGGGATCGACCGGCAGCTTCCGTGCCGCTCCGGTGCGCCGGTCCAGCTCGTACGCGGTGTCGTTGTCCCCGACCAGCAGCCGGTCCCCGGCCCAGAGCACGTGTTCCAGGTAGCCGGCGAGCGGGTAGCGGCGGACCGCGCCGTCGGTCAGGCCGACCACGACCACCTCGCCGGTCTGCGCGAACGCGGCGATCCGGCCGTCCGGCGACAGACTGCCCGGCTTGAGCGGAGCGGCCTGGTTGCCCCCGGCGTCGCGGGTGGGCGCGAGCGTGACGACGTCGAGTTCCCGGACGATGCCGTCGTCACCGAGCACCCGGACCGGGCCGGCCTCGCCGGTCTCCGGGTCGACCGGCTGGTAGAGCGCCTGAGCCCGGCGCACCGGGCGTTCGGAGAGGCCGGAGGCGACCCGGTCGCCGAGCCGGGCCAGCGGGCCGCCGGCCTGTCCGAGCCGGTCCGGGGGCCGCTGCACCACCGGCGCGCTCGGTGCCGACGTCACAGTCGGGCGGGGCGGTGCGGCCGGTGGCGGGCCGGAGCGGTGCAGGAGCGCCGTCGTACCGCCGCCGAGCAGGACCACGGCGACGGCCGCGGCGCCGGCGGCCCGGCGGGCGCGACGGACCCGGCGGGCCCGGTCCCATCCGGCGGCGGCCGGACGAGCCGGCCGGATCTCCTCGGCGGCCCGGGTCAGCAGCCGGGTCAGCTCGGTCTCGGTCACGGGTTCGCCTCCATCCCGGTCATCAGGCCGTCTCCGGGCGCGCCCGGGGCGGGTACGACGTCGCGCAGCTTGCGCAGCGCGTCGTGGCACTGGCTCTTGACGGTGCCGACGGTGACGCCGAGCGCCTCGGCGGTGGCGACCTCGGTCAGGTCCTCGAAGTAGCGCAGCACCACGACCGCCCGCTGGCGTGGCGGCAGCCGGTCCAGCGCCGCGCGCACGGTGAGCCGCAGCGCGGCGTCGGCGTCCGCGCCCGGCCGGTCCGGCGGATACGCGCTGAGCCATTCCCGCCGTCGGCGTCGCCACCACGAGACGGCGTCGCGGTAGAGGATGGCGCGCACGTACGCGGCCGGGTCGCCGTCACGCACCGACGACCAGCGCAGCGCCAGCTTGAGCAGCGCGTCCTGGAGCAGGTCCTCGGCCTGGTGGCGGTTCCCGCAGATCAGGTACGCGGCGCGCAGCAGCCGGTGCTGGTGCGACTCGACGAAGGCGAGGTAGTCCGCCCGCCCGTCGTCCATCCGGCCTCCCTCTCCCGCGCGTTCCACCCCCCAGACGCCCCCGCACACGCAAAAGGTTGGCGGGGTTGACGGGACGGACACTGTCGGCGCTGACCGGTACGGTGAGCGCCGAAAATCCGAACCGGGAGCGCGATTGGACCGCACCTTCCAGGTCGACCTCCGTGGCGTGGTCGACCTGCTCAGTCATCACCTCTACGGCAGTCCGCGGGTGTACGTGCGCGAGCTGCTCCAGAACGCCGTCGACGCGATCACCGCGCGGCGGGCCGCCGAGCCGAAAGCCCCGGCGCGGGTCCGCATCGAGCCGCCGGAGCTGACCGGCGACGGCACACTGCGCGTGCACGACACCGGCATCGGGCTGACCGAGGCGCAGGTGCACGAGCTGCTCGCCACCATCGGCCGCAGCTCCAAGCGCGACGAGCTGGGCTTCTCCCGGCACGAGTTCCTCGGCCAGTTCGGCATCGGCCTGCTCTCCTGCTTCCTGGTCGCGGACGAGATCCGGGTGGTCACCCGGCACGCCGACGAGCCCACTGTGCTCTGGACGGGCTGGTCCGACGGGCGGTACGCGGTGCGCCTCGCCGATCCGGAGCAGGCCCGGGACGAGCCCGGCACCACAGTCACGCTGGTGCCCCGGCGCGACGCCGACCAGTGGCTCGGCGTACCCACAGTCACCGAGCTGGCCCGCCTCTACGGCAGCCTGCTGCCGGTCGACGTCCGGGTCGGTGACACGCCGACCACCGCCGGCCCGCCGCCGTGGCCGACCACGCCGGGAGCGCCGGTCGACCGCGCCGCCCTCCAGCGGTACGCGCAGGACCTGCTCGGGGTCGTCCCGTTCGACGTGGTGCCGCTGTCGGTGCCGGAGGCCGGCCTGACCGGCGTGGCGTTCATCCTGCCCACAGCGGTGAACCCGGCCGCCCGGGCCGGGCACCGGGTCTACCTGAAGCGGATGCTGCTCAGCGAGCACGCCGACGGGCTGCTGCCCGAGTGGGCCTTCTTCGCCCACTGCGTGGTCGACGCCGGCGAGCTGCGTCCCACCGCCAGCCGCGAGGCGCTCTACGAGGACGCGCTGCTCACCTCCGTCCGGGAGGCGCTCGGCGACCAGATCCGGGGCTGGCTGGTCCGGCTCGCGAAGCACGATCCGCGCCGGCTCGGCGAGTTCCTCCAGGTGCACCACCTGGGGGTCAAGGCGCTCGCCATGCACGACGACGAGATGCTGCGGCTGGTCGACCAGTGGTGGCCGATGGACACAAACGTCGGCACGATGACGCTCGCCGAGTTCCGGGAGCGCCACGGCGTGCTCCGGTACGCCGCCAGCCTGGACGAGTTCCGCCAGCTCGCCGCCGTGGCCGCCGCGCAGGATCTGGCCGTGGTCAACGGCGGCTACACGTACGACACCGAGCTGATCGAACGCATGCCCAGTGTGGATCGGTCGGTGCTGATCGAGCGGCTGGAGCCGAGCGACCTGACCACCCGGTTCGAGATCCTCGACCCGGCGACCGAGCTGGCCCTGCGGCCGTTCCGCACCGCCGCGCAGCGGGCCCTGGAACGGCTCGGCTGCGAGGTGGTGATCCGGGCGTACGACCCGGTCTCGCTCCCCGCGCTCTACCTGCTGTCCCGCTCGGCGGCGTTCCACGACCAGCTCGCCGCCAGCCGGGACAAGGCCGACGAGCTGTGGGGCGGCGTGCTCGACGCGCTCGCCGCCACCGCCCCGCCGGACCGCCCGCAACTGGTGCTCAACCACCGCAACCCGCTGGTCCGCCGGGTCACCACGCTCGCCGACCCGGAGCTGGTCGGCCTGGCCGTCGAGGCGCTCTACGGGCAGGCGCTGCTGCTCGGGCACCACCCCATCCGGGCGGCCGACGCCGCACTGCTGAACAGTTCCTTCCTCGGCCTGCTCGGCCGGGCCGTACCGGGAGAGATCCGTGACTGACGACGACCTCTGGCGCATGCACCGCGAGATCGAATCCATGCCGTACGGCCCGGGGCAGATCGCCGCGCTGGAGCAGCTGCTGCGCCGCGCCGACGCGGGCGACGACCGGCACCTCGCCTTCGCCGCCCGGATCATCGGCACCACCGCGTACGTCTACGGCGGCGAGCCGGCGAAGTCCTTCGTCACGTTCTCCTGGTGCCTGTCCGAGTACGACAAGGATCCGCAGCCCTACCACCAGCGCTACACGCACCAGCTGCTGTGGTTCTTCAAGTACATGGTCAACGCCATGGTGAAGTTCCCGGAGCTGCCGCTGGACCGGACGTACGCGGTCCTCGACGACATGGAACGGCGCTACCGCGATTCCGGGCACTCGCTCCAGGCGGTCTACAAGCACCGCTACCTGGTGGCCGCGCACCTGGGTGACGAGGAGGCGGCGGACGGGTGGTACCGCAAGTGGATGACAACGCCCCGCGACACGCTCTCCGACTGCGCAGGCTGCGACCCGACCACGCAGGTCACGCACCTGGTGCGGCTTGGTCGCCACGAGGAGGCGGTGGCGCTGGCCGAGCCGGTGCTCGCCGGCCGGCTGACCTGTAGCGAGCAGCCACAGGGGATCCTCACCGCGCTGCTCACGCCCTACCGGGAGACCGGCCGGACCGACGCCGCGCGGGACGCGCACCGGGAGGCGTACCGGCGGGTGCGCGGGCACCTCGCCGACCTGTGGGACATCGCCGACCACGTCGACTTCTGCACCGTCACCGGCAACGAGGCGCGCGCGTTGGAGCTGGTCGAGCGGCATCTGGACTGGCTGGACCGGGCACCCACGCCGGCCGCCGCGATGCACTTCGCGGCCGCCGCCTCGGCGGCGCTGCGTCAGGTGCCGGCCGAGCTGACAGTGCACCGCCGCGCCGCAGGCGACCGGCCGGCCGCGGACGTGCCGGCGGGCGCGCTCGCCGACGAGCTGGCCGGTACGGCGACCGCCCTGGCCGAACGCTTCGACGCGCGCAACGGCACCACGCACCAGTCCGGGTTGATCGCCCGCAAGCTGGCGGCCGGGCCGGTCGGCGAGCACCTGCCGCTCTCCGCGAGCCTGCGCCGCCCGGCGGTGCCCGCGCCGCGTACCGGCCCGGATGCTCCGGTGGCCGCCGCGCAGCCGGTCACCGTGCCCGCCGACGCCGGTACCGACGAGCTGCTGGGGCTGGCCGAGGAGTCCTGGCGCACCAACCGCCGGGACGGCCTGGCGGCGGCGCTGCGCGCGTACGACGAGCGGTTCGGTGACGCCGACGTGCCCGCGAACACCCGGGCCTGGCGGCTGGAACTGCGAGCCGGTGAGCTGTCCCAGGACGACGACGGCGTGCCGGCGGCGATCGCCGTCAACCAGGAGGCGCTCGCCGCGTGGCGGGAGGTGCCAGATCCGCTGCGCGCGCAGGTGGTGGCGGGGCGGCTCGGTGTGCTGCTCAGCATGGTCGACGAGAGCGCGGACGAAGGGCTGGCCCTGGCCCGGGAGTCGGCCGACTACCTGGCCGAGAACGGCGAGCCGCGTGACCGGGCCGCGGGCTGGGACCGGCTCGCCCTGGCCCATGTGCACCGCGGGCGGTGGGCGGAGGCGCTCGACGCGCTCGACCGGGCCGAGCCGGACGCCGACGCCGATCCGTGGCTGGCCGGCCGGGTCGCGCTGCACCGCACGCACGTGCTGGAACAGTTGGAGCGGGCCGACGAGTTCCGGGACGCGGCGGCGCGGTCCCGCCGGCTGGCGGGCGAGCTGGGCGACGCCGACATGCTCATCGGCGCCTGCCTGGCGTACGCGCGTGCCACCGACGACCCGGCCGACGCGGTGGCCGCCTGTGACGAGGCGCTGTCGGTCGCCCCGCCCGGCGTCCACCTGCCGCTGCGGGTGACCCGGGGCCGGGCGCTGATGGCCGCCGACCGGGCCGCCGAGGCGGTGGAGGATCTGGCCGAGGCGGTCACCCTCTGCGTCGAGCAGGGGCTCGACGGCGACGCGCTGCTGCGCTGGGAGCTGGCCGACGCGTACCGGGCGGCCGGGCGGCTGGCCGAGGCCGCCGAGGTGGCCGAGGAGGCGGTGCTCGGGCTGGACCGGGCCGGCGCGCAGGCCGAGGCGGACCGGTGCCGGCACCTGCTGGCCGGCATCTACGCGGGGCTGGGCGAGACGGACCTGGCGCTCACGGTGCTCGACAAGCTGGCCGAGAACCTGGACGGGCCGGACAATCTCCCCCATCGGGCGCAGGTGCTGGAGGAATCCGGTGGCCTGCTCTACGACGCCGACCGGGACGCCCTGGCCGCGCAGCGGTTCGCGGCGGCGGCGACCGCCTGGCGGCTGGCCGGGTATCAGGTGGACGAGCTGCGGGCCCGGCGGCGGGAACTGCTCGCCCTGCACTGGTCCGGCGACCTGCCGGCGGCGGTGGCCGCGATCGAGCGGGTGGACGAGGCGGTGGCCGCGCTCCAGGGCGAGGCCGACGAGCCGCCGGTGGTCACGTACGAGCGGGCGATGGCCGCCGACGCGGTGGCCCGGGTGCTGATCGGCGAGGACCGCCTCACCGCCGCGCTGGACCGGGTGGACGGCGTGCCGGAGCGCCTGCGGTCGATCGAGGCGTTCGGCGAGGCGGCGCAGGTCGAGGTGCTGACCGGTGAGCTGCTGCTGCGCGACGGGCGGCCGGAGCAGGCCGAGGGGCTGCTGCGCCCGGTCCTCGCCGGGCTGCCCGCCGGTTCCCGCCCGGCCACGCAGGCCGCCTGGCTGCTGGCCCGCGCGCTCGACGAGCAGGGCCGGGAGGCCGAGGCGGCGAAGGTCCGCGCCGACCACGGCATCGAGGAGGACTGAGACGGCGAGCCGGGGCAACGGTGGGTCAACCGCGGCTGCCCCGGCTCGTACGCGAGGTCTAGGCTGGGCCGGTGGCGGTGGAACAGCAGGCACGGGGGGCGGCGGGTGCGGCCCGGCGGCGGTCCCGGCGGGACGAGATCCTGGAGATCGCGGTCGGCCTCTTCGCGGCGCGCGGCTACCACGGGGTGTCGATGGACGACATCGGCGCGGCGGCCGGGGTCACCGGGCCGGCGCTCTACCACCACTTCGCCGGCAAGGAGGCGATGCTCGCCGCCGCGCTGATCCCGGTGAGCGAGGGGTTGCTCGCGGGCGGGCGGGACCGCGCCGCCGGCCACCCGGGTGATCCGCGTGCCGCGCTGGAGTCGCTGATCGACTTCCATGTCGAGTTCGCGCTGGCCCATCCGGCGGTGATCGCGTTGCACCTGCACGAGCTGGACCGCCTGCCGGACGAGCCGCGCCGCCGGATCCGCCGGCTCCAGCGGATGTACGTCGAGGAGTGGGTGACCGTGCTGACCGCGCTGCACCCCGGCCTGCCCGACGGGGCGGCCCGGGTGCTCGCCCACGCGGCGTTCGGCCTGATGAACTCGACGCCGTTCCTCGGCGGCGAGGTGGACCGCCGGCGCCGGGCCGAACTGCTGCGCGGCGCGACCCTCGCGGCCCTGCTCGCGCCCACCGATCCGGCCTGACACGCCGCGCGCACCTTAACGCGTGTTAAGAAGAGACCCCGGCTTTGCGTCGAGAAGGGGTCACGTCCGTGCAGAAGATGATCGAATCGTTGTTGGTCGCGAATCGGGGGGAGATCGCGCGGCGGATCATCCGTACCGGCAGGCGGCTCGGGATCCGGACGATCGCCGTCCACTCGGAGGCCGACGGCGGGCTGCCGTTCGTGACCGAGGCGGACGAGGCGGTCTGTGTCGGCCCGGCGAACCCGGCGCAGAGCTACCGCAACGTGGAGGCGATCCTCGACGCCGCCCGTAGCACCGGCGCGCAGGCGATCCACCCCGGCTACGGCTTCCTGTCCGAGAACGCGGACTTCGCCCGTACCGTCGAAGGGGCCGGCCTGATCTGGGTCGGGCCCGGCGCGGACGCGATCAGCGCGATGGGCGACAAGATCAACGCTCGGAACCTGATGGCGGCGGCCGGGGTCCCGGTCGCGCCCGGCACCACCGAACCGGCGACCGACCTGGCCGCGGCGGTGGCCGCCGCGGAGATCGGCTACCCGGTGATGGTCAAGGCCGCCGCCGGTGGCGGCGGCATGGGCATGGGCGTGGCCGCCGACGAGACGGCGCTGCGCACCGAGTACGACAAGGTCCGTGCGTTCGCCGAGCGGATGTTCGGCGACGGGTCGGTGCTGATCGAGCGGTACTTCCCCCGGGTGCGCCACGTCGAGGTGCAGATCCTCGGCCTGGCCGACGGCCGGGTGGTGGCGCTCGGCGAGCGGGAGTGCTCGGTGCAGCGGCGCAACCAGAAGCTGGTCGAGGAGTCGCCGTCCCCGGCGGTCTCGCCCGAGTTGCGCGAGCGGTTCCTGGCCGCGGCGGTACGGGCGGGCGAGGCGGTGGGCTACCGCAACGCCGGCACCGTCGAGTGCTTGCTGGTCCCGCGTCAGCGGGATCTCAAGGACGGCAGCCCCCTCTCCGAAGAATTTTTCTTCCTGGAGATGAACACGCGGCTTCAGGTCGAGCACCCGGTCACCGAGTACGTCTACGGCGTCGACCTGGTCGAGGAGCAGTTGCGGGTGGCGTCCGGCCTGGCGCCGACGTTCGACCCGGACGCGCTCACCCCGCGCGGCCACGCCATCGAGCTGCGGATCAACGCCGAGGACCCGAAGCGGTTCCTGCCCGGCCCGGGCGCGATCACCACCTGGAACGAGCCGGCCGGCACCGGCGTACGTGTCGACTCCGGCTACGTCGCCGGCAACACCGTCACGCCGTTCTACGACAGCCTGATGGCCAAGCTGATCGTCAGTGGCGCTACCCGCGAGGAGGCGGTCGAGCGGGCCCGGGCGGCGGTCGCCCAGTTCGAGATCGCCGGCCCGAAGTGCAACCTGCCGTTCTTCGCCGAGCTGCTGGAGAACCCGGAGTTCCTCTCCGGCGACTACGACACCGGCATCGTCTCCCGGATGCGCTGACGCCATCTCGGTGTCACGCTCGACTGAAGTGAGGTGAACCTGATGGCGCAACTTCCGGACTCCGTCAGCATCCGTGAGGTCGGCCCCCGCGACGGCCTCCAGAACGAGGAGCCCATTCCCACCGACGCCAAGGTGCGGCTGCTCGACGCGTTGTCCCGCACCGGCGTGCGGCGCATCGAGGCCGTCTCCTTCGTCCACCCGAAGGCGATCCCGCAGATGGCCGACGCCGACGAGGTGTGGCAGCGGGCGGAGAAGGCCGACGGCGTGCGTTACTCCGCGCTGGTGCCGAACACCCGTGGCGCGCAGCGGGCGCTGGCGGCCGGCTTCACCGAGATCGAGGTGGTGGTCTCGGCCAGCGACACGCACAACCGCCGCAACGTGAACCGCTCCACCGACGAGTCGCTCGACGACATCGCCGAGCTGATCGACCTGCTGCACGGCGCGGGCGCCACCGCCGAGGTGATCGTGGCGACCAGCTTCGGCTGCCCCTACGAGGGCGACGTGGACCCCCGCCGGGTCGCCGCGATCGTCGACCGCGTCGCCCGCGACGGCGCGGACCGCGTCGCCTTCGGCGACACCACCGGCATGGGTACGCCCCGGCGCGTCCGCGAACTGGTCACGGCGGTCCGGGACCGTAACGCCCACCTGCCGGTGCTGCTGCACTTCCACAACACCCGGGGTACCGCGCTGGCGAACATGCTCACCGCGATGGAGTTGGGCGTCACCGAGTTCGACGCCAGCGTCGGCGGCCTGGGCGGCTGCCCGTACGCCCCGGGTGCCAGCGGCAACCTGGCCACCGAGGAGGCGGTGCACATGCTGCACGACATGGGCATCGACACCGGCATCGACCTGGACGCCCTGATCGAGGCCGCCGAGCTGGCCGAGGCCCTGGTGGGCAAGCAGCTCCCGTCCGGAGTCCTCCGAGCCGGTCCTCGCTCCCGCCTGACCCCCCTCCCCACCTGACCCCGACCCTGCCCCTGCCCTGCCCCTGCCTCTCGTTGATCAAGGAGTTCGCGTCCTCCGGGAGCCCGGATGAGGACACGAACTCCTTGATCACGGGGGAACGTCGGGGGCGTGGCAGGGTCGCCGGGAGCCGGGCCGGTGGGGTAGCCTAACGATCGTTCAGGTCGGTGGCGCCCTGCGCGGGCGGTGGCAACGGGGAGTCGGCGTGACGCTCGACGGTGAGGCTCTGGAGCAGCTACGCAAGCGCGCCCGCGCCGGCGGCGCGGACAAGTACCACGCGGCAAACGCCGCCAAGGGCAAGCTGTTCGCCCGCGAGCGCGTGGCCTACCTGGTCGACGAGGGCTCCTTCGTCGAGGACGGGCTCTACGCGAACGCCATGGTCGACGGGCTGCCCGCCGACGGCGTGGTCACCGGCACCGCCACCATCGACGGCCGCCAGGTCTGCCTGATGGCGAACGACTCCACGGTCAAGGCCGGCAGCTGGGGCGCGCGTACCGTCGAGAAGATCATCCGGATCATCGAGCGGGCGTACGCGACCGGCGTCCCGATGGTCTACCTGGTCGACTCGGCCGGTGCCCGGATCACCGACCAGGTCGACCTGTTCCCGGGCCGGCGCGGCGCCGGCAAGATCTTCTGGAACCAGGTCCGCGCCTCCGGCTCGATCCCGCAGGTGTGCGCGCTGTTCGGGCCGAGCGCGGCCGGCGGGGCGTACATCCCGGCGTTCTGCGACGTGGTGGCCATGGTGGACGGCAACGCCAGCATGTACCTCGGCTCCGACCGGATGGTCGAGATGGTCACCGGTGAGAAGACCACGCTGGAGGCGATGGGCGGCGCGAAGGTGCACTGCGCCGAGTCCGGCGTCGGTCACTTCCTCTGTAAGACCGAGAACGACGCGCTCGACGTGGTGCGGACCTACCTGTCGTACCTGCCGTCGAACTGGAAGCAGGACCCGCCCGCCGCCGAGGCGGTGGCCGCGCCGGAGAAGGCCGACCTGGCCGCGCTGGTGCCGGCCAGCGAGCGGCAGGCGTTCGACATGCGCCGGTACGTCAAGGGCCTGCTCGACTCCGGCAGCTTCTTCGAGATCCAGGCGCTGTGGGCCAAGGAGCTGACCATCGGGTTCGGCCGGCTCAACGGCGAGGTCGTCGGCGTGGTCGGCAACAACTCGATGTTCAAGGGCGGCGTGCTCTTCGTCGACTCGGCCGACAAGGCGACCCGGTTCGTGCAGCTCTGCGACGCGTTCAACGTGCCGCTGCTGTTCCTGTCCGACGTGCCCGGCTTCATGGTCGGCAGCGCGGTGGAGAAGCAGGGCATCATCCGGCACGGCGCGAAGATGATCACGGCGATCTCCGAGGCGACCGTACCCAAGATCTGTGTGGTGGTCCGCAAGGCGTACGGCGCGGGTCTCTACGCGATGGCCGGTCCCGGCTTCGAGCCGGACGCCACTATCGCGCTGCCCACCGCGAAGATCGCGGTGATGGGCGCGGAGGCCGCCGTCAACGCGGTCTACGCCAACAAGATCGCCGCCATCTCCGACGAGGCCGAGCGGGCCGCCTTCGTGGCCGCGAAGCGCGAGGAGTACGAGCGCGACATCGACGTGGTCCGCCTCGCCAGCGAGCTGGTGGTGGACGCGATCGTCGAGCCGCACGAGCTGCGCGCCGAGCTGGTACGCCGGTTCGCCGCCGCGCGCGGCAAGGAGCGGCACTTCTCCCGGCGCCGCCACGGCGTCACCCCCGTCTGACCCGGCAAGGAAGGGCCCCCTCTTAACGCCTGGTGCATGTAAAGGGGCCCCTCCTAACGCTTCAGCCGCTCCCGGCGTCACGAGCGCCCGGCGGCCCGCCCTTTCCAGGAGGATCGACATGGACTTCCGGCTCGACGAGGAGCAGCAGGCGCTGCGGGAGAGCGTCCGGGAATTCGCCCGCGAGGTGGTCGCGCCCACCATCGCCGAGCACTACGAGCGGCACACCTTCCCGTACGAGATCGTCCGTCAGATGGGGAAGATGGGCCTGTTCGGGCTGCCCTTCGCGGAGGAGCACGGCGGCATGGGCGGCGACTACTTCGCGCTCTGCCTGGCGCTGGAGGAGCTGGCCCGGGTGGACTCCAGCGTGGCGATCACGCTGGAGGCGGCGGTGTCGCTCGGCGCGATGCCGATCTACCGGTTCGGCACCGAGGAGCAGAAGGCACAGTGGTTGCCGAGGCTGCTCAGCGGTGAGGCGCTGGCCGGGTTCGGGCTCACCGAGCCGGGCACCGGCTCGGACGCGGGCGGCACCCGGACGCGCGCGGTCCTGGACGGCGACGAGTGGGTCATAAACGGCTCGAAGGCGTTCATCACCAACTCCGGCACCGACATCACCGCGCTGGTCACCGTCACCGCCGTCACCGGTACGCGGCCCGACGGCGGCAAGGAGCTGTCCACGATCATCGTGCCGTCGGGTACGCCCGGCTTCACCGTCGCGCCCGGCTACTCGAAGGTCGGCTGGAACGCCTCGGACACCCACGAGCTGACGTTCGACGACTGCCGGGTGCCGGCGGCCAACCTGCTCGGCGAGCGCGGCCGGGGCTTCGCCCAGTTCCTGCGCATCCTGGACGAGGGCCGGATCGCCATCGCGGCGCTCGCCGTCGGCCTGGCCCAGGGCTGCGTCGACGAGTCGATCAAGTACGCCAAGGAGCGCCAGGCGTTCGGTCAGCCGATCGGCAACTACCAGGCCATCCAGTTCAAGATCGCGGACATGGAGATGAAGGCGCACACGGCCCGGCTGGCCTACTACGACGCGGCGGCCCGGATGCTCGCCGGTGAGCCGTTCAAGCGCCAGGCGGCCATCGCCAAGCTGCACGCCAGCACCGTGGCGGTGGACAACGCCCGCGAGGCGACGCAGATCCACGGCGGGTACGGCTTCATGAACGAGTACCCGGTGGCCCGCTTCTGGCGCGACTCCAAGATCCTGGAGATCGGTGAGGGCACCAGCGAGGTGCAGCGCATGATCATCGCGCGCGACCTCGGCATGTGACATTCACCCGCGTCCTCGTCCTGTCGGATAACGGCGGTGGACGGTCGGGTGGTTGACGATGGGCTGTGGAGCGTCGGAGTCCATCCGTACTCTTCGTGCCCATGACTCCGGATCATGACCGTGCGCGGGGCCCGGGCGGTCGCGCCGGTCTGTCCGAACTGTTACGCGGGCACCGGCTCGCCGTCGGCCTGACCCAGGCCGAGCTGGCGGACCGGGCCGGCGTCGGCGTACGGACGGTCCGCGATCTGGAACGGGGCCGCGCCACCCGGCCGCAGCGCACCACAGTCGACCTGCTGGCCGACGCGCTCGGTCTGACCGGTGAGCGGCGGCGGGAGTTCGTGGACACCGCCCGGCCCGCGGCGTCCCGCCCACCCGCCACCGGTGCCTCGGACGATCCGCCGGTCGCGCTGCCCCAACCCGTACCCCTGCTGGGACGCGAGCGGGACGCGGCGGAGGTGTCCGGCCTGCTCGACGCGTACCCGGTGGTGAGCCTGGTGGGGCTCGCCGGGGTGGGCAAGACCGCGCTGGCCGTCTCGGTCGCGCACGCGGTGGCGGCCCGGCATCCGGCGGGCGTGGCCGGAGTGCTCGTGGGCGAGGGCTCGGACACCGCCGACGTGCTCGCCGCGTCGACCTCGATGTTCGGCGTGAACCGGCTGGCCGACCTCGCCTGCCGGATCGGCGACCGGCCGGCGTTGCTGGTCGTCGACGCGGTGGACCGGGCGCCGGCTGCGGTGGCCGGGGCACTGCGCGCGCTGACCGCCGCCGCGCCGACGCTGCGGGTGCTGGCGACCGGCCGCCGCCCGGTCGGCCTGCCCGGCGAGCTGGTCCGGCCGGTCGCGCCGCTCGACGTGCCGCCGACCGGCGTGGATCCCGAGTACGCCACCGACCTGGACCGCTGGCCGGCGGCGGCGCTGTTCGCCGCCCGGCTCGCCCAGGTCCGCCGGGAACCACCCACAGCCGCCGAGCTGCCGGCGCTCGCCGCGCTCGTGCGCCGGCTCGGCGGACTGCCGCTGGCCATCGAGCTGATGGCGGCACGGGGACGCATCCTCGACGTCATCGAGCTGCTCGACCGCTACGGCGACCGCGTCCTGGACCTGACCGGCGTGCGCCCCGGCTGGGAGCCCGCCGGCCCGTCCACCGGCACGGTGACGCTGCGCGACGCGGTGGCGACCAGCTATCACCTGCTCGCGTCCGCCGACCGGGCGGCGCTGCGGCGGCTGTCCGCGTTCCGTAACCGCTGGTCGGTCGAGCTGGCCGAGGAACTGCTCGCCGACGGCGGCCGGCGGTGGGACGCCGCGCCCATGCTGGACCGGCTGCGCGAGCTGGGCCTGCTGAGCGTCCGGGGCGCCGGCCGGTTCCGGTTCCGTCTGCTGGACGCCGTCCGTGACTTCGCCGCCGAGCAGGCCGACGTCGAGGGTGAGACCCACCGCATCCGGTCGCGCCACGCCTCGGTGATCGCCGGTCTGGTCAACCGCACCGCGCCGGGGCTGGTGGGCCCACGGATGGCCGGCGCGGTGCACGTTCTCGACGAGGCGACGAGCGACATCACCGCCGCGCTGGCGTACGCCGCGGAGCACGCGCCGGAGACGGCTCTCCTGCTCGCCGCCTCACTGCCGCGATGGTGGCGGCTGCGCGGGCGGGACGTGGCCGGCCGGCAGCGGCTGCGCGGGCTGCTCGCCGATCCGCGTACCGCTGACGCCCGGCCCACGCTGCGGGCCTGGGCCATGCTCGGCGCGGCCCGGCTCGCAGTCGAGCACGGCGCGGGCGCGGAGGAACTGGCCGCGACCCGGGCCGCCCTGGTCATCTTCACCGAGGCGGGCGACGTGACCGGCGAGCTGTCCGCCCGGTCGGTGCTCTGCGCGCTCCTGCCCCGGCTCGGCGCGCACGACGAGGCCCGCGCGCAGGCCGAGGCCGCGCTGGCGGCGGCCACCCGGCACCACCGGGTACGCGAGATGGCTGTGGCCCAGGCGCACCTCACCTGGCACGACGTACGCGAAGCGAGGCTGGCCGGCGCCCGGCGGCGGCTGGCCACCGTGGACCGCCTGGCGGCGCAGTGCGGTGACCAGCGCCTGCGGGTGCTGGCGCGGGCCGATCAGGCCGAGCTGACCCGCCTGGAGGGCCGGTACGCCGAGGCGGTCGAGCAGGGGCGCCGGGTGGCTACCGCGCTCGCGGAGCTGGGCGATCCCGGGCGGCGGCGCCGGACGATCGGCGCGGTCGGGTTGGCCCTGGCCCATGCCGGGCGCGCGGACGAGGCGCTGGCCACCGTGGCCGAGCTGTGGCCGTCGGGCGCGGTGCCGGACCGCCGCCGGCCACCGGCGGTGGAGACGCTCGACGCGCCCGGCTCGGCCGGGGACGCCCGCACCGGCGACGCGCTGCGCGGGTTGATCGAGGGACATGTGGCGTTGCGCCGGGGGGATCGGGAGCTGGCGGCGGAGTGGTTCGCCGCGGCGGCCGACGCGGCCGAGGGTGTCGCCGACCGGCGGGATCTGGTCGAGGCGCTCGTGGGGCTGGCGGTCAGCACCGCCGACCCTGGTGTGCTTGACCGGTTGGACGCGGCGCGGCGGGTCACCGGCGTGAGCCTGCTGCCGCAGGAGGAGGAGTTGCTGTTCTCCCTGATGGCCCGCCGGGGGCGATGAGCGCCGCCGGCGTGGGGCGGTGGAGGGCGCGGGGGTGGCACGAGCGAAGTAGCCCCCTGGTGCTGCCCCTCGCTCCACGCTCGCGCCAGCACCCCCCGGTGCCCCCCGCGCTGCGGGAAGACTATCGAGGTCTGACCGCCGATTCGCGATACCTTGTGCTGCTTTGTCCGTCCGCTCGGCTGATTCTGCCGGTCATTCTGCCGGTGACCGGCGGGTAGCCGTCGAACGGCCGCAGGCGGTCAGGCGACGTCCTGGGCGAGCTCGGTGCTGCCGGCGGTGGCGCCCGGATGGACGGCGTCGCGTACCCGGCGCAGCCCGTCCAGCAGCCCGTCGAGCTGCTCCGGATCGAGCTGGCTGGTGAACCACTGCTCGATGATCCGCAGATGGCCGGGAAGGACGGCGTCCAGCCGGCTCAGCCCCGCGGCGGTCACCACCGCGAAGGAGCTGCGCCGGTCCGACGGGCAGGCCCGTCGGCGGATCAGCCCGTCCCGTTCCATCCGGTCCACCACGCGGGTGACACCGCTGGTGGAGAGCGAGGTCTGTGCGGCCAGGTCGGTCATCCGCAACTGGTTGTTTGGTGAGCGGGCGAGTCGGGTCAGCACCTCGAACTCGACCGGTGAGAGGCCGTGCTCCTCGAACTGGGCGGCGAACCGGGCGGCGAGCCCGGCGTGCGCCTCGACGAGCAGGCCGACGGCAGTGATCCGGGGGTCGTCGAACACGTTCTGGTCCACGCCACCATCCTAGCAACACTTGACACAGGGAATATTGTCTAGACTATAGTTGCTTAGTCAGTCGTTGGGCACCTAAACATTCTTCTCCGGAGGAGAGCATCATGACCAGCAGCACCGAGGCGACTACCCGCGACTGGGAAGGTCTCACCATCCCCACCCCCGGCACCTACGTGCTGGACGCCGCGCACAAGCGCGTCGGCTTCGTCGCGCGGCACATGATGGTCAGCAAGGTACGCGGTGAGTTCGCGGACGCCACCGCCACCATCACCGTCGCCGACGACCCGATGCAGTCCTCGGTCACCGCCAGCATCCAGGCGGCCAGCATCAACACCGCCCAGGCGGACCGTGACGCGCACCTGCGCAGCCCGGAGTTCCTCGACGCCGAGCAGTACCCGACGCTGGAGTTCCGCAGCACCGCTGTGAAGTCCCGCGAGGGCAACGAGTTCGTGCTCGCCGGCGAGCTGACCATCAAGGGCGTGACCCGCCAGGTCGAGCTGGAGGTGGAGTTCGAGGGCGTCGGCCGCAGCCCCTTCGGGCAGGACATCTTCGGCTTCTCCGCCTCCACCGAGATCGACCGGGAGGACTTCGGTCTGACCTGGAACGTGGCGCTGGAGACCGGCGGCGTCCTGGTCGGCCGCAAGATCAAGATCGAGATCGAGGGCGAGGCCATCCGCCAGGGCTGAGCCCGGCACCGGCCCGTGGGGCCCGCACCGTCCGCCGACGGTGCGGGCCCTTCCCGCGTACGCCCCGGCGGTGCGAATCGTCACGTGAAGTTCTCCGGACGGATGTGCTGGTGACGGCGTTGACGGGGTACAGGTGCAGACCTGTCGCCCGTCCAGCAGGACGACGGCACGGGCGCACTTACGCCCATCACGCGAATGGTTCACAATGCGTTGCGGAACGGTACGGTTCCGTCGCACCGGCGCCGGGAGGACACATGGGCAGAGACGTCGAGCAGGGCGCCTTCTCCCGCGAGGATCGGGTCCGCTACCGGCAGAAGGTGCGGCGGTGCCTGGACGTCTTCGCGCTGATGCTCGACGACTTCGGCTTCGACGCCGACCGCCCGATGACCGGGCTGGAGATCGAGCTGAACCTCATCGACGCCGCCGCCGAACCGGCCATGCGCAACGACCAGATCCTGGCCGACATCGCCGACCCGCTGTTCCAGACGGAACTGGGACAGTTCAACCTCGAACTGAACGCCTCGCCCCGGCTGATCGAGGGCAGTGGCTTCGCCGACTACGAGCAGGACCTGCGCAGCAGCCTCAGCCGCGCCGACGAGCGGGCCGCCAAGTCCGACGCGACGATCATGATGGTCGGCATCCTCCCCACGCTCACCGAGCGCCACCTGGTCGCCGACAACCTCTCCACGAACGAGCGGTACCACGTCCTCAACGACCAGATCGTCGGCGCCCGGGGCGAGGACATCGAGCTGGACATCAACGGCGTCGAGCGGCTGCGTACGCACACCGACTCGATCGCGCCGGAGGCCGCCTGCACCAGTCTCCAGTTCCACCTCCAGGTCGCGCCGGACAGCTTCGCCGACTACTGGAACGCGTCCCAGGCCATCGCCGGCGTGCAGGTCGCCGTCGGCGCCAACTCGCCGTTCCTCTACGGCCGGCAGCTCTGGGCGGAAACCCGGATCGCGCTGTTCCAGCAGGCCACCGACACCCGCCCGGACGAGCTGAAGGCCCAGGGCGTACGCCCCCGGGTGTGGTTCGGCGAGCGCTGGATCACCTCGATCTTCGACCTGTTCGAGGAGAACGTCCGTTACTTCCCCCCGCTGCTGCCCATCTGCGAGGAGGAGGACCCGGTCGAGGTGCTGCACGCCGGTGGCGTGCCCCAGCTCGGTGAGCTGAGACTGCACAACGGCACTGTCTACCGCTGGAACCGCCCGGTGTACGACATCATGAACGACCGCCCGCACCTGCGGGTGGAGAACCGGGTGCTGCCCGCCGGGCCGACAGTTGTCGACATGCTCGCCAACGCGGCGTTCTACTTCGGGCTGGCCCGGGGCCTCGCCGAGTCGGACCGTCCGATCTGGAGCCAGTTGACGTTCAGCTCGGCGGAGGAGAACTTCCACGCCGCCGCCCGGCGCGGCATCGAGGCGGTCCTGCACTGGCCCCGGCTCGGCGACGTGCCGGTCACCAAGCTCGTCCTGGACACGCTGCTCCCGGTGGCCGCCGAAGGGCTGGACCGGTTCGGTGTCGCCCCGGCCGAGCGGGACCGCCTGCTCGGCGTGATCGAGGGCCGCTGCCGTACCGGCCGCAACGGTGCGGTCTGGCAGACCGAGACGGTGTGGACGGCCGAGCGGCACCGGGGCCTGGACCGGGAGGCCGCGCTGCACCACATGGTCAAGCGGTACGCCGAACTCCAGCGCGGCAACGAGCCCGTCCACACCTGGCCGGTCGACTGACTGCCCCCGCCCCGCCGCGCGTCCCCCGCAGCCCGCGATGTTGCACTTGCGGCCCTCGTGGTGCCCGATTCGCGCAGTTGACGAGGGCCGAAACTGCAAGATCGCCGGGAGTGGTGGGGGTGACGTCGGTGCGGCTGGGATCGGTGGAGATCTTGGTAGAAGAGCGCCCTATGGGGGCCGTTTATACCAAGATCTCGGCGGGCGGGGACTGGGTGCGTCGATCTTGGACTTGTGACGCCTCGAACCTCCCGAATGCGAGGTCTGTGAGGTGCCACAACTCCAAGATCGCGGTGAGGGTCAACGGCCCCGGCGGCGGGGGGTTCCGGTGGCAGGGGGTGGGTCGGTCGGGCCGGGTGAGGCCGACGGGGACGGGTCGGTCGGGTCCGGCTCGTCGGTGGACGGTTCGTCGCGTGACCGGGTGGGGCCGAGCGGTGTCTCGGGTTGCCGTTGCGGCGGGACGGCTCGGCTGCGGCGGCCGGTGCTGGTGGACCGGGTCACGCGACCCCGCTCCGACTCGGTCCGGGCGGACGTCACGTCCGGTCCGTCCTGCGCCGCCGCATCCCGGCTCGGAACGGGCGACGGGTCGGGTGCCGGCCCGGCCGCCTCGTCCGAGGGCGGCGACGTCGACCGGTCCGACGTCAACGTGGCCGACGTTGAGCGGTCCGGTGCCGACCTGGCCGACGCCAATGCCGACCTGTCCGACGGCGCGTCCGGCGCGGCCGGGTCCGCGGCGACCGGCTCGGCCTCCGCGCTGATCGGGTCCGGCTCGCCGGTGCGCTGGCGGGGCACGGCCGTCCGCTCGGTGCCACGACGCTCGGAGCGCTGGGCCAGCGCGGCCATCACCATCGAGCCGCCGACACCGGCGATCACCGCGTACGGTGCGATCAGATGGGCCGACAACTGCTCCGCGGCGATCCCGGCCAGGCGCGGTACGGCAAGCAGGTACGCCAGCGCGACGAGCAGTGGTCCGGCCGCCCCGGAGGCCGCCGCGCCGACCCGGATCTCCGGCGCGCGGGCGGCTCGCCGCGCCGCCACGAGGCCGATCACCAGGGCGGAGAGCACCGACAGCAGCGCACCGGGCCAGTAGAAGTAGTCGCGGATCCAGAACGCGCCACGGTCCGCGCTGATCTGCCAGATGCCGAGCTGGGCGGTGGTCAGGCCACGGCCGGCCACCACACCGTCCACCACGGACACCACGGCGAGCAGCCAGAGCCAGCCGGTGGTGGCGATCAGGTTGGTGGCGGCGGCACGGGTGTGCAGTGCCCAGACGGCCAGCAGCACGCCGAGCACCAGCCCGGCGCCCGCGTACGCGGCGGCGACGGCCTGCGGCGAGGAGACGTCCGGCACCCGGGCCGCCCGCGCCGGAACCGCCACCAGCAGTACGGTGACGAGCGCGCCGGCACCCGCGGCGAGCGCCAGGCCGAGCCGGGGCAGCGCGCCCTGGGGCTCCTCGTCGTGGCCGCGCAGGCGCTGGGCGCAGACCGCACCGACGATGACCGAGGTCGCCGCGATCCAGGTCGCCCACGCGAGGCTCGCCACCCACGCCGCCTCGTCCCGTACCGCACCGGCCGGCGACCAGTCGATGATGCCCAGCCCGTACCCGAAACCGAGCTGCGCGGCGCCCGCGCCGGCGGCGACGCCGAGCGCGGCGGCTGTCGATCCTCCCCAGCCCCGTCTGACCATGCCGGGGAGCGTAACGTCCCGAGGTCGGCGCGGCGAGTCGTAGCGACGGACCGTGACCGCTTGGCGGCAACGGATACGGTCGTCGATGATCGGGCGGGGGAACATGACGGACGAGCGGCAACCGGCAGACGACGGCACCCGGCCGGGGCGGCCCAGGCTGCTCCTCGGCGGTGGCCTGGCCGTGGTCCTGCTGGCGGTGATCGGCGCCAGCGTCGGGTGGATCCTGGCCGGCGAACCGGAGCGCCAGGCCGCGCCCGGCACCACACCACCGGTCGGTGCCACGCCCACGTCGGCCTCAGCGTCGCCGACCGCCACCGCCTCGCCCACCGGTACGCGCACGAGCGCACCGGCCGGGCTCACGGTGCCCGAGGTGGTGGGTGCCGACTTCGCGCAGGCCCGCCGGGACCTGCGCGAGCGCCGGCTCGGCTGGCGACTGGTCTTCGGTACGGGCACCGGACGCACGGTGGAGCGCGCCTCACCGGCGCCCGGCACCCCGGTGAAGCGCGGCATCACCGTCACCGTGTGGGTCTCCGGCCCGGCGCCGGCTGTCGCCGTGCCCGACGTGGGCGCGCTGTCCTGCTCCGACGCCGCAGACGATCTGGTGGACGCCGGGCTCTATCCCCGGTACGCCACCGGCCGCGAGGGTCCGGTCACGGCCCAGGATCCGGTGGCGGGCGGTGCCGCCCGGTGGAACGAGCAGGTCACGCTCACCTGCGGCGGCACGGCGTCCACGTCGCCGACGGCGTCCCCGTCGCCGACTCCCTGACGAGCGTGGCGCGCTGATCCCGGCCGGGCGGGCCGGGGCCCGCTACGGTGGACGATCGAGGGCCGTGCGCCCCGTCCCGGTGGGGAAAGGACGTGCCATGAGCGACGACCGTCAGGAACCACCCGCCGGTGACGCGGACGCGACCCGGGCGTTTCCCCGGAACGCGGCGGGGGAGGACGCCGACGCGACCCGGGCGTTGCCCCGGGATGCGGGCGATGCCACCCGCCCGCTGCCCCGGGACGCGGGCGACGCCACCCGCCCGCTGCCCCGGGACGCGGGCGACGCCACCCGCCCGCTGCCCGGCGGCCCGGCCGGACCGGGCGGGCCACCGGCGCCGGGCCGTCCGCTCGACGCCACCACTCCGCAGGAACCGGTGGGTGCCTGGTCCGGCCGGGCCGGGGTGCCGCCACCACGGCCGGCGGGCTATCCCGAGCCCGGGAGCGAGTGGTACGCCGAGGAACAGGCCGGGCGCCGCTGGTGGATGCCGATCCTGCTCGGCGTCCTGGCGCTGCTGCTGCTCGCGTTGATCGGGGTGGGGGTGTGGCTGGCGTTGCGCGCCGCCGACCGGGACTCCGATCCGGGGCCGCCGCTGCCGAGCCCTCCGGCGCAGACGAGCGCCGCCCCGACGACCGCCGCCCCGACGAGTGCCGCGCCGAGCAGTTCACCGCCGAGCACGCCGGCCACCACCGCGCCGGTCGAGGTGCCGATGCCGCCGCTCGTGGGGCTGCCGGAGGCCGCCGCCCGCGCGGCGCTCGATCGGCTGGACGTGGACTACCGGGTGCAGCGGCGGGCGTCGGACCGCCCGGCCGGCACGGTGATCGCCACCGATCCGGAAGCCGGTTACCCGGTGGGTGAGGACGATCGGGTCACCATCGTGGTGGCCGTACCCGCTCCGCCGACGAGCGGCCCGAGCACGCCGGGCTCCGCTCCGGCGACGACCACGACGCCCTGACGTCCACGGCGCCGAGGCTCGGCGCGGTCACCACTGGCGTCTGCGGGTGCCGACCAGGCCCAGCCCGGCCAGCGAGATGGCGAGCCCGAGCAGCCCGGAGTAGAACAGCGACCGGCTGAGGTCGTCGGTGCCGGCGGCCGGCCGCTCGGCCAGCGTGCCCTCGCCGCCTCCGGTGCCCGCCGGTGGATCGTCCTCGTCCTGCGAGGTGTCGGTGGCGGCCCAGCCGTCCGGGTCGTCGGCCGCGTCGGAACCGGCCGTGTCGGACTCTGTCCGGGCGCCCTCACCGGCAACGGTGATCTCCGGGGCCGGCACCGGCTCGGCGAGCTGCTGGGTGGCGGAGAAGGCGGGGTGGCGTACCGCGAGCGCTAGTGCTGTCGCGGTGACGAGGAAGAGGAAGAGCCCGAGGGCATAGCCGACACGGGAGCGGTGATGCCGCCGCGCGGCGGGCAGATTGACCATGACCATCCCAGGTTCGGGGTCCATGGCGCGCGGGGTGGAACGTGCCGGGGTGGGCGTACCGATTCTATGGCGACGGCACGCCCTCCCGGCCGGGAATCGTCAGGTCAGCCGACCCGGACCGGAGTCCGGACCACCGGGCGGCGGGCCGTCCGCACGGTGTGCTGACGCGGAGCCGGCGCGGCCTGAAGCTGCCGCAACCCCTCCCCGAGTACGAAGATCGACCGCCGGCTGACCGCGTCCCCCGCCGCGTTCAGCTCGTAGCCTTCGAGCCAGAGCCAACCGTCGTAGGTCGGCCAGTCGAGCACCCGGATGACCCGGAACATGATCGGTCTGAGGAACTGGACACTCGCCGCGCGAGTCACGTGCAGTACGTCACCGGAGCGGGGAAGCACATGGGCTCCTGGGAGGGTCGGCCGGCCGGGACCGGCGAGGCGGATCGGGTCGGTGCGGTCCGGTGACGGGGGTCTGCCTCGTGGACCGGCGGTCTGTGGGTCGGTGGTGGTCGGGCCGTACCCGCGGTGGCGGACCGCCACCCGACCATCACCCGGCTGCTCCCGGTTACCGCTCCCGTCGCCGCAGCCAAGCTGGCGTGCAGCGACGGGGTCTTCATTCCGGGGCAGGTCGCACGGCGCGGGACGGCCCCCCTCCGGCTGTCCCGCGGACCGTGGTGCCACCACGCCCGGAGATCAAGCGAAGACGGTGAGTAACCCGTGCCATACGGACAGCCTGCATCAGGGACGTGCGACATGCAAGTTGCACGTAGAGTTTTGCCGATAGGTGAGTCGGACACGCAATCGGCGATACTTGAAGCGTCAGGTACCAGAACGGCACACTGGACGCCGGTTTCGCCCGTCGCGGCCGGTCGACGACCGGCACCACCCCTGCCGCGAACGTTCGCCCGCCGCCCCCGGTCGCGCCCGCGGTGGGTGCCGAACCGGGGCGCGACCGACCGGAGGTAGCCGGGTGACTGTGAATCGTGGTCCCGCCAGCCGATATATGGCGCCGTGACGGAACGGCGTAGCCCCACCATCCGGCGACGGCGGCTGGGTGCGGAACTCCGCCGGCAGCGGGAGGCGGCGGGCATCACCATAGAGGTGGTCGCCGAGCAGCTGGAGTGCTCCGCGTCCAAGATCTCCCGGATCGAGACCGGCCACACCACCGCGACCCCGCGCGACGTGCGCGACATGCTCCGGATCTACGGCATCGTCGGCGCGGAGAGCGACGAGCTGGTGCAGATCGCCCGGGAGGCCCGGCAGAAGGGCTGGTGGCATCCGTACAGCACGGTGCTCGTCGGCGCGTACGTCGGCCTGGAGGCCGCGGCCGGCTCGATCCGCACGTACGAGCAGCAGGTGGTGCCGGGGCTGCTGGAGACCGAGGAGTACGCCAGCGCGATGATCCGCGCGGCCCGGCCGGACATCACCGACGATCAGGTCGACCAACGGGTGCGTGTCCGTCTGGGCCGTCAGTCGTTGTTGACGCAGGACGATCCGGTCGATCTGTGGGTGGTGCTCGATGAGGCGGTGCTGAGCCGGCCGGTTGGCGGCGACGCGGTGATGCGTGGTCAGCTCAAGCGGTTGGTGGAGGTGGCCGAACTGCCGAACGTGACGGTGCAGGTCCTGCCCTTCGAGGTGGGAGCGCACGCCGGCATGGACGGGACCTTCACCATTCTCAGTTTCCCCGAGCCGAGTGATCCCGATGTCGTGTACGCGGAGAACGCCACGGGTGGGCTCTTCCTGGAGAAGAGCGACGAACTTCAGAAGTACAGCTTCATCTTCGATCACATTCGAGCAGCGGCCATGCGCCCGGAGGAGTCCGTCGCACACATCGCGAGACTGGCAGAGGAGCCACTGTGGAAATGGCGACCAAGGAGTTCCCCGTGGACCTGACGCAGGCGACGTGGTTCAAGAGCTCGAAGAGCGGGCCGAACTGCGACAACTGCGTCGAGGTCGCGTACGTGACCGGGGCGGTCGGAGTGCGGGACTCGAAGGACAAGGCCGGCCCGGCCCTGGTCTTCGCCCCGGGTGACTGGCACGCCTTCGTCGCCCGCGCGCGCAACGGCGCGTTCAGCCGGAGCTGACCGGCACCGAAGTGTGGTCCCGCCCGGCAGCGCCGCCGGGCGGGACCATTCGCGTTCGCGGGCCCGCGCGGTGGCGGGCACCCGTCGCCAGTTCCGATCCGCCTCGTTGAACCGCACAGATCGGCAACCGAACGAGGCAGGCGAGACGGATGACGACGATCGGTTCAGAGAACCTCACCAGCGGCCCGGGCAAGCCGGAGCGGTTCGGTGGCAAGTACCGGGGGGCCCGCCGGGACACCGTCCTCACCGAGGTGGTCTCCGGCGACGGCGACGACGCGCGCGAGGGTGGCGTCCCGGAGCAGGCCGCGGCGCCGCTGTCCCTGCCGTCGCTGGACCCGAACCCGCTCACCGAGCCGTCCTTTCCACCGAGCGGCTGGCCGGTCGAGCAGCAGGAGTCCCTGGTGGACCACCCGCTGCTGCGCGGCCTGCTGATGGAGCTGCCCCCGAAGGGCAGCGTGCCCCCGCCCGGCTGGCTGGACCGCTGGTTCGAGGCGACCCGCGCGATCCTGGAACTGCTATACGTGCAGGGCGCGAGCCGGTCGCGCTGACACCGTCTCGGCGGCCGGCATCGCCCGCTCGGCGAGCCGGTTGTGCCGCAGCGCGTGGCGTACCCCGATCGCGCAGACGCCCAGCACTCCGACGGTGATCACCGGTCCGGCGACGCCCGGCGCGGCGAACAGGTCGATCCCGACCGACGGCAGCACCGCCACCAGCACCGCGATCGCCGTCGCCTGGAGCGGCAGCGCGATCAGCGGGTGCGCCGCCGCCGCGCGCAGCCCGTGCGGGGCGGGCGTGCCCGGAGCCGCCGCGAACGCGCCCGCGCCGGACCGCAGCCGCCGGACCCGCCGTACCGTGCAGACCGCCACCACGGCCGCCGGCAGCGCCGCGACCCCGAGCGCGGCGGCGGCCCGGTCGACAGTGGTGCCGTCGGCGCGTTGCAGGCCCGCGGCGAGGACCGCCGCGGTGAGCGCGAGGCCGGTCAGCACCAGGGCGGACAACCATCCGGTACGCCGGCGCAGCGCCCGGGCGCGGTCGAGCCCGGGCAGCCCCTCCGCGACCAGTCCGGCGGCGAGCCAGACGGCGGCGACGGGAAGCAGCACGGCGAGACGGTCATCCATGCCCCCTAGCCTTGCCCGTTCCGGCGCTCGCCGAATCCGGGACGGCACCCCGGTTCGTCCCGTACCCGGGCCCGTAGGGGTCGGGGGCTCAGACGTCGAACGTGGTGGGACGCCCGGTGGCCGGCGCCGGCGGGGTGGCCTTCCACAGCCCGGTCTTCTGGGCGGCGAGCCGGGCCAGGTAGGCCGGGTTGAGGATGACGTACCGGCGCCACAGGCGCTTGGGCTCCAGACCGAGCCGCCAGAACCACTCCAGTCCGGCGCGCTGCATCCACGGTGGCGGGTTGCGCAGCAGGCCGGCGTGGTAGTCGAAGGCCGCGCCGACAGCCATCAGCGGCATGTCCAGCAACGGGCGCATGGCGTACGCGAAGACCTCCTGGCGCGGGCAGCCCAGCCCGACCAGGACGAGGCGGGCGCCGCTGGCCCGGATCCGGTCGGCGATCTCGGCGTCCTCGCCCGGTGCGACGGCCCGGAACTTGGACGGCTCCACCCCGGCGATCTTCAGCGCGGGGAACTTGCGCTCCAGCGCCGGCACCAGCCGGGACAGCGTCTCCTCGGTGGAGCCGTAGAGGTAGACCGGCAGCCCTTCCTCGGCGAACCGGGCGAGCACCCGCAGGGTCAGCTCCGGGCCGTAGACGCGGTCGGTGAGCCCGGCGCCGTGCAGCAGGTTGAGCGCCCAGCGCACCGGCTGCCCGTCCGGGGTGACCACGTCGAAGGAGTTGAGCCGGGCGTTGTGCGCCGGGTCGAGCACGCCTGTCATCACGCCGTGCACGGCCAGCGCGGTGAGCGCCAGCGGGCGGCGCTCGTGCGCGGCGGCCACCACCGCCTCGGTGGCCCGGGCGTAGTCGGTCGCGTCGACGCCCACGCCGAGCACGTTGCGCTTGGTCCCGGTGGTCATGCCTTCGGTACCCACTTGTCGGCGTTCGCCTCGTAGATCTCGCGGAGGATCATCGGCACGTCGTACGTGATCTTCCAGGACGGGTAGTGCTCCTCGAAGCGGGCCATGCTGCTGACGTACCACTGGTGGTCGCCGGTGCGGGCCTGCTCGACGTAGTTGATCCGGGCCTCGCGGCCGGTGATCTCCTGGGCGACCCGGAACGCCTCGATGTGCGAGGTGTTCGAGTGCCGGCCGCCACCGAGGTTGTAGACCTGGGCCGAGCGCGGTTCGCGGAAGAACGCCTCGAACGCGGTCAGCACGTCGTGCGAGTGGATCGCGTCCCGGACCATCTTCCCCTTGTAACCGAAGAGGTTGTACGTCCGGCCCTCCATCACGCAGCGCATCAGGTACGCCAGGAAGCCGTGCAGCTCGGCGGCGGAGTGCGCCGGGCCGGTCAGCGTGCCGCCCCGGAAGCAGGCGGTCTTCATGTCGAAGTAGCGGCCGTACTCCTGGACCATCACGTCGGCGGCGACCTTCGAGGCGCCGAAGATCGAGTGCAGCGACTCGTCGATCGACATGTCCTCGGTGATGCCGTCGTACCAGCGGTGGTCCTCGGGCAGCTCGTAACGCGTGTCCAGTTCGATCAGCGGGAGCGAGTTGGGCCGGTCGCCGTAAACCTTGTTCGTGGAACAGTGGATGAACGGCGCCTCGATCGCGTGCCGCCGGGTGTTCTCCAGCACGTTGAGCGTGCCGCCGGCGTTCACGTCGAAGTCGGTGAACGGCTCCTTGGCGGCCCAGTCATGGCTCGGCTGGGCCGCGCTGTGGATCACCACGGCGATGTCCTTGCCGTACCGCTTGAAGACCTGCTCCAGCCCGTCGCGGTCGCGGATGTCGACGGCGTGGTGGGTGTACGCGGAGCCGAGGTCGGCGGCGAGGCGGTCGAGGCTCCAGGCGGTCGAGCCGTCCTCACCGAAGAAGTACCGCCGCATGTCGTTGTCGATGCCGACCACGTCGAGACCGAGTCCGGCGAAGTGCCGGGCCGCCTCGGAGCCGATCAGACCGCCGGAACCGGTCACCAACGCGACAGTCACACGCCACTCCTGGTCCGTGGGAGGCAGGGAAACCATCGGAGCATAGCGTGACGTCCGGAACGCCCCGATACGAAGCAAGGGCCCCGCTGTATGCGGAGCCCTTGTCCTGGTGGGGATGGGGGGAGTTGAACCCCCACGTCCTTTCGGACACACGGACCTGAACCGTGCGCGTCTGCCATTCCGCCACATCCCCGTGGCACGACCCGGAACACCATATCGCATCCCGCGCCCGCCATCTGCGGCGGGTGCCGGGACATATTACGCTGTCCACTGGCCACGCCACGAACGATCACCGCTCGTGGCGGGCGAAACTTTAGCACGTCCGCGGGCCTGGTCACGAACGGGCCGACGGCAGCCGGCCGAGCGGCGTGTGAGCTGCGGAGGCGGTGTCCGGATACCATCATTGCCTCGGGACCCGAGGAGGAGCCGGTGAGCGTGCTGCAACGCTTCGAGAAGCGTCTGGAAGGCCTGGTCGAGGGGGCCTTCGCCAAGGTCTTCAAAGGGGTGGTCCACCCCGTGGAGATCCTCAACGCCATGCAGCGGGAGGCCGAGGCGCACAAGGCGATCCTGGCCGGTGGGCGCACCCTTGTGCCCAACCGCTACGTGATCGATCTCTCGCCCTACGACCACAGTCGGCTGGCGCCGTACGCTGCCGCGCTGGCCCAGGAGCTGGCCCAGTCGCAGGCCGAGTTCATCGGCGAGCAGGCGTGGACGGTCTACGGCGACGTGATCGTCGAGGTCGAACGCGGTGAGGGCCTGGACACCGGCATGTTCCGGGTCACCGCCGAGGTCTACACGGGCGGGGACGTCGCCCCGGTCTCGGCGCCCGGCGGCTACGACGCCGGCCCGGCCTACCCGGCGTACGACCAGGGTGGCGGCTACGGCCCCCCGCCCGGTCACGGCGGTGGTCGCAACGTCCGCCTGGTCTCCGGCGACGGCCGCACCTACCCGCTCCAGATGGGCTCGACCGTGATCGGCCGCGGCGACCAGGCCAACCTGCGCCTGCCCGACGTCGGCATCTCGCGGCGTCACGCCCGGCTCGACTTCGACGGCGGCCAGGTGGTGCTGACCGACCTGGGCTCCACGAACGGCACCATGGTCAACGGCCAGCGGGTGTCGGCGGTCGCCCTCAACCCCGGCGACATGATCCAGCTCGGCACCACGACGCTGACCTTCCGCGTGGACGGCTGATCCCCGTTGCCGGAGCTCGTCATCACCGTCGCCCGGTTCGGGTTCCTCATCCTGCTGTGGATCTTCGTGTTCACGGTCGTCGGTGTGATCCGCCGGGACCTCTTCGCCGGTGCCCGGTCGGGCAAGCTGGTGGCCGCGCCGCGGGGGATCGGCGCGTCGACCGGGCAGCCGGGGAAGCCGGCCAAGGCCAAGCGCGGCCGGGCCGCCCACCAGTTGGTGGTCACCGCCGGTCAGCTCGCCGGCACCCGGATCACGCTCGGGGAGGCCCAGATCACCATCGGCCGGGCGGAGGACTCGACCCTGGTGATCACCGACGACTACGCCTCGGCGCGACACGCCCGGCTGGTGCCCCGTGACGGGCAGTGGTACGTCGAGGACCTCGGATCGACTAACGGCACCTATCTCGATCGCGCTAAGGTCACCGGACCAACCCCCGTCCCCCTCGGCGTGCCGATCCGGATCGGCCGCACTTCCCTCGAATTACGGCCATGACTCTGACCCTGCGCTACGCGGCCCACAGCGACCGCGGTCTGATCCGAGACGGTAACCAGGATTCCGTCTACGCCGGACCGCGGCTGCTCGCCGTGGCCGACGGCATGGGCGGCATGGCCGCCGGTGACGTCGCCAGCAACATCGTCATCGGTGCCATGGCGCCGCTCGACGAGGACGTCCCCGGTGACGCCCTCGTCGACGCGCTCCGCTCCGCCGTGGGCACCGCCAACCAGCAGCTCCGCGACACCGTGGACGCCAACCCGCAGCTGGAGGGGATGGGCACCACGCTCACCGCGACCCTCTTCTCCGGCAGCAAGCTCGGGATGGTCCACATCGGTGACTCGCGGGCCTATCTCCTGCGCAACGGCGAGTTCGCGCAGATCACCAAGGACGACACGTACGTCCAGATGCTCGTCGACGAGGGCCGGATCAGCGCGGAGGAGGCGAGCAGCCACCCCCAGCGCTCGCTGCTCACCCGGGCGCTCGACGGCCGCGACATCGACCCGGAGTACAGCGTCCGGCAGGTGCTGCCCGGCGACCGCTACCTGATCTGCTCCGACGGGCTCTCCGGCGTGGTCAGCGCGGACACCATCGCCGACACCATGCGGGAGTACCCCGACCCGCAGCGGTGCGTGGAGCGCCTGGTGCAGCTCGCGCTGCGCGGCGGCGGCCCGGACAACATCACCGTGATCATCGCCGACGCCACCGACCAGGACATCGTCGAGGCGTCCCCGATCGTGGGCGGCGCCGCCGCCCGGGACCGCGGCATGGCGACCTCGGCCGACGACTCCACTCCGGCGGCCCGCGCCTCGGCGTTGTCCGCGCCCCGGCCACCCGTGCCCGAGGAGCCGGCGGACAACCGCGACGACGAGCCCGAGGGCCGTCGCCGCCGGCCGCTGCGCACCGTCGCGATGGTGGTGGCGCTCGCGGTCATCGTCGGCGGCGGCATGTTCGGCGGCTGGACGTACACCCAGCGGCAGTACTACGTCGGCGCCACCGACGACGGCCAGCTCGCGGTCTTCCGCGGGGTGCCCGGGCAGATCGCCGGGCTGGACCTGTCGGACGTGCACGCGCGCAGCGACGCCCGGCTCGACGACCTGACCCTGGCCGCCCAGGAGCGGGTGAAGCAGGGCATCCAGGCCCGCGACGAGCCGGACGCGGAGCGTCGGCTGGCGGAGCTGACGAGCGAGGACCCGGCGAACCCGAACCTCAAGCCGCTCTGTCCGCCCGACCCGTCGCCCGGCCTGACCAGCCCGACCACGGCGGCGACGCCGAACGCGCTGACCCCGCAGCTCAGCGGCAGCCCCGTACCCTCCGCGCCGCCCGCCGGCACGCCGACGTCGCCCATCACGCCCGACGCCGTACCCTCCGACACCGTTCCGCCGGCCGACCCGGCGGGTTGCCGGTCGCCGGAGTGAGTGCCGGCTCGATCCCGAGGACGTATCCGTGACCGCAGCCGCCGTACCGGCCGCCTCGCCCGCTTCGACGGGCGGGGAGTCCGGCGACCGCCTGGCCCGGTCGCGGCGTAACGCCGAACTGTCCCTGCTCCTGCTCGCCATGGTGCTCGTGGCGGCGTACGCGGCGATGGTCGAGGCGAAGGCGCTGGACACGATCACGCCCGACTTCTGGATCCCGGCCGCCGCGCTGGGGCTGGTCTTCCTCGGCCTGCACCTGGTGATCCGCTGGCTCGCGCCGTACGCCGATCCGGCGCTGCTGCCGGCGGTGGCCCTGCTCAACGGCATCGGCGTGGGCTTCCTGCGCCGGTACGACCTGGCCAAGGCCACCCCCGCGGAGCGGGAGGACCTGGCCATCTTCGCCGGCACCGGCGGCCGGCAGCTCGCCTGGACGCTGGCCGCCGTGGTGCTCGCCGCCGGGCTGCTGGCGATCCTGCGCGACCACCGTTCGCTGTCCCGGTACGCGTACACGCTGGGCCTGGCCGGCATCGTGCTGGTGATGATCCCGGCGGTGCTGCCGAGCCGGTTCTCCGAGATCAACGGCGCCAAGCTGTGGATCAAGTTCGGCGGGTTCTCCATCCAGCCCGGCGAGTTCGCCAAGCTGGCCCTGCTCACGTTCTTCGCGTACTACCTGGTGCGCAAGCGCGAGGTGCTCTCGCTCGCCAGCCGGCGGGTGCTCGGCATCGACTTCCCGCGCGGGCGTGACCTCGGCCCGGTGCTCGTGGTCTGGCTGGTCAGCCTCCTGGTCCTGATCTTCGAGAAGGACCTGGGCACGTCGCTGCTCTACTTCGGCATGTTCGTGGTGACGCTGTACATCGCCACCGAGCGGGTCAGCTGGCTGCTCATCGGCCTGATCCTGTTCTTCGGCGGCGCCTACCTGGCGTACGTGCTGGGCAGCACCGTGGGCGGTCCGTTCGCCAACTTCTACGACCGGGCACAGATCTGGCTGGACCCGTTCGCCGAGCCGTACGACAGGGGCTACCAGCTGGTGCAGGGCCTGCTGACGCTCGGCACCGGCGGCCTGTTCGGGGCCGGCCCGGGCGGGGGCCAGCCGGCGCTGCTGCCCGAGGTGCAGACGGACTTCATCTTCGCCGGCATCGGTGAGGAGATCGGCCTGTTCGGTCTCTCCGCGCTGCTGGTGATCTACCTGCTGATCGTGGAGCGGGGCCTGCGGGCCGCGCTGGCGGTGCGGGACTCGTTCGGCAAGCTGCTCGCCGGTGGTCTGGCGTTCACGCTGGGCCTCCAGGTCTTCGTGATCGTCGGCGGCATCAGCAAGCTCATCCCGCTGACCGGTCAGACCACCCCGTTCCTGTCCGCCGGTGGCTCCTCGCTGATGGCGAACTGGCTGCTCATCGCCGTGCTGCTGCGGGTGTCCGACGGTGCCCGCCGTCCGGTGACCGGTGGCGGCGGTCCGGCAGCCCGGCCGGCCGGCGGTCCGCCCGAGCAGTTGCACGGCGCCCCGACGGAGGTGATCCGGCCGTGAACGCCCCCCTGCGCCGCGTCGGCGTGGTCGTGATGGTCCTGTTCGGGTTGCTGTTCGCGAACCTGAACTGGATCCAGGCCTACAAGGCCGACGAGTACCGCAACAGCGACTACAACGGCCGGGTCCAGGTCGCCGAGTACGACCGCAAGCGCGGCAACATCGAGGTCGGCGGCACCGCGTACGCGCTCAGCAAGGAGACCGGCGGTGAGCTGAAGTACCAGCGCACCTACCCGGGCGGTGAGATGTACGCGCACGTGCTCGGCTGGAAGCCGGTGAACGGCAGCGCGAGCGGCATCGAGCGGGTGGAGAACGACTTCCTGGCCGGCACCAGCGACGCGCTCATCGCCAGCCGGATCAAGGACATGTTCACCGGGGACGAGACCGGTGGCGGCAACGTGCTGCTGACGCTCTCCAAGCGGGCCCAGGAGACGGCGTACAAGCAACTGAACGACAACCAGGTCGGCGCGAAGAAGGGCGCGGCCATCGCGATCGACCCGCGTACCGGCGCGGTGCAGGCGCTGGTGTCCATGCCGAGCTTCGACCCGAACCCGCTGGCCAGCCACAACAGCACCGAGGCGGACCGGGCGTACAACACGCTGGAGAAGGACAAGGACCGGCCGCTGGCGAACCGGGCGCTGTCCGAGACGCTGCCGCCGGGCTCCACCTTCAAGATCATCATGGCGGCGGCGGCGCTGGAGAACGGCGTCGGGCAGCAGACCCGCATCCCGGCCGGTTCCAGCTACACCGCGCCCGGCGCCGGCCAGCCGATCCGCAACGCCGCGCCGTCGATCTGCCCCGAGTCCCAGGTCACGCTGCGCGAGGCGGTCACCGAGTCCTGCAACACCGGCTTCGCCCAGCTCGGCGTCCGCCTCGGCGCGGACAAGGTCAAGGAGAAGGCCAAGCAGTTCGGCTTCGAGCAGGAGGACCTCAACGTCGGCCAGCTCGGCGAGGGCGGCCTGCCGGTGGCGGCCAGCCGCACCGGCGACATGCAGAACCCGGACGGCAGCACCGACCCGGCGGCGCTGGCGCAGTCGTCGATCGGCCAGAACAACGTGCGGATGACGCCGCTGCAGGGCGCGCTGATCGCCGCCGCGGTGGCCAACAAGGACGGCAAGCAGATGCGTCCCTACCTGGTCAAGCAGCTGCTCGGGCCGGACCGCACCACCGTCTACGACGCCGCCCAGCCGCGCGAGCTGCGCCGCCCGATCAGCGGCCAGGTCGCCGCCGACCTGCGCGACATGATGCAGAACGTGGTGAAGGAGGGCACCGGCCGCCGGGCCGCCGTCGACGGCTTCGTGGTGGGCGGCAAGACCGGTACCGCCGAGTCCGGCCCGAACACCCCGGACCACGGCTGGTTCATCGGCTTCGCGCTGGACAAGGACGGCACGCCGCTCTCCGCGGTCTGCGTCGAGCTGGAGCAGGCGGGCAGCGGCGGCAGCGCCGAGGCGGCCCGCATCGCCGGCCGGATCATGGCGGCGGCCATCGCGGACTCCGGGAGGCGCTGACGTGCTCGCCCCGGGAGTGAAGCTGGGCAACCGCTACCGTCTCGACGAGCGGATCGCCAGCGGTGGCATGGGTGACGTGTGGCGCGGCACCGACCAGGTGCTGGGCCGTACCGTCGCGGTCAAGAGCCTGCTCCCCGCGCTGCTCGACGAACCGGGCTTCGCCGAGCGGTTCCGCGGTGAGGCCCGGACCATGGCCACCATCAACCACCCCGGCGTGGTCGACGTCTACGACTTCGGCAGCGACCAGCACATCGCGTTCCTGGTGATGGAGTACGTCGAGGGCGACGCGCTCTCCGCCACGCTCAGCCGGGTCGGCCGGCTGACCCCGGCCCGCACGATGGCCCTGCTGGCGCAGGCCGCCGACGCGTTGCACGCGGCGCACGAGAAGGGCATCGTGCACCGCGACGTGAAGCCCGGCAACCTGCTGGTCCGGCCGAACGGCACGCTCGTGCTCACCGACTTCGGCATCGCCCGCTCGGACCTGATCGGCCAGCTCACCGCCGCCGGGTCGGTGCTCGGCACCGCGTCGTACATCTCGCCGGAGCAGGCCACCGGTGCGGTCGCCACCCCCGCCTCGGACGTCTACGCGCTGGGCGTGGTCGCGTACCAGTGCCTGGCCGGCCGCCGCCCGTTCGAGGGGGACAACCCCCTCGAAATCGCCATGAAGCACGTGCGGGACGCTCCGCGTGCGCTTCCGCCCGACATCCCGCCGCAGGTGCGTGCGATCGTCGAGCGGTCCATGGCGAAGGATCCGGCCGCGCGCTGGCCCAGCGCCGCCGCGCTGGCGAGCATCGCCCGGCAGGCCAAGCTCGCGCTCTCCCAGGCGGCTCGTGCCGGGCACCCGATCTCCGGCGTGCCCGCCTCACCGGCCGCGCCGGTCGCGCGGGCGCAGGTGCCGGCCGCCGTGCCGCGCCCGCAGCCGGCCCCCGCCCCGCGCCCGCAACCCCGGCCGCCCGTGTCCCCGGCCCGCCCGCCGGTCACGCCGCACCCCGCGGTGGTCGCGCACCCCGTCCCGCAGCCCCGCCCGCCGGTGGCGCCGCGCGGCGCGGCCCCCGTCCCGCAGCCCCGCCCCATGCCCCAGCACAACCCCATGGGGTACGCGCGACCGCCCGCCCCCGCACCGCCCCGGCGCTCCCGGTCCGGGCTGTGGACGACGGCGATCGTGGTGGCCGTACTGGTCATCCTCTGTTCGGGCGTGATTTCGTTCCTGTACCGGAAATACGGTGCTACCGCATCCGCTCCGGCGAGTGTGAGCGTGACCTCCGGCGCGGTGCGGCCGTACGGAGGCGACTATCCGGTCCGCACGTCGTACCGTCGTGAGGTACGCCTCCTGCCGGCCGACGGCGGTACGACGACGAGCGAAGGACGAGAGACGCGATGACAGCGCAGGCCCGCCTGCTCGGTGGCAGGTACCAGGTCGGCGAGCTGCTGGGCTACGGCGGCATGGCGGAGGTGCACCGCGGCCGTGACCTCCGGCTCGGGCGGGATGTCGCGATCAAGATGCTCCGTACCGACCTGGCCCGGGATGCCACCTTCCAGATGCGGTTCCGCCGTGAGGCGCAGAACGCCGCCTCGCTCAACCACCCGGCCATCGTCGCCGTCTACGACACCGGCGAGGAGACCGCCCCCACGGGCGAGACCCTGCCGTTCATCGTGATGGAGTTCGTCAACGGCCGGACCCTCAAGGAGGTTCTCGGCGTCGAGGGGCGGCTCCAGCCGCGCCGGGCGCTGGAGATCTGCGCCGACATGTGCGCGGCGCTGGAGTTCAGCCACCGGCACGGGATCATCCACCGGGACATCAAGCCCGGAAACGTGATGCTCACCCAGACCGGCCAGGTCAAGGTGATGGACTTCGGCATCGCCCGGGCGCTCGCCAGCGGCGCCACCACGATGACGCAGACCAGCGCGGTCATCGGCACCGCGCAATACCTGTCTCCCGAGCAGGCGCGCGGCGAGGCGGTCGACGCCCGCTCCGACGTCTACGCGGCCGGCTGCGTGCTGTTCGAGCTGCTCTGCGGCCACCCGCCGTTCGTCGGGGACAGTCCGGTCAGCGTCGCCTACCAGCACGTACGGGAACAGCCGCCGACGCCGAGCACGATCAACCCGGACGTCAACCCCGCTGTCGACGCGATCGTGCTCAAGGCGCTGTCGAAGAACCCGCTCAACCGCTACCAGAGCGCCGGCGAGATGCGGGCGGACCTGCTCCGCGCCGCCGCCGGGCGTCCGGTGCTCGCCACCCCGGTGATGCCGGCCGACGAGACCATGGCGATGGGTGCCGCCGCGGGCGGCGGCTACCAGCAGGCGCAGCAGACCCAGATGATGGGCCCGCAGACCCGCCAGCAGCCGGTGGCGCGGGTCGGCGACCCGGGCAAGCGCAAGACCTCGTCCTGGGTCATCGCCGCGTTCGCCACGCTCGGTGTGCTCGCGGTGATCGCGCTCGGCACCGCGCTCTGGCTCAACCAGGCCGGCAACGAGAAGGTGTCGGTGCCGCAGTTGGTGGACCGCACGCAGGCCGACGCGCAGGCCGCGCTCAGCCAGGCCGGGCTGCGTTTCGCCCCCGGGGACCCGGTCAAGAACGCCGAGTGCAAGAAGGGCACCGTGGTCGAGCAGAACCCGCCGTTCGGCCAGCGGGTGGAGAAGAACAGCGAGGTCACGGTCCAGATCTGCGCCGGTCCGGACGACGTCACCATCCCGCAGGCCCTCAAGGGTGGCACCTTCACCAGCGTGAAGGCGACCCTGGAAGGCCTGGGGCTCACCGTGGTCCGCAAGGACGTCACCGACAGCGCCCCGAAGGAACAGGTGGTCAACGTGTCGCCCGACGAGGGCAGCACGGTGGCCCCGAACACCAAGGTGACGCTCGAGGTCTCCAAGGGCAACGTCGCCGAGGTGCCGGACGTCCGCGGCTTCACCGAGGACCAGGCGAGGAAGCAGCTTGAGAACGCCGGCTACCGGGTCAAGGTGGTCGACGGCGAAGAGGTCGAACCGGCCCAGGTGGGCAAGGTCAGCGGTCAGTCCCCGTCGCCCAATAGGAAGCTGGCCAAGGGCGAGACGGTGACCATCGAGGTCGACGTGCCGCGCGAGGAGGAGCCCACGAGCCCGACGCCGAGCGTCACCCCCAGCACGTCCCCGAGCACGCCGGGCAACGGCGGCGGCAACGGCGGCGGCAGTGGCTTCCCGTTCCCGACCATCGCGCCGACACGTACCGACCGCTGACCTTCACCTGACCGACCGACGCGGCGGCGTCCCCGATCCCGGGGCCGCCGCCACGCTCGCATCTCCGCCTTGCTTCTCCCGTTGACCATGAACTTAGCGGCACTGAGCGTCCGATTTATCCCCGCCAACTTCATGATCGACGGAGAGGGAGGCGGATGGGGGGCGGGCGGGAAGCGGCCGTCAGGCTGGGGAGAAGGCCGCCTGGCGGCGGGCGTCCACCTCGGCGGCCAGCTCCGGGGCGCGCTCCAGCGCCGCCGGGAAGCCGCAGGCGGCCAGCCAGTTCGCCAGCATCAGGTGACCGCCCTCGGTCAGCACCGACTCCGGGTGGAACTGCACACCCTCGATCGGCAGCGAGCGGTGCCGCATCGCCATCACCACGCCGGAGGCGGTCCGGCCGGTGACCTCCAGCTCGTCGGGGAGCGTCTCGGGCAGTACGGCAAGCGAGTGGTAGCGGGTGGCGGTGAACGGGTCGGGCAGGCCGGCGAGCACGCCCACGCCGTCGTGGCGTACCTCAGAGGTCTTGCCGTGCAGCAGTTCCGGCGCGCGGGCGACGGTCGCGCCGAACGCCTCGCCGATCGCCTGGTGGCCGAGGCAGACGCCGAAGATCGGGAGCTTGCCGGCGTACTCGCGGATCACGTCCAGGCAGATGCCGGCCCGATCCGGGCTGCCCGGACCGGGTGACAGCAGGACGCCGGCGGCACCGGCGCGGCCCACCTCGGCGACGTCGATCTCGTCGTTGCGCCGCACGTCGCATTCGGCCCCGAGCTGGCCGAGGTACTGCACGAGGTTGAAGACGAACGAGTCGTAGTTGTCGATCACCAGAACGCGCATCGG
The DNA here is from genome assembly GCF_040649715.1 of Micromonospora sp. NPDC048887. NCBI lineage: Bacteria > Bacillati > Actinomycetota > Actinomycetes > Micromonosporales > Micromonosporaceae > Micromonospora > Micromonospora sp. NPDC048887. The sequence goes on along the minus strand of NZ_JBEZGA010000005.1, from coordinate 331,686 downwards.
GTCACCTGTTCGGGGTGGAGGGTGGGGCGTTGTTCGTCTCGGTGCTGTACGGCAGCTCCTCGCCGGGCGGCCCGCCGTCGCCCGGCACGCCGGAGTCCTGGGTGACCTGCACGTCGTCGAAGGGCAGCAGCGGCTCGGCCCACGGGAAGACCACGAACCAGAGCAGCGCGACGGTGGCGGTGGCGAGCAGCAGCGAGCCGATCAGCTTTCCGGGCAGCCCGAACGGCAGTTTGCGCCAGATCCACGCGTACACGGATCACGCCTCCAACTCGGCCGGGCGGCCCGCCGACTTCGCCTGCGCGTGGTCCAGCCGGGCATGGATGATCAGCCGCTGGTAGTTGTCGAACTTCGGGTTGCAGGTGGTCAGCGTGAGCAGCTTCTCGGTGGCCTTCTGGTCCGGCTTGCCCGGCACCGGCGCGACCACCTCCACCTGGGACGGCTTGACGATCCGCTGCTCGTAGACGCGGTAGACGAGCCAGTCGGACCTGGTCTCGACCACTATGGCGTCGCCGGTCGTCAGCTCGTCCAGCCGCCAGAACGTGGAGCGGATGCGGTGACCGGCGACGGAGAAGTTGCCGACCCCGCCGGGCAGGGCGCTGTCCGGGTAGTGGCCCGGGGCGTACCGGATGTCCTCCGGGTCGACCCCCTCGACCACTACCCAGTGCTTGTCGAACTTGGGGATGTAGAGGCCGGCGACCGGCTGTCCCTTGGCCGGTGGCTTCGGCGTGGCGGCCGGGCGGCTGGTCGGGCCGACAGTCGGGTCCGCGGGAGTGTCCCACTGCTGGGCGAGCTGGCTGCTCAGGTCGTTCTGGTGAGCCTCGACGAGGACCGACTTGCCCCAGATCTCGTACCCGACGAAGAGGAGCACCACGAGGCCGAAGGTGATAAGCAGCTCGCCGGTGCCGCGCACGACGGTGCGCACCCGGGAGCCGACTGTGGGACGGGTCAGCTCGGAGTGGACGCTGCGGTAGCCGTCGCCGGTCTGCTCCGGCCGCAGTCGCACCACCCGCTCGCCGCGGCGGGGACGGGGCGGCTCGGCCGGCGGGCCGTCGTCATCGGCGTCCGGCGCCGGGGGCACCGCGCCCATCAGCCCGGTCGCGTCCAGGCGGGGATCGGCGGGCGGGCGGGGAACGGCGGGCAGCACCGTTGTCGCTCCGGGGTCGACCGGCGGATTGCGGTCCGCGCCGGTCGGCCCGCCGAAACGGGGTACGCCGGGCGGCCGGGGCGTACCCCCGGAAGGCTCGCGCGCCGGTGGGCGGCGCCGGGGGTCGGCCTCCGGGTGGGAGGCGCCGATCGGCTGATGTGCCCGGCTGCCCGGCCACGGCGGCGGCGGGCCGGGCGGCGGAGTGGCCCGGGGCGGTGCGGGCGGTGGGCGGTGCGGCCGGGCGGCCGGGCCGCGCCGGACCGGGGCGGTGTGTGCGGGGCCGGCCTCGGGCCAGGGCAGGTCGAGCGGCCGTGGCGACGCCGGGGCGGGTGCCGGACGCTCGACCCGAGGAAGGAACGCGGTGGGTTCCTCCTCGCGGTCGTGACCGGCACGTGCCCGCGGGTCGCCGCCGGTCACCGGGGCACCGTCGCCGACTGCAACGCGGTGGAGTCCTCGAAGGCGGGCACGGTGACCGTGGAGACGCGTTCGACGTACCCGAGTTGGTAGTGGTCGGCCACTTCCTTGAACACCCGCACTCCCTCAGAGGCGGCGAGCGCCCGCTGGAGTTCCGCGGGATCGCCGATTGCCACGATCTTGAAAGGAGGGGAGTAAACCCGGCCGTGCAGCAGCAGGGTGTTACCGACGCAGCGTACCGCGCTGGTGCTCAGCACGCGGACGTTCATGATTGACATGGCTTCCGCGCCGCCGGCCCAGAGCGCGTTGACCACGGCCTGGACGTCGCCCTGGTGCACCACCAGGTCGTCGTTGCTGGCGCCCTTCGGCAGCGGCTGGTCGGGCCGGCGGTCGGCGTCGTTCAGCTCGACTGTCACGCCGCTGCCGGTGAGCGCGGTGAATCCGGCCGCCTGCCGGCTGGCGGCGGCCCGGTCCCGCTCGGTCTTGATCGGCCCGTCGGCGCCGGCGAGCGCTTCGGTCTGCTCCTCCACCTCGGCGCGGAGCCGGGCGGCCTTGGCCTCGCTGGCGGCGACCTCCTCGCGCCGGTCCTCGATCAGCTGGGTGAGCTGGGGCCGGCGGTCCTCACGCAGCGAGGTGCCGCCCGCGGTGGTGGCGGTCGTGGTGAACAGCAGACCGGCCGCGGCGGCGATCAGGGGTACGCCGACGGACCAGCCCGGGCGGCGCTGGCGTGCGCGCCGGGGCAGCAGGGCGGCTGCCGCGCGGCGGAGGACCTTCTGCCAGGAGGCGGCACCGGACGTGTACTCCACCGGGCGTTCCCTTTCCCGTCGTCTCGTTTCCGGCCCGCGCCGGTGCGAGCCGACCTGCTCGACCCGGAAAGTCCGCTCTTTCCGGTTACTGAGTGCACCGTCCTGGCCCCATTCATGGCCTGGACGGTCCGTCGGGACTACGCTAGCTGTCGAACATTATTGGCCATGGACCGTCGCCCTCGCGCCCGGTTGTCAGGCCGGACGAGGTCGTACCCCCCTCTGGAGAGCGTCGTGCCCAAGTCTCAGGTCCGCAAGAAGAAGGTGTACACCCCGCCGACGGACGTTCGTCCGACGGCGACGGCGTCGACGCGCAAGCCTAGCCCGATCTGGCTTCCGGTCACCGCTGTCGCGTTGATCGTGGTGGGCATCGGCTGGCTGGTCGTCTACTACCTCTCGGAGCAGGCGTATCCGGTCGCCACCTGGGGTTACTGGAACCTCGCTGTGGGGTTCGGCGCGATGGTCTCGTCGCTGATCCTGCTCTCCCGCTGGCGCTGATCGGGCGCTGCCCCGCCACGGCGTAGGTCACGCCACGCCGCCCCTGCCCGGCACTTCGGTGCCGCTGCACCTAAGGTGTGCGCAGGGCGGCGTGGCCTGGTGCGAGAAGACTCACGTTACTGCTGGGTAACCTTGCGCGTAGGCTGCACGGACAAAGCAGCAGACCGGGAGGCCAACTCGATGGGCAGCGTCCAGATCGTCACCACGATCCTCGCGGCCGCCATCACCGCCGTTGCGGTGTGGCTTGCGGTGCGCGCGGTCATGAAGATGACCGCCGTCATCCGGCTCGGCCAGCCCGCGCCGGAACGGTTCGGCGACAAGGGCGCGCGTACGAAGCAGATGCTGGTGGAGACCGCCGGTCACACCCGCATGTTGAAGTGGAGCGTGGTCGGGGCCGCCCACTGGTTCGTGATGGTCGGCTTCATCGTGCTGTCGCTGCTGGTGCTGGAGGCCTACTTCGAGGTGGTCTCGACCGGCGGCGGGCTGCCGATCATCGGGCACTGGACGATCTTCGGCCTGGTCACCGAGTGGATCGGCATCCTCGGCCTGATCGGCATCGTCGTGCTGATGGTGATCCGGCTGCGCAACCGGCCCGGCCGCGCGGAGAACCGGTCCCGGTTCACCGGCTCGACCATGTGGCAGGGCTACTTCGTCGAGTGGGTCGTCCTGCTGGTCCTGATCTTCGGGTTCGTGATCCGGGGCTTCAAGGTCGCCACCGACCACTTCGAGTACCCCGTCTGGGCCGCCCCGCTCAGCCACGCGGTCGGCTCGGTGCTCCCGAGCTGGGAGGCCGGCGTCAGCGTCGCCGCGCTCATCAAGATCTGCATCTCGATGACCTGGCTCATCGTGATCTCGCTGAACGTCACGATGGGCGTGGCCTGGCACCGCTTCCTGGCCTTCCCGAACATCTTCTTCAAGCGCGACCCGGAGAAGCCGGCCGGCTCCGGCCTGGGCCCGCTGCGCCCGATGACCAGCGAGGGCAAGCCGCTGGACTTCGAGGAGGCCGACCCGGAGAAGGACCAGTTCGGCGTCGCCCACGTCGAGCAGTTCACCTGGAAGGGCCTGCTCGACTTCAGCACCTGCACCGAGTGCGGTCGCTGCCAGTCGCAGTGCCCCGCCTGGAACACCGGCAAGCCGCTGTCGCCGAAGCTGCTGGTGCTGAGCCTGCGCGACCACGCGTACGCCAAGGCGCCGTACCTGCTGGCCGGCGGCGGCAAGGACCTGACCGGCGAGGAGAAGGCCACCCAGGAGCAGCTGGCCGCGGTGGACGTGCTCGCGATGGCCGAGGCGGACCGGCCGCTGATCGGCACCGCCGAGGAGGGTGGTGTCATCGACCCGGACGTGCTCTGGTCCTGCACCACCTGCGGCGCCTGCGTCGAGCAGTGCCCGGTCGACATCGAGCACGTGGACCACATCGTCGACATGCGCCGCTACCAGGTGCTGATCGAGTCGAGCTTCCCGTCCGAGGCCGGCGTCATGCTGCGCAACCTGGAGAACAAGGGCAACCCGTGGGGCGCCCCGCAGAACACCCGCGAGGACTGGACCAAGGGCCTCGGGTTCGAGGTGCCGCGCGTCGGTGAGGTCGACGACTTCGAATACCTGTTCTGGGTCGGCTGCGCCGGCGCGTTCGAGGACCGGGCGAAGAAGACCACCCGCGCGGTCGCCACGCTGCTCAACGAGGCGGGCGTCAAGTTCGCCATCCTGGGCGAGGGCGAGACCTGCTCCGGCGACCCGGCGCGGCGTATCGGCAACGAGTTCGTCTTCCAGATGCTCGCCCAGCAGAACGTCGAGACCCTCAACGAGGCGTTCGAGGGCCGGGAGAAGAACAAGCGCAAGATCGTCGCCACCTGCCCGCACTGCTTCAACACTCTGGGCAACGAGTACGGCCAGCTCGGCGGCGAGTTCGAGGTCGTGCACCACACCCAGCTGCTGGCCCACCTGGTCAGCGCCGGCAAGCTCACCCCGGTCCAGCCGGTCGACGGCGGCGTGACCTACCACGACCCGTGCTACCTGGGCCGCCACAACCGGATCTTCGCGGCCCCGCGCGAGGTGCTCGGCGATTCGATCCAGGGCGAGCTGACCGAGATGCCGCGTAACAGCGAGCGCTCCTTCTGCTGCGGCGCCGGCGGCGCCCGGATGTGGATGGAGGAGAAGATCGGCAAGCGGATCAACGTGGACCGGGTCGAGGAGGCCATGTCCACCGGCGCGAAGACCATCGCGGTCGGCTGCCCGTTCTGCTCGACGATGCTGAACGACGGCGTCAACGGCAAGGGCGCGGGCGAGCAGGTCGAGGTGGTCGACGTGGCGAGCGTGCTGCTGCGCTCGGTCAAGCCGGAGGCCCCGGCCGGTGAGCCGGAGGTCGCACCCTCCGCGAGCTGAGGCGTACCCCGGCAGGAGCCGGACCACGACGGCGGCGGCACCAGTGCGGTGCCGCCGCCGTCGCGTCTCAGCCGGACGAGGCGGCGGCCACCGCGGCCGTGCTGGCGACCAGCAGCGCGGCCTGCATCTCCTCGATGGCCTTCTTGGCGGCGTCCGAGGCCCAGTCGCCGGCGGCGATCTCCTCGATCCGCGCCTTGACCCGCTGCCTGGGCAGCTCACGGAAGATCTTGCGATCCAGGCCGACCGCGCGGGTCAGCGTGAGCAGCGCGGCGGTCCGGGCGTCGACCGGGCCGTCGGTGGTGAGCGCCGCCGCCATCCGCTGCCGGGCCGCCGTCTCCGCCGGCGGCTGGGCGCCGGTCGGCGAGGGATAGCGGGTACGCGGGAAGACCAGCAGCACCTTGCCGGACTCCCGGCGCAGCACCCCGGCGTCGACGAGCCCGCCGAGCACCCGGTCCGGCAGCCCCCGGGCGAGCTTGCCGATCCAGTCCTTCGGCTTGCGCGCGCGGCCGGTTCCCACGGTCGCCAGCGCCTCGTCCAGCAGCGGTACGCCGGTCGGGGCGGGATCGGTCACCACGAGCCGCTTGTCCGCCACCTCCACCCGGCCGGCCAGGGCCAGTTCCAGCAGCACCGCCCCGGCGAGGCCGTAGCCGAGGTGCGGGCTGCCGAGCCGGTTGACGCCGTCGTCGTCGTACGCGAGCAGGACCAGTTCGTCGGTGAGCAGCAGACCGTCCATGCACACCACGCTACGGGGGGGTCCACCATCGCCGTCCGCGTGCCACAATCACGCGCATCGACGGCCTTCTGCTTCTGACGCTGTTGCCACTGGTCGGTTTCGTGCTGCTGACCGCCGGCAACGCCTTCTTCGTCGCGGCCGAGTTCGCCCTGGTCACCGTCGACCGGGCGGAGATCGACAGGCGGGCCGACGAGGGCGACGGCCGGGCCGCCACGGTACGCCGCGCGCTGCGCGAGCTGTCCTTCCAGCTCTCCGGCGCGCAGCTCGGCATCACGCTCACCGCGCTGCTCACCGGCTACCTGGCCGAGCCCGCCCTGGCCCGCCTCTTCGCGCCGCTGCTGCACCCGTTCGGCGGCGCGGAACGCTTCACCGGCCTGCTCGCGCTGGCCCTGGCCACGCTCATCTCGATGCTCTTCGGCGAGCTGGTGCCGAAGAACCTCGCGCTGGCCCGCCCGATGCCCGCGGCGCTGGCCACGGCCGCGCCGATGCGGGCCTTCTCGCGCACCTTCGGCTGGCTGATCCGGCTGCTGAACGAGTCAGCGAACCGGCTGGTGCGCCGCCTCGGCGTGGAGCCGCAGGAGGAGCTGGCGAGCGCCCGTTCCCCGGAGGAGCTGGGCCTGCTCGCCGCCATCTCCGCCCGCGCGGGCGCGCTGCCGCCGGACACCGCGATGCTGCTGCGCCGGACCATCCGCTTCGGCGACAAGCGGGCTGCCGAGGCCATGACGCCCCGGGTCGACGTGACGGCGTTGCGCGCCACCGCGACGGTGGCCGAGTTGCTGGAGGCGTCCCGGCGGACCGGCCGGACCCGGTTCCCCGTCTACGAGGAGACGCTCGACCTGGTCACCGGTGTCGCGGGGGTGCCGGACGCGCTCGGCGTGCCGCTGGCCCGCCGGGCGGCCACCACTGTCGCCGCCGTGGCCCGGGAACCGGTGTACGTCCCGGAGAGCCTGAACCTGAACGGGGTGCTGGCCGCGCTCAAGGCCGCCGGGGCGGACCTGGCGATCGTGGTGGACGAGTACGGCGGCACCGACGGCGTGGTGACCGTGGAGGACCTGGTCGAGGAACTGGTCGGGGAGATCGCCGACGAGTTCGACCCGGACGCGCTGGACGGCTTCGGGCCGGTGGAGCTCACCGTGCCCGGCGGCGAGCGGACCGTCCTGGCCGACGGCGTGCTGCGCGCCGACGAGCTGGTCGAGCAGACCGGTTTCCGGCTGCCCGACGGGCCGTACGAGACGCTCGGCGGCTTCCTCATGGCGCGGCTCGGCCACATCCCGGTGCCGGGCGAGACGGTGGACGAGGCCGGGTACGAGTTCACCGTGGTGGAGGTCGACCGGCACCGGATCGAGCAGGTGCGGGTGGTACGCCCCGAGGAGCCCGACGACGGTGCCTGAGTTACTCGTCGCAGTGGGCCTGCTGCTCGGCAACGCGTTCTTCGTGGGCAGTGAGTTCGCGCTGATCGCCTCCCGCCGTACGGTGATCGAACCGCTCGCGGCGACGTCGAAGCGGGCCCGGTGGGCACTGGCCGCGATGAACCAGATCCCGCTGATGATCGCCGGGGCGCAGCTCGGCATCACCGTCTGCTCGTTGGGCCTCGGCGCGATCGCCGAACCGGCGCTGGCCCAACTGCTGGAGCCCTCGTTCGCCGCGCTGGGACTGCCCGCCTCGGCGGTGCACCCGGTGGCGTTCGTCATCGCGCTGGCGTTGGTGGTGTTCCTGCACACGGTGGTCGGCGAGATGGTGCCGAAGAACATCACGCTGGCCGGCCCGGAGCCGTCGGCGCTCTGGCTCGGCCCGGCCATGCTGGCGTTCTGCCTGGCCACCAAGCCGCTGCTGCTGGCGATGAAGTGGGCGGCGCGGCAGGTGCTGCGGTGGTGGCGGGTGGAGGCGACAGACGCCGTGAAGACCGTGTTCACCGCCGAGGAACTGGCCGGTCTGGTCTCCCAGGCGCGTACCGAGGGGTTGCTCGACGCCGAGGTGCACGCCCGGATCACCGGCGCGCTGGCCCTGCACAGCCGTACCGCCGCGGACGCGCTGCAACCCTGGTCCACGGTGACCACAGTGGCCGAGGACGTCTCACCGGCGTCGCTGGAGGTGCTGGCGACCCGTACCGGCCGGTCCCGCTTCCCGGTGGTGCAGCGGGCCACCCGCCGGGTGCTTGGGTTCGTGCACGTCAAGGACGTCCTCGGGTACGCGGGGGCGAGCCGCCGGGCGCCGGTGCCAGCCGCCGTCTACCGGCCGCTGGCGGTGGTGCCGCCGGACCGTACGCTGGCCGACCTGCTGCTCGCGATGCGCCGCGAACGCCGCCACATGGTGCTGGTCAGCGACGGGCGCCGGCCGATGGGTGTGGTCACGCTCGACGATGTATTGACGGCCATCGTCGGAAGATGAAACGAATACCCTTGGTGTGCAAACGATTGCGGAAACGTGATTGAGTAAACGGTCGCCTTGATTCCACCGGACGCCTTCCCTAATGTGAGGCACCGACCGCTGTGGGTCGTCTGCCTCGACCTTCCCTCTCGCGAGGCGCCCGGCGGTCGGTTGCAAAGGAGTCCGTGCCGGTGGCAACCACGCCCCCTCAACGTCACGCCCCGAGCGCGCCACCCGGCCGGCGGGCCGGGTTCCGACGGGTGGTTCACCGTCTGGTCACCCTGGTCGCGGCCGCCGCGGTCGGCGCCGGAATGCTGACGGCGCCGGCGCACGCGGCGCCGTCGGTGGACGAGATCGACGCGCAGATCGACAAGCAGTGGCAGCAGCTCGAACCCACCATCGAGCAGTTCAACAAGGTCCGCTCGCAGCTGCGCGCCAACCAGAAGAAGTCCAAGGCGCTGAAGGACAAGATGGTGCCGCTGGAGCTGGCCTCCACGCTCGCCATGAACAAGGTCGGCGACATCGCGGCCCGCTACTACATCCAGGGCCCGTCGCAGGAGCTGGGCGCGTTGCTGGTGAACTCCAAGCCGGGCGCGCTGGCCGAGCAGCTGGTCATGCTGGACCGGATCGCCGAGGACCAGCGCCGCCAGATCGCCGGTGTGCTCAAGGTGCGTGACGAGTACAACAAGCAGAAGGAGAAGCTCGACGCGCTGATCGCGCTGGAGATCAAGCAGCAGAACGATCTCGCGGCGAAGAAGAAGCAGATCGACGCGGAGATCAAGCGGCTGACCGCCATGCTGCCGGTCACCTCGATCCGCCCGGCGGGCTGCCCCGCCGTCGACGGTGTGGTGAGCAGCGCCGCGCGGACCGCGATCAAGACGGCGTGCGCCCAGGTCGGCGACCCGTACGTGTGGGGTGCCACCGGCCCTAACTCGTTCGACTGCTCCGGCCTGACCCAGTACGCGTACAAGGCGGCGGGCATCTCGCTCACCCACTTCACCGGCGCGCAGTGGAACGAGGGCCGCAAGGTGTCCCGCTCCGAGGCGAGACCGGGTGACCTGGTGTTCTTCGGCTCCGATCTGCACCACGTCGGGCTCTACCTCGGCAACGGCGTGATGGTGCACGCGCCACGTACCGGTAAACCGGTCCAGGTGTCGAGCATCAGCACGATGCCGATCGCCGGCTTCGTCCGGGTCGCCTGACCGTACCCCGTACCACCGAGAGGCCCCCGGTCCGTCACGGACCGGGGGCCTCTCGCCGTGCGGTGACAGGTCAGCGCGGCGCACCGACCGGGGACGGCAGGATCAGCACGTCGTCCAGGTTCACGAACATGATCCGGTGGCCGAACTGGACCTGCACGTAGCGGTTCTCGCCGCGTACCACGGTCCGGTCACCCGGGGCCGAACCGTCGAACGAGACGGCCCGGTAGTACTCGCCGGGCAGCACCCCGCCGACCGCGTACCGCTGGCCGGCGGCGAACGTGTACTGAAGCGGCGAGATGGTCTGGTACGGGATGGTGTCCGGGTAGGCGGCCTGCTCCGGGTAGGCCCGCCCGTACACCGGGATGGTGGCCTTGCCGGGCCGCGGGGTCACCACGAAGCCGGTGGCCCACTTCGCGGTCGGCGCGGAGGCCGGGTTGAGGAACCACGCCTTCTGGCCGAGATACCAGATCGCCGTCCAGTCACCCTGCCGGCCGGCGAGCGCGTACGTCTGACCGGCCGAGGCGCGGGCGCCGTGGTCGGAGATGTACATCGTGTCCGGCGTGCCGTCCGGGCGCAGCCCGAGGTCGTTGACGAGCGGGGCGTCCAGGCTCGGCGCGGTCCGCAGGATCACCGCCGAGGAGCCGCGCGACGGGCACGGCTCGGCCGGCGGCCTGGGCGTCGGGACGCCCGGCGGCTGCTGGTTGCAGCCGGTGAACGCCGGCCGGTTGGTGGCGAAGTCCGGGTCGATGGTGACCAGGCCGGTCCGCGCGGTGCCGGTGGTGCGGAACGGCGCCTTCATCAGGTCGAAGTAGTGCGACCAGTCCCAGTACGGTCCCGGGTCCCAGTGCATGCCGCCCACCGCGCCGGCGTTGATGCCGGGCACGTTGTCGTGGCCGATGATGTGCTGCCGGTCCATCGGGATGCCGAGCTTCAGCGCCAGGTGGCGCACCAGCTTGGCGGAGGTGCGGTACATCGCCTCGGTGTACCAGGTGCCCTGACCGGCGAAGCCCTCGTGCTCCAGGCCGATGGACTTCGCGTTGACGTACCAGTTGCCGGCGTGCCAGCCGACGTCCTTGGTCTTGATGTGCTGGGCGATGTAGCCGTCCACCGAGCGCAGCGTGTAGTGCCAGCCCAGGTAGTCGGCCCGCTTCACCAGGTCGACGCTCGGGCCGAAGTAGCCCTCGGTGTCGTGGATGACGATGTACTCGATCTTCTGCTGCTTCGGCCGGTCGCCAAGATCGTGGTTGCCGTAGTCACCCGGGTCGTCGCTGAGCTGCTCGTACGGCGCGGGGATCCACTCACAGGCCAGCCGCACCGGGCACTCCAGCCCGTCCGGCCGCTCGGCGTTACGCAAACCGAGCCGGGCCAGCCGGGAGCGGTCCGGCGTCGCGGCGGTGGCGGCGAGCGTGACCCGCTGGCCGTCGTCGGTGGTCCGGCTGGCGCCCTGGCCGAGCTGGTCGTACACCTCGTCGGCGAAGGCCGCCGCGCCGTCGGTGGTGTCCGCGCCGGAGTACCGGGCCACCGCGCCGTACCAGGCCGCCGGGTCGGTGCCGGCGCCGACCGGCCCGCCCAGAGCCTTCTGGTACGACGCCAGCAGCGCCGCGCCACCGCGGATGTTCGCGGCCGGGTCGGTCCGCAGCGTCCCGGCGTCGAGCCCGGTGAGCGCGGCGGCGGCGTCGAGTGTCTGGAGCGAGGCGGGCGGCAGCGGGGCCTCCCGCTCCGGCGTGGCGGCCGTGGCCGGGTCGAGCTTCAGCGGACGGGAGTCGTCGCCGCGCGGGTCCTCGTCCTCGTCCACGTGGGCGCTGCCCGGCATGGCCAGGATGTGCGCGGCGTCGGTCAGGTGCATCGGGCCGTAGCCGCCGCTGGTGCTCGGCTGCCCGGTGTGGGTGTCCCAGCGGGACTCCAGGTAGGAGACACCGAGCAGCACGTTCTGCGGGACGCCGTACTCGGCGGCCGCGGCGGCGTATTGTTGTTGCCTGTCGCTCGCGGGCGGGGACGTGTCCGGCGCGGCGGTCACCGGGCCGGTCGTCGCCAGCGCGGTGGCGGTGGCCACGGCGGCGGCGAGCAGTATCCGTCTGCCCGACGGCGGGGCGGAGAGGTGCATCGAACCTCCTGGACAGGGATGGGGGTCACTGCGTCTCCACCCTCACTCCGCACACCCGTGATGGTCAATACCTTTCCAGTAAGTAATCAGCCGTGAAAGAAAATTTCACCTCCGTCAGTGGTTCGCCGCCGGATCGCGTACGGAGTGTCACGTCGCTGGAAGTTGCGGATCGATAACGGTGGTCCCTACTCTGGTGAATCGTCGGCCGTACGTCTCACCGTCCAACCCGGTCGGTGACGGACCGGCACCGCCGAGTCGCCAGTGGGCGAGCCGGGGAACCAGGTACCTGGGGTGAATCCGCAGCGATGCGGTAGGGCGGCTCCCTTCCCGCCCGAATCCGTCAGCTAACCCGGTAGGCGGAACTGAAGAAGGAGTACGGACGCCGGTGGCACTCCATGCCCCGCGGCCGTCGTCGAGCCGGTCTGTCGACCGGTCCACGGCTGTGCCGCGTACCCGCTGGTCCCGCTTCACCACCGCCCTCGCCGCCCTGGTCGGCACCGCTGTCGTCCTGACCGGTGGCGCCACCGCGGCACACGCCGAACCCTCGGTCGCCGAGATCGAGGCCCAGATCGACCGCGACTGGAACAAGCTCGAACCGGTCATCGAACAGGTCAACGCCGTACGCGAACAGCTCGCCGCGCGGCGCGAGCAGGCCGACGCGCTCGGCCGGCAGATCGCACCCCTCCAGGCCCGGGTGGACGCCGCGCTCGGCCAGGTCGGCGGGCTCGCCGCCGACGCCTACAAGGGCGACAACCTCTCCACCGTCAACGCGCTGCTGGGCAGCCGCTCGCCGGGTGACCTGGTCAACGGCCTGGAACTGCTCGACCGCTTCGCGCACCGCCAGCACGAGCAGGTGCGCTCCGTCGCCGCGCTGCGCGACGAACTGGCGGCGAAGAAGAAGCCGCTGGACGAGATGATCGCCGGGCTGGCGCGCACCGAGGCCCAGCTCGCGGCGAAGAAGAAGCAGATCGACGCCGAGATCGCCCGGCTGCAGAAGCTGCGGCTCAAGGTGTACGGCAAGGGCGGCGGCGGCCCGCTGCGCCCGGCGCCCTGCCCGGCCGGCTACCCCGGTGGCGCGGCCGGTGCGGCGGTCAAGTTCGCCTGCGCCCAGATCGGCAAGATCTACGTCTGGGGCGCGGCCGGGCCGGACCACTTCGACTGCTCGGGCCTGACCCTGGCGGCGTGGGCCAAGGGCGGCGTGTCGCTGCCGCACAACGCACGCCAGCAGCACGGCGTGACGAAGCGGGTCAGCCGTGCCGAGCTGCGTGCCGGTGATCTCGTCTTCTACTACGGCGACCTGCACCACGTGGCGATGTACGTGGGCGACGGCTGGGTGGTGCACGCCTCCCAGTCGGGCAAGCCCATCACGATGAAGCGGGTCGACGACGGCGACATCAACAGCTACGGCCGGGTGTAAGGAAGGGCCCCCTCTTAACGCCTCCGGTAGAGGAGGGGGCCCTTCTTAACAACTGCGGGCGTCCGTCAGCGCGTCGGCCAGGTGCGCCAGCTCTGCCAGGACCGGCTCGGCGTCGGGCCGCGCTGCCCCTGGTAACGCGAGCCGTAGACGGCCGAGCCGTACGGGTGCTCGGCCGGCGAGGAGAGCCGGAAGATGCAGAGCTGGCCGATCTTCATGCCCGGCCAGAGCGTGATCGGCAGGTTCGCCACGTTCGACAGCTCCAGCGTGACGTGGCCGGAGAAGCCCGGGTCGATGAATCCGGCCGTCGAGTGGGTCAGCAGCCCCAGCCGCCCCAGGCTCGACTTGCCCTCCAGCCTCCCGGCGAGCTGGTCGCCCAGCGAGATCACCTCAAGCGTGGAGGCGAGCACGAACTCGCCCGGGTGCAGCACGAACGGCTGTCCCTCCGGCACCTCGACCATCGAGGTCAGGTCGTCCTGCTGCTTCGACGGGTCGATGTGTGTGTAGAGATGGTTGTTGAAGACCCGGAACAGCCGGTCCAGGCGTACGTCGATGCTCGACGGCTGCACCAGCGTCGGCTCGAAGGGCTCCAGCGCGAGCGTGCCGGCCTTGATCTCGGAGACCAGGTCGCGGTCGGAGAGCAGCATCCGAACACCATAGCGACCGGTATGGGTGACCTGCGTGTCGCACTACATCTTCGTACACGTGTTCGATAGAGTGTCCACATGGCTTCCTGGTCCGAATTCGCCGTCGACGAGCCCCGCCTCGCCGACGAGATCCGCCTCCTGATGCAGCAGTATGGGCCGGGCTTCGGCTACCTCGCCACGGTCCGCGCCGACGGCGGCCCCCGGGTCCACCCGGTCTCCCCGGTGATCACCGCCGACGGGCTCTGGTGCTTCGTCGTCGACTCGCCGAAGCGCCGCGACCTCGAACGCGACGGCCGTTATGCGCTGCACTCGTTCCCGCCGGAGGAGAGCGACGACGAGGCGTACATCGCGGGGCGCGCGCGGCAGGTGACCGACCCGGCCACGGTGACGCGGCTGGCCCGGATCGCCCGCGCGGCGCCACAGGGCGACTGGCGGCTGTTCGAGTTCACTGTCGAGGCGGCGATGCTGACCCGGCGCGACCCGGTGGCCCAGCCCGGCGCCGCCCCGCCGCAGGTGCGGGTGTGGCTCGATCCGCGCGGGGCCGAACCGGCCCGGCGTGACCCGGTCGCCGCCGAGGGCCTTCGCGGCCGGCACGGCTTCGACACCCGCCGCCCGGCCGCCTGACCCGGTCCACGACGAACGGTGCCGGCCCGTCCGAGGACAGGGCCGGCACCGGTGTACGCGGTACGACGGTCAGGCTGCGCGGTAGGCGTTCCACGCGGTGAGCATGCGGCTCGCCTGGCCAGCGGTGAACTGGTACATGCAGGAGTCGTACGTGTAGTCCATGAAGTTGGTGATCGGGTCCTTGCCGGCGGTCGAGCAGGTGTCCCGGCCGGTCGGGCACTGGTACGCCGGGGACGCCTCGGCCGGGGTGTCGGAGACGCTGTCGCCCGAGCCGGAGCAGCCGCCCTGGAAGGTGTGGTAGAGGTTCAGCCAGTGGCCGACCTCGTGGGTGCCGGTGTCACCCTGGTTGTAGTTGGTCGCGGTGCCGCCGGGCAGCGACTCGTTGAGCACCACCACGCCGTCCATCTTGTCCAGCGTCCGCTTCGGGAACGTCGCCCAGCCCAGCAGGCTGTCGCTCAGCTCGCCCAGGTAGATGTTCAGCGTGTTCTTGCCGCCCTCACGCAGCGAGGTCTTCATCGAGCGCTCGGCGGAGGAGCCCTGCACGATCGGGTACCACGACGGGTTCGTCACCCGGTTGATCTTCGTGAGCTGGAACCCGAACGCGGTGGCGGCGCCGCCGGTCGAGCCCGCGTACGACTGGTTCAGCACGGTGATCTGCTGGTTGATCATCGAGTCGGTGATGTTGCCACCGGCCCGGGTGCTGTTCTCCTGGATGACGTGCACGACGACCGGGATCGTCACGGTGGCCAGCGGGGCCACGGCGCCGGTCCGGAAGTTGGCCCGCTCGCGCTGCGCGGCGGCGAGGTCGGCCTCACGGTCACGGACCTGCTGGGCGGTCAGGTGGTTGGGGTCGAGCTTGGCGTTGCCGCCCTTCGCGACGCGGGCGTTCGCGTGCTCGTCGGCGTGGGCGTCGGCCGGCTCGGCGCAGGTGCCGGCCGGGGCGGCCGAGAAGGCCGAAGCAGCGGGGACGACGCCGACGGCGGCGGTGCTGAGCAGCAGCGCGAGGGTCGACGTCGCGACACCGGCGGTACGCCGGGTCAGCAGGTTGGGACGGAGTCCCATGGGCCCACCTCTTTCTGACGGCGTGCCAGGGGGTGTGTCACGCCGGTTCGGAAACGTGGGGCAGACGTTACATCCCATCGACGCATTTGAGAACGCCCATACGTTTCCGACGTGCAACTTCGCGCGGGCCGGCTCCGGTGGGTGCTTGACTCACTCCAGTTCGGGGAGGTGGCGGGGTCAACCGCCCGCCGACGCCGCCACCTCGTCGAGGTGGGGCGCGCACCTGACTGCACGGGAGCGGTGACCTTCAGGTAGAGTGGTGCCGCCTGCGGGTGTAGTTCAATGGCAGAACATCAGCTTCCCAAGCTGACAGTGCGGGTTCGATTCCCGTCACCCGCTCCAAGTGTAAGGCCCCAGCTCAGGACAGGTTCCTGGCTGGGGCCTGTTCGTGTGCTGCCGCTCCGTGCCCGGCGCCTCGGCGACGGTCGCGGAGCGGCTGAGGCGCCTCGCCGGCGGAAGCGCCCCGGCTCCGGGACGGCGAAGACCGTCGACAGCCGCCGGGCCTGTGGAGGGGGCGGGAGGTCGTCCCGCTTGCGTTGACTCCGGCAAGCCGAGAGGGTCGCCGCCCGGCCGCCAGAGTCCCCACTTGCCTCGAAGTGTGCTTCCCGGCGGCGGCCAGGGGAAGTTGCGGGCAGGTGAGACCCTGCTGACGTGCCTACCGCGCATACCTTGAGCGTCGCGATCTCAGTTTTCGCCGCGATCCTTTCTGTCGTCAGCCTCGGCATCTCTGTTCTGATTTATGGACGACAGAGAACCAGGCTCGGTGTCCGGGTGGGGTGGGCGGTGGGAAGGTATCCCGATGGCACTCTTACCCGAGGACTGCAGTTTGAAGTAGCCAACGACGGTCCGGCCGCCGTTCAGATTTCGAGCATCGTCCTTCGGGCGGGCTCCACACTGGGCAGCTCCATGTCCGGGGGGTTGATGATCGGGCCGGATCTCCCGGTCACCATCGAGGGCCACCACTCGCAGAGCTGGACGCTCTTCGTGCCTTCCATGCTGGCCTCGATGACTGAAAGAGACATGTTGTCCCGCCAGTTCAAGGTCTCGGTGTATCACGACGGAGGGCAGCCGGCCATGCTTCGTTTCTCCGGGTATGACTTCGGTGCCGACCTGCGAAAATACAAGGAAATGACGGCGAAGCACGGCAGTCCGCCGACCGTGGAATTGACCTAGCGACTCGATGGGTCAGGTAGACGACTGGTCGTCGCCGTTGCCCGGGGTAGCAGATTCCGAAGTTCCCGCACGATGCTCTCCTTCGGGTCCTCCCCCGCCTCGACATGACCTCCCGGCAGGTCCCACACATTGGGGTAGTGACGGCGTGGCCGTCAGCGGAGATGCCCCCACGGTCGGCGGCTCGACTGACACAATGCGGCGTGCGCTCACGTCTGCGGATGATCAGGGTGACGACCGAGCCGGTCCGCGTACGGGAGACGGCCACCGTCGACCTGCCCACGAGCGCGGAGGCGGCCTTCGGCTTCCTGTGGGACCCGGCCTCGTCGGTCGCGCTGCACGATTCGGTGGAGCTCGGCGTGACGCTGCCCGGCCCGAAGGGAGTCGGCGAGATCCAGGCGTTCGTGCATCGGACCCCCACCGGCCGGATGGGCGTCATCCACGAGGTCGTCGAGATGGAGCCGGGCCGTCGTGCCGTCACCCGTACCCTCATGGTCGGCTGCCCCAGCGGCGGCGAGCTCACCGTTGTGCCGCTCGGACCCGGCTCGTGCCGTCTCACCCAGGAGTTCTGGGTGGAGCTCCCGGCGGGCATGCCGGTGGATGCCGGCGCGCAGATGCGCCGCGAGTACCGGACGCGGCTGGCGGAACTGACCCGGCGGCTCGCCGCCTGGGCCGGTCAGGCGCCCCGGGGCACCGCGCTCTGACACTCCCCCGGGGGAAACTCACTCCGGTCTGCCTCCACGGTGCTCAGCCGGATTGCGATCTCGCGGCCTGCGGCACCCGAATGCGGCGGTGTCGATGCGATGAGTCGCGGGCCGCCGCCGGGTCTGACCGGGAAAGAGCGGCAACCGGAGGAGTGGACCCATGGGCAAGTTGATCGTGACCGAGTTCCTGACCCTTGACGGCGTGGCGCAGGCGCCCGGCGAACCGGACGAGGACCGCGAGGGCGGCTTCAACCACGGCGGCTGGCAGATGCCGCTGCTCGACGACGAGTCCGGCGCGGTGATGTTCCAGCAGGCGAGCAGCATGGACGCGCTGCTGCTGGGCCGCAAGACGTACGACATCTTCGCCGGCTACTGGCCGAAGGCGTCGGATGAGATCCCCTTCACCGGCCTGCTGAACGGCGTGCCGAAGTACGTGGCCAGCCGTACGTTGGCCGAGCCGCTGGCCTGGGCGAACTCGACGCTGGTAAACGGTGACCTGGCCGGGCGCGTCGCCGAGATGAAGGACCGGCACGACGAGGTCCACGTGATCGGCAGCCTGGACCTGGTGCAGTCGCTGCTGCGCCTCGGCCTTGTCGACCGGCTCAACCTGTGGCTGTACCCGGTCGTGCTCGGCACCGGCAAGCGCCTGTTCGGCGAGGGGACGGTGCCGAGCGCGCTGCGGCTCGCCGAGTCGGTCACCCACGCCCACGGCACGCTCCAGCTGACGTACGAGCCGGCCGGCGCTCCCGCCTACGGGGACGCCGCCGCTTAGGGCGCGCGGAGGTCGAGCACGTGGCGCAGGCCGGGCTCCCCGGCCAGCTCCACCGGACCCTCGGGTACGAAACCGGCACGCTTGAGCACCGCCAGCGAGGCCGGGTTCGCCAGCGCCGCCGAGGCGACCAGCCGGCGCAGCCCGTACTCGGTGCGGGCCAGTTCGCAGACGCGCCGTACGCCTTCACTCGCGAGCCCGCGCCCGGCGGCGCGCTCGGCCACCCGGTAGCCGAGCTCGGCGCTGCCGCCTGCGACGTCGACCAGGTTGAACCGCCCGAGCACGGCGCCGTGGTCGCCGACCAGCAGGTGGAAGTGGCAGGTGCCGCGCTCCTGCTCGGCCAGCAGGGCCGCGTGCCGGGCGGTGTACCCGGTGAAGAAGTCGTCGCCCCGGTCGGGGACGTACCGGGCGAAGTACGCCCGGTTCTCCCGCTCGAACCGCAGCACGGCGGGCGCGTGGTGGGCGGCGAGTCGTTCCAGCTCCGGCATCGGACCAGGTTAGGCGTCGGCCGGATAGCAGCGCAGTTCGACTGTGTTGCCGTCCGGGTCGCGGACGTAGACCGAGGTGCCGGTGCCGCGCGCCCCGAAGCGCGGGACCGGGCCGGTCAGCACGGTGAACACCCCCGAGTCGACCACCCGCTGCCAGTCGACCGGCTCCACCACGAGGCAGAAGTGGTCCACGTTGGACCCTGCCGGGTCGCCCTCGACCAGGTCGATGATGGTGCCGGCGTCGACGCGTACGGACGGGAACGGCGCCTCGCCGGCCCGCCACCTGTCGACCCGCACCGGGGCCAGGCCGAGCGTGCCGCAGTAGAAGCCGAGGGAGCGCTCGACGTCGGTCACCGAGAGCACGAAATGGTCGAAAACGGTCACCTTCAGATCGTTCCGCATGCCGTCTACCCTGCTCCGGCACGCCGACCCGGCCAAGCCCGATCCGGACTACGATCGTTGACCCGCAGGCAACGACGGAGGTGCCCGGTGCTGGAGCGGTACGAGGTCGAGACGTTCCTGACCCTGGCCGAGGAACTGCACTTCGGGCGGACCGCCGAGCGGCTGCGGGTGAGCACGGGCCGGGTCAGCCACGTGGTGCGCAAGCTGGAACGCCGGATCGGCGCGCCGCTGTTCGAGCGCACCAGCCGGGTCGTCCGGCTCACCCCAATCGGCGCCCGCCTGGCCGAGGAGATGCGCCCACTGGTCGCAGGCATCGAGGCGGCGGTGCGGCGGGCCGTGGACGCCGGGCGCGGGCTCACCGGTGAGCTGCGGGTGGCGTACGTCGGCGAGTCGACGGCACCCGTGCTGCTGCGCGCGGTGGCCCTGTTCACCGAGCGTCACCCGGACTGCGAGGTGCACGTGCACGAGGCGCCGCTGGCCAGCACCCGGTCGAGCCTGCTGGACGGCACGATCGACGTGCTGATCGCCTCGTACCCCTTCGACGGCATGGCGAACGGCCCGGTGCTGGTGCGCGAGGGCCGGGTGCTCGCGGTGCCCGCCGATCACCCGCTGGCCCGCGAGGAGTCGGTGTCGCTGGAGGTGCTGGGTGACCATCCGGTGGTGCGGTACCCGGCGGTGACGTCGGCCGCGTTCAAACAGGACCGCACGCCGGACCGCACCCCGTCCGGCCGTCCGGTGCCGAAGGGTCCGGCAGGTGGCAGCTTCTCCGAGATGCTGGCGCTCGTCGCGCTGGGGCGCGGGGTGCTGCCGGTGGGCGAGCAGGCCCGGCGGTTCTACGCCCGCCCGGACGTGGCCTACGTGCCGATCCACGACGCGCCGCCGATCTGTCGCGGTCCGGTGTGGCCGGCCGGGAACACCACCTCCCGGGTACGCGAGTTCGTCCGCGCGGCTGCCGACGCCAACCCGCTGCCGCGGTAATCAAGCCTTGACCCGTCCCCCGCGGCAAGGCCCAGCGTGGTCGGTGCCGGTCGCGGTGACCGGCACGAGGAGCGCGAGGGAGGCACGGTGCGGCTGCTGACCATCGGCGCGTTCGCCCGGGCGACCGGCCTGAGCGCCAAGGCGTTGCGCATCTACGACGACTGCGGGCTGCTGCCCCCTGCCGCTGTGGATCCGCACTCGGGCTACCGCTACTACGCGCCGGAGCAGGCGGACCGGGCGCGGCTGATCGCCGGGCTGCGCCGGGCCGGGATGCCGCTGGCCGAGATCCGTACCGTCTGCGGCCTTCCGCCCGCTGCCGCCGCCGAGACGCTCGACGCCTGGTGGCGGCGGGTCAGCGCGGACACCGCGGCGCGCGGCCGGGCCGTCGCGCTCCTCGTCGACAGGCTCAGCGAGAGGGGCACCACCATGTCCGAGACCATCTTCCGGTACGCGACGCGCTGCGAGACCGGCACGGTCCGCGACTCCAACGAGGACACCGCGTACGCGAGCGCGACGCTGCTCGCGGTCGCCGACGGCGTACGCGGTCCCGCCGGGTCCACTGCCAGTGCGGCGGCGGTGGACGCGCTGCGGCCGCTGGAGCAGGCCGACGCGCCGCAGGCCGATCTGCTCGCCGCGCTGGCCGACGCGGTGAGCCGGGCCGATCAGGCGGTACGCGCGCACGCCACCGACGCCGACCAGCCCGCCACCACGCTCACCGCGCTCGTGCGGCGCGGCACCCGGCTCGCGCTCGCGCACGTCGGGGACAGCCGGGCGTACCTGCTGCGCGGCGGCGAGCTGTCCCGGCTCACCCAGGACCACACGTACGTGCAGACGCTCGTCGACCAGGGGCGGCTCACGCCGGCGGAGGCCCTGGCGCATCCGCGGCGGGCGCTGCTGGCCCGGGCGCTCGGCGCGGGCGGGGAGGTGGAGGCGGATCTGGCGCTGCGTACCGCGCTGCCCGGTGACCGCTACCTGCTCTGCTCCGACGGCCTGTCCGCGGTGGTGGGGCCGGGTGCGCTGCACGCCGCGCTGACCGAGGCGGACGATCCGGAGGCCGCCGTCGCGCGCCTGGTCGAGCTGGCGTACGCGGCCGGCGCACCGGACAACATCGCCTGCGTGGTCGCCGACCTGGCGACGTGATCCCCGCGACCCGGGTCGGACTGTCCGACCCGGGTCGTACCCTGGCGCTCATGCGAATCGGCATCGTGATCCTGCCCGACCAGCGCTGGTCGGAAGCGCGCCGGCGGTGGGCCCAGGTGGACGAGTGGGGCTTCGACCACGCCTGGACCTACGACCACCTGGGCTGGCGTGACCTGGTCGACGGGCCGTGGTTCGACTCGTGGACGACGCTCACGGCGGCGGCCGGCGTGACGTCCCGGGTGAAGCTGGGGACGCTCGTGGCCTCCCCGAACTTCCGGCACCCGGCGGCGTTCGCCCGGCAGGTCACGGCGCTCGACGACGTGTCCGGCGGCCGGGTGCTGCTCGGCCTCGGCGCGGGCGGCATCGGCTTCGACTCGGCGGTGCTCGGCGGCGAGACGTTGCCCCCACGGCAGCGCGTCGACCGGTTCGCCGAGTTCACCGAGCTGCTCGACGCGATCCTGCGGGAGGACGGCACGACCTGGCGCGGGGAGTGGTTCACCGCTGTGGACGCCCGCAACAACCCGGGGTGCGTCCAGCGGCCCCGGGTGCCGTTCGTGGTCGCCGCGAACGGTCCCCGCTCGATGCGGCTGGTCGCCCGGTTCGGGCAGGGCTGGGTGACCACCGGGCTCGGCGGCGACGACATCGAGGCGTGGTGGGGCACCGTGGCGGAGCTGTCCGACCGGATGACGCGGACGCTGGAGCAGGCCGGCCGTGACCCGGCGACGCTCGACCGCTATCTGTCGCTCGACTCGGCGCCGGTGTTCTCGCTGACCAGCGCCGACTTCCTCGCCGAGCAGGTCGGGCGGGCGGCCCGGCTGGGCTTCACCGATGTGGTGACGCACTGGCCCCGGGCCAGCAGCTGGTACGCGGGTGACGAGGCAGTGCTGGTGGAGGCGGCGGCGCTGCTGCCCGAGCTGCGCCGGGCCGGTTAGGTGCCGACGCCGCCTTCGGTGGAGACGAGCCGGAACCGGAGGCAGACGACGGCTGTGTCGTCGGTGACCGGCGTGCCCTGCCGGGCCCAGTAGGCGGCGTGGCCCTCGCGCCACTCCTCGATCGACCGGTCGCCCTCGCCCTCGGCGCGGGCGAAGTCCCACGGCACGTCGGCGAAGCGCACCACCCCGACGCCTGTCACCTCGATCACGGCGACGAACCGGTCGTCGTCGTCGACGAGCACCTGCCGCTCGCCGACGGTCTCCAGTTCCTCGCCCTCCTCGTCGTACTCCCGCACGAGACCGGCGGTGGCGGTCTTCACGCCGGAGAGCACGAGGGTGTTGAGCCGGGTACGCAGCTCGCCGGGCGTGCCGAGGGCGAGTGCGCGCAATCCACCGATGCGGGGCCACATGCCGCCGACGCTACGGCACCGTACCGCCGGCGCTCACCCGGTTTCCCGGCGTCTCACGGCAGTTCGTCGCCGGTGAGCAGGGCGCGCAGCCTCAGCCGCCCGGCCACCTCGGGTGGGCAGGTCGCCACGAGCGCGGCTGCGCCGATCAGGTCGGCTCCGGCGTCCGCGACGACCCGGCGCAGCGCGTCCAGTTGCGCGCCGGTGTCGACCCAGTCGTCGACCAGCAGCACCCGGTCGCCGGGGCCGAGCCGCCTCCCGTCCACGCCGACCCGCAGCCGCCGTCCCCGGTAGTCGGGGGGTGTGTCGGCCCAGCGCGTCGGCCCGGGCCGGCGTCGCCCGCCACCGTCCTTGTACGCGGGCAGGAAACCCGCGTCGGCGGCGACCGCGACGAGCGGGCCGAGCAGCAGCCCGGTCACCTCCGGCGCGATCACGACGGTCGGACTGGTGCCCGGGAACAGCCCGGCCAGGGCCGGCCCGACCTGGGCCAGCACCTCCGGGTCACGCCACCAGCCGGAGATGTCGCTGACCAGGTGGGTGCTGCCCGGCCCGGGGTCGATCCACCGGAACAGCTCGACCAGGCGACGAGTCAGCACGGGTTCCATCCTGGCGGATCGGTGGGCCGTTCGGCCGATCGACTCTGGCGTGATCGGCTACACGTACCAGGGTAAATGCGGGCATAGCACCATGATCACGTTGACTTCGGAAGTGCTTCTCTCGTTACGGTCCGGGCCGGTTTGTTCAGTTGACGAAAGGACCGGGCCGGTGGCTGCTAGGCACCTTCGTACCCGCAAGTTCTCCTCGCCCGCCGCCATCGCCGCGACCGCCGCGGTCGGTGTGGCCCTCGCGGTCGGCGGCACCGTCGGCGCCGTGCGGCTCACCGCCGGCGAGCCGCCGGCCGAGCCGGTCGCGGTCGAGGCCCTGCCCAGCACTCCCGCCCCCACCTCGGCCGCCCCCTCGCCGAGCGCGTCTGCCTCGCCGAGCGCGAGCCTCAGCCCGTCGCCGAAGGCCACCCCGAGCCCGAAGGCGAGCCGTACCCAGGCGGCCTCCCGGAGCAAGCCCCGCACCACCGCGCCGTCGCCGACGGCGAAGAAGACGAGCGGCCCGAAGGTCGTGAACAGCGGCTCCTGCGGCGCCTCCTTCTACGCCGAGGGCCAGATGACGGCGAACGGCGAGACGTTCAACCCGAACGCGCTCACCGCGGCGCACAAGACGCTGCCGTTCAACACGAAGGTCCGGGTCACCAACCCGGCCAACGGCAAGTCGGTGGTGGTGCGGATCAACGACCGCGGCCCGTTCATCGACGGACGGTGCCTGGACCTCTCCCGCGCCGCGTTCGCGACCATCGCCGCCACCGGCCTCGGCCACGTGAACGTCCGGTACGAGGTGCTGGGCTGACCGGCCACTCGGGCAGAACTTCCACAACCGACGGGCCAGGTTCATTCTCCCGCTCACATCCATCAGGCATGCTGTCCGATGTACGCACGCAACCCTTCCAGCCGGGCCGCGGCCCGCTGAGTCCCGGATCCCGCGCCGGCCTCGGCGCGGCCCTCGCGCTGCTCGCGATCGTGGTGGCGGTGGAGCTGGCCGACGGCCGCCCGGCGCACTACCTCGCGCTGATGGTCGTCGCGCCGTTCCTCGCGGCGGCACTGGCGTCCTGGCGGGTGGTGCTCGCAGTGGGCGGCCTGGCCACCGCCATCGGGATCGCCTTCGCCTTCGCCGAACGGGGCAGCCCGCTGGTGACAGTCGTCAACGTGACGGCGGTCGGGGCGGCCACCGCGATCGCGGCGGCCACGGCGGCGATACGCCAGCGCCAGGCGGAGCGGATCGCGGAGCTGACCCGGCTCGCCTCGGTCGCCCAGCAGGCGGTGCTGAGACCGCTCGGACCGCAGGTCGGCACGCTGGCGGTGGCGGCGCGGTACATCTCCTCCACCGCTACCGCCGAGATCGGCGGCGACCTGTACGAGGTGATGGACACCCCGTACGGCGTCCGCATGATCATCGGTGACGTACGCGGGAAGGGGCTGGACGCGGTCCGCCTGGCCAGCATCGTGCTCGGCTCGTACCGGCACGTCGCGTACGAGCGGGCCGACCTGCGCGCGGTGGTGACCGACCTGGACCGCGCGGTGGCCCGCAACGTCGGCGACGAGGACTTCGTCACCGCGGCCCTGGTCGAGGAGCGCGGCGGCACGCTGACCATCGTCAACTGCGGGCACCCGCCACCGCTGCTGCTGCGCAGGGGCGCGGTGATCCCGTTGGAGCCGCCCGCGCCCGCGCCGCCGCTCGGGTTCATGCCCGTGGTCCGGCCCCGGGTGGAGCGGCTGGAGCCGGGTGACCGGCTGCTGCTGTTCACCGACGGGCTGGGCGAGGCGCGCCGGGACGGCGAGTTCTTCCCCACCGCCGACCGGGCCTGGCGGCTGCTCGGCCACGGCACCGTCGCCGACGGGCTGGCCTCGCTGGAGACCGCCCTGGTCGAGTGGGTGCACGGGCGGCTCGACGACGACATCGCGCTGGTCCTGATGGAGTACGTCGGCCCGCGCAGCGCCCCCGCCGCGGCGGTGCCGAGCTGGGAGGTCGGCGCCGCTGACGGATGAACGGGAAGTGTGTAATCGCTGTCACTTCCGAGATCCGCTTGTCGTTGCCTACCGGCGAGTAATACAGTCTGGAGTTACTGATCGGTAACACCTGTCCGGAAGCGGGGCCAGCGAGCATGACCCACTACAAGAGCAATGTGCGGGACCTCGAGTTCAACCTGTTCGAGGTATTCGGGGCGGACCGGACGCTCGGCCAGGCCCCGTTCACGGACCTGGACGTCGACACCGCCCGCAGCTTCCTCGGTGAGGTCGACCGCCTCGCCCGCGAGGACCTGGCTGCCAGCTACTCGGACAGCGACCGCAACCCGCCGGTCTTCGACCCGGCGACGTTCACCGCGCCGCTGCCGGAGTCGTTCAAGAAGTCGTACAAGGCGTTCATGGACTCCGAGTTCTGGCGCCTGGACCTGCCGGAGTCCCTGGGCGGCACCAACGCCCCGCGCGCCCTCTGGTGGTCGCTCGCCGAGCTGGTGCTCGGTGCCAACGCACCGATCTGGATGTACGCCTCCGGCCCGTCCTTCGCCCACGTGCTGCACGTCGAGGGCACCGAGGAGCAGAAGAAGTGGGCCCGGCTGTTCATCGACAAGCAGTGGGGCTCGACCATGGTCCTCACCGAGCCGGACGCCGGCTCGGACGTGGGCGCCGGCCGTACCCGCGCGATCCAGCAGCCGGACGGCTCGTGGCACATCGAGGGCGTGAAGCGCTTCATCACCTCCGGTGAGCACGACCTGAGCGACAACATCGTCCACTACGTGCTGGCCCGTCCGGTCGGCGTCGAGGGCGTCGGCGGCCCCGGCACCAAGGGCCTGTCGCTGTTCGTCGTGCCGAAGTACCACTTCGACCCCGAGACCGGCGAGCTGGGCGAGCGCAACGGCGTCTACGCCACGAACGTCGAGCACAAGATGGGCCTGAAGGTCTCGAACACCTGCGAGGTGACCTTCGGCGAGCACGGCGTACCGGCCAAGGGCTGGCTGCTGGGCGAGAAGCACGACGGCATCCGCCAGATGTTCATGATCATCGAGTACGCCCGGATGCTGGTCGGCACCAAGGCGATCGCCACGCTCTCCACCGGCTACCTCAACGCGCTGGAGTACGCCAAGAACCGGGTGCAGGGCGCCGACCTCACCCAGATGGCCGACAAGACCGCGCCACGGGTGACCATCACCCACCACCCGGACGTGCGCCGCTCGCTGCTGCTGCAGAAGTCGTACGCCGAGGGCCTGCGCGCGCTCGTCTGCTACACCGCGACCTGGCAGGACAAGGTCTCGATCGCCGAGGCGGCCGGTGACGAGAAGGCCACCAAGCTGGCCAAGCGGGTGAACGACCTGCTGCTGCCGCTGGTCAAGGGCGTCGGCTCGGAGCGGGCGTACGAGCTGCTCGGCCACGAGGCGCTGCAGACCTACGGCGGTTCCGGCTTCCTCCAGGACTACCCGCTGGAGCAGTACGTCCGGGACGCCAAGATCGACACCCTGTACGAGGGCACCACCGCGATCCAGAGCCTCGACCTGATCTTCCGGAAGATCGTCCGGGACAACGGCAAGGCCCTGATGGCGGTCGCCGCCGAGATCCAGGAGCACATCGCCTCCGAGGCCGGCAACGGCCAGCTCAAGGAGGAGCGTCAGGCGCTCGGCAAGGCGCTCGCCGAGATCCAGAACATCCTCGGCGTGATGACCGGCTGGCTGGGCGAGGCCCAGGGCGGCGACACCCGGGCGCTCTACAAGGTCGGCCTGAGCAGCCGCCGGTTCCTGCTGGCGATCGGCGACCTGGTGGTCGGCTGGCTCCTGCAGAAGCAGGCGGACGTGGCGCTGAAGGCGCTGGCCGGCGAGGTCTCCGCCGCCGACAAGTCCTTCTACGCCGGCAAGGTCGCCGCCGCCCGGTTCTTCGCCCGCGAGGTGCTGCCCCGCATCGGCGCCGACCGGCGGATCATCGAGGGCACCGACCTGGAGATCATGGACCTCCCGGAGGACGTCTTCTGAGCCCTTCCGGGGGCTTTCACCCCTGAAGCGTCACTCTCCCCCTCATGACGACGGCCGGCGGGCACCAGCCCGCCGGCCGTCGTCGTGCGCGCGCCAGGGGGTGGATAGGCGGCCCGGTGGCGGGTAACCGTCGCGGACCACGACCGAGTACGCCCAAGGCCATCGCACGGGGGAGTGCAGCGCACATGGGCATTGGTAGCGCCATCTTTCTCATCGCGCTCGGCGCGATCATGACCTTCGCCATCCGGGCCAACGTCTGGTGGATCGACCTGCGTGCGGTCGGCTGGGTGTTCATCCTGGCCGGGCTGGGCGTCCTGCTGACGACGCTGTGGTTCTGGCAGGACCGCCGCAAGCGGGCCCGCACGCTCATCGTGGAGGAGAACCGGCTGTCGCATCCGACAGCGATGATGCCGCCGCCGCCCGACCCGCCGCCGCCGACCGCCCCGCCGTCCTGAGGTCGCCTCTCAGCGGCCGATCCGGTCCAGCTCGGCGAGGTCGTCGCCGGAGAGGGGCAGGCCGGCGCCGGCGACGTTCTCACGCAGGTGCGCGACGGACTTCGTACCGGGGATCAGCAGGATGTTCGGCGAGCGCCGCAGCAGCCAGGCCAGGGCGACGCCCATCGGCGTCGCCCCGAGGCGTGCGGCCACCGCGGACAGCGCCGAGGACTGCAACGGGGTGAAGCCGCCGAGCGGGAAGAACGGCACGTAGGCGACGCCCTGCCGGGCCAGCTCGTCGATCAGGTCGTCGTCGCCGCGGTGGGCCAGGTTGTACTGGTTCTGCACGCAGACGATCGGCGTGATGGTCTGTGCCTCGGCGACCTGTTCCGGCGTCACGTTGCTCAGGCCGAGGTGGCGGATCACGCCCTCCTGCTGGAGCGCGACGAGCGTCTCCAGCGCCTCGGCGAGCGAGCCGGGCTGCGGCCCCGTGGCGTCGCCGAGCCGCAGGTTGACCAGGCCGAGCGCGTCCACGCCGAGCGTCTCCAGGTTCTCCCGGACCTGCCGGCGCAGGCTCTCCGGATCCCGGGCCGTGGGCCAGCTGCCCTGCTCGTCCCGGTCCGCGCCGACCTTCGTGACGACGTGCAGCGATTCCGGGTACGGGTGCAGCGCCTCCCGGATCAGCCGGTTGGTGACGTGCGGCCCGTACGCCGCGCTGGTGTCGATGTGGGTGATGCCGAGCGCGACCGCCTCGCGCAGCACCGCCAGGGCGCCGTCGTGATCGGCCGGCGGCCCCATGACCCAGGGCCCGGCGAGTTGCATGGCGCCGTAGCCGAACCGGGTGACGGTCAGGTCGCCCAGGGTCCAGGTGCCGCCGGGAAGGGTGGTGGGTGCCATACGTGTACCTCTGGCTCTCGTCGTCCGTTGGCGGCTCCGCCGGGGTGACGGCGCCGAGTTCCACTATTGGCGTGTAAGTTTCTGGTGGGAAGTAGGCACCTGAAAGTGCGTAGCTCGCCGGACGGCAGGAGCAGGGATGAGCAAGGCGGAGTACGACGCGTTCCTGGCCCAGTGCCCCAGCCGGCAACTGCTCGCCCGGATCACCGACAAGTGGGTCACGCTGGTGCTGGCCGCGCTGCGCAGCGACGGCTCGCACCGGTTCGGGGCGGACTGCGCCGGTGAACCGTGCCCGAGGCGGTACTCCGAGTTGGCCCGCACCCTCCCCGGGGTCAGCCAGAAGATGCTCACCCAGACGCTGCGCGCCCTGGAACGCGACGGCCTGGTCACCCGCACCGTGGAGCCGACAGTGCCGGCGACGGTCACCTACGAGCTGACCGGCCTCGGGTTCTCCCTGCACGAGACGATCCGGAGCCTGAAGGTCTGGGCGGAGGCGAACATGGACGACGTGCTCGCCAACCGGGCGGCCTACGACAGCCGGGTCGGCTGAAGCCGTACCGCTCAGGCGCGGGCGGTGTGCCGGGCGGTGAGTGGCGCGCCTCCCGGGGCCAGGTCGGCCCACCCGGTCGTCGGCAGGTGCACCACGAGATCCGTGGTACGCAGCCCGTCCGGGTCCGCCCGCTGCGGGTCGAGCAACGCCGAGAGCAGCGAGACGCCCGGGTTGTGGGCCACGAGCAGCACGGTGCCGGCGGTCGGGTCGACCGTCCGCAGCAGATCCAGCAACTGGGCCGGGTGCGCGTCGTACGCGGTCGTCTCGTACCGCACCGCTGGGAGCGGTCCCGCCGGGCCGCCCTCCGGCGGTGAGCCGGTCATGCCCGTCGCCACGTCGTGCCAGGTCTGCCTGGTGCGCCGGGCCGGTGAGCAGAGCACCACGTCGGGAAGCAGCCCCTGCCGGGCGAGCCAGGCGCCGGCCACCGCCGCGTCGGCGTGTCCCCGCGCGGTGAGCGACCGCTCCGCGTCCGGGCCGTTCGCGGACTGCTCGGCCTTGGCGTGCCGCAGCAGCACCAGCGTCCGCTGCCCGTTCCTGCCGTCCGTCATACCGCCCAGCTTGCCTGATTGACGATCAAAGCGCCTGGGTATGTCGATGGGTGCCGCTACCTCATCCATGGCCGCGGCGGGCAGGAAACGCCAGCAGGACGCCAAGGAGGCGACGTCATGGGCATCGGTGCCAGCATCTTTCTCATCGCGCTCGGCGCGATCTTCGCGTTCGCCGTGGACGCCGACCTGGGGTGGCTGAACCTCAACGTGGTGGGCTGGGTGCTCATGCTCGCCGGGGTCGCCGGCCTGCTCACCACGCTCTACTTCTGGAACAGCCGCCGCCGGGTGGTGGCCGCCCCGGTGCGCGAGCAGGTGGTCGCCGAGCCGGTGGTGCCGGTGCGCGACGACCGCGTCGTGCGCGAGGAGTACCGCGAGGTGCGCCGTCCGGGCTCGGGCTACCCGGCCTGACCCCCCGAGAACCCGAGGGCCCCGCAACGGCGCGGGGCCCTCGCGCATGCCCGGGGAGCCGCGCCGGTGACGCGGCCCGGCTCAGGCGAACAGGGCGAAGTAGATCGCGATGTGGTGGCAGATCGCCGCGACGAGCGTGCAGGCGTGGAAGAACTCGTGGTGCCCGAAGACGGTGGGCCACGGATTCGGCCGGCGCAGCGCGTAGAACACCGCGCCCACGCTGTAGATCGCGCCGCCCGCGCTCAGCAGCACCAGCGCGGTGACGCCACCTTCGCGCAGGATCTGGGGCAGCATGGCCACCGCGACCCAGCCGAGCGCCAGGTAGAGCGGGGCGGACACCCAGCGCGGCGCGTGCGGCCAGATCAGCTTGACCGCCACGCCGGCGATCGCGCCACCCCAGACCAGGCTCAGCATGATCGTGGCCTGCCGGGTGTCCAGCAGCAGCGCGCAGAACGGCGTGTAGGTGCCGGCGATGAACACGAAGATCATCGAATGGTCCATCCGGCGCATGATCTGGTAGCCGCGTTCGGACCAGACCCGCCGGTGGTAGAGCGCGCTGGTGCCGAACAACCCGCACACGGTGAAGCTGTAGATCAGGCAGCTCACCAGCGGCGCCCAGCCGGGACGACCGGCGGCGATCGAACAGAGCACGATGCCGCAGACGAGAGCGGCGAAGAACGCGTACGCGTGCAGCCAGCCGCGCATACGCGGCTTCCCGATGTCGGCCGGCCGGAGCCGGAACGGTGCGGAGGTCGTCACCTCAATAGGTTACGACGGCGTAGGTTACTTGTAAGTAGTGTGGACCGTCACCTCACCCGACGGGAGGATGACCGGATGCGGATCCGGCCGGTCGGGGCGTACGCCCTGCTCCTCGACTGTGACGACGCGGCCCAGGCGCAGGCGTGGCGGGCCGAGCTGTGGCACCGGCGCGAAGCGGGCGAGCTGACCGCCACCGAGATCGTCCCCGGCGCGGTCACCGTGCTGCTCGACGGCGTACCGGACCCGGAGGCGACCGCAGCCCGGATCGCCCGCTGGCACCCCCGCACCACCGGCTCCGGCACGGCCGCCGCCGAGGTCCGGGTGCCGGTCGTGTACGACGGCGACGACCTCCCACTGGTCGCGGAACACTGGCACGTCGACGTGCCGGCCGTCGCCGACCGGCTCCGGCGCACCGAGTTCCGGGTCGCGTTCTGCGGGTTCGCGCCCGGGTTCGCGTACCTGACCGGGCTGCCGCCCGAGCTGGCGGTGCCCCGGCTCGCCACGCCGCGTACCCGGGTGCCGGCCGGCTCGGTCGCGCTCGCCGGCCCGTACGCGGGCATCTACCCCACCGCGTCCCCCGGCGGCTGGCTGCTCGTCGGCCGCACCGACCTGCCGCTGTTCGACGTGCACGCCGACCCGCCCGCCCGGCTCACCCCCGGCACCCGGGTCCGGCTGGTCGACGCCCCGTGATCGAGGTGCTGCGGGCCGGGGCGCTCACCACCGTCCAGGACCAGGGCCGCCCCGGGTGGGCGCACCTCGGCGTCCCCCGCTCCGGCGCCCTCGACCCGGCCGCCCTGCGCCTGGCCAACCGGCTCGCCGGCAACGACGAACGCGCCGCCGGCCTGGAGATCACCATGACCGGCTGCGTACTGCGGTTCACCCGGGCCGTCGCCGTCGCGCTCACCGGCGCCCCGGCCGACGTGACCGTCGAGTGGCGGGCCGGGGACACACAACCGCGCCCGGGGGACGTGGGACGGGCGCTCTCGCTCCCGGCGGGCGCGGTGCTGCGCGTCGGACCGGCCCGCGCCGGGGTGCGGACCTGGTTGGCGGTCAGCGGCGGGATCGCCGTCGAGCCGGTGCTCGGCAGCCGCGCCACCGACACGCTCTCCGGCCTCGGGCCGCCGCCGCTGCGCGACGGGGACCGGCTGCCGCTCGGCACCCCGGCCGGCCCACCCGCACCCGTCGACCTCGCCGTCACCGGGCCGGTCCCCGACGAACTGCGGCTGGCCGTGCGCCCCGGGCCCCGGCAGGACTGGTTCACCCCCGAGGCGCTCGACCTGCTGTGCCGCGCCGCGTACACGATGAGCCCGGACAGCAACCGGGTCGGCGCGCGACTGGCCGGCGCGGCGCTGCCCCGCGCGGTCGCCGGTGAACTGCCCAGCGAGGGTCTGGTGCTCGGCGCGGTGCAGGTGCCGCCGGACGGCCGGCCGCTGGTCTTCCTGGCCGACCACCCCACCACCGGGGGGTACCCGGTCATCGGGGTGGTGGACGACGTGACAGCGCTCGCCCAGGCCCGGCCAGGCACTACGGTGACGTTCCATGGACCTCAACGCTGACCTGGGCGAGGGATTCGGAAGCTGGCGGCTGGGCGACGACCACGCGCTGCTCGACCTGATCAGCTCCGCGAACGTCGCCTGCGGCTTCCACGCCGGTGACGCGGCCACCATGCACCGGGTCTGCGCCGGCGCCGCCGAACGCGGCGTCGCGGTGGGCGCGCAGGTCGGGTACCGGGACCTCGCCGGCTTCGGCCGGCGGCACATCGCGTACGACTTCGCCGAGCTGCGCGACGAGACGATCTACCAGCTCGGGGCGCTCGACGCCTTCTGCCGGCTGTACCGCACCCGGGTCCGCTACCTCAAACCGCACGGCGCGCTCTACCACGCGGCAGCCCGCGACGAGGGCCAGGCCGCCGCGCTGGTGGCGGCGATCAGCGGGTACGACCACGAGCTGCCGGTGCTCTGCCAGCCCGGCACCGTGCTGGCCCAGTTGGCGGCCGGCGCGGGCCTGCGCGTGGTGGCCGAGGGCTTCGCCGACCGCAACTACCTGCCAAACGGCACGCTGGTGCCGCGCGGCTCACCGGACGCGCTGGTGACCGACCCGGAGCAGGTGGCCGCCCGGGCGGTACGGATGGCCGTCGAGCAGACCCTGGTCGCTGTGGACGACACGGTGATTCCCTGCCCGGTCGAGTCGATCTGCCTGCACGGGGACACGCCGGGGGCGGTGCGGTGTGCGGAACTCGTGCGGGCCGCGCTCGTCGACGCGGGGGTCACGCCCACTCCGTTCGCGTGAAAGGAAGGGCCCCCTGTTAACGCCCTCGGTAGAGGAAGGGGCCCTTCTTAACACGCGCCGTCAGGCGTCCATCCCGCGCAGGACCAGCGGCACACGGGTCGCGCCACCGGTGACCACCCGGACCGGCACGCCCCAGTCCTGCCGCGTCAGGTGGCAGGCCGCGTGCTCCACGTCGGCGTCGCAGGTCGCCGCCTGGGCCGTCACCTGAAGCACCCCCTGCGCCACGTCGCCGCTGACCACCAGCCTGCGGGACAGGTCGGTGGTGGTGCCCGCGCCCTCGATTAGCAACTCCGGCGGGGACGCCGAGACCACCAGCCGGGTCGACGGCCCGTACGTCTCGTCGAGCTTCTGCCCCGGCGCCGGCGTGAAGATCACGTCCAGGGTCAGCTCCCCGGCCGCCACGTCGGTCGGTTTCCGTTCCAGCCGGTGCCGGGGGCCGTCCACCGTGTTCGCCCCGGCCGACGTCAGCGCGCCCGGCGCCAGCCGGGTCAGCCGGTGCGCGGCCGACTCGACCACCAGCACGTCGCCCTCACCGGTGAGCACCAGGTCGCTCGGCTCGGCCAGCCCGTCCGCCACGGTGCCCACCCGCCCGGTCTCCGGGTCGAAGCGGCGCACCGCACCGTTGTACGTGTCGGCGATCAGCACCGAGCCGTCGGGCAGCGCGCACACGCCCAGCGGGTGCTGGAGCAACGCCTGGTCGGCCGGGCCGTCCACGTGCCCGAAGTCGAACAGGCCCTGCCCGACGGCGGTGTGCATCACGCCGCCGGAGACCCACCGGATCGCGCTCGTCTCGCTGTCCGCGACCCAGAGCCGGCTGCCGTCGGCCGACACCGACAACCCGGACGGCTGGGCCATCCACACGTCCGGCAGCGGGCCGTCCCGCAGCGCCTCGACGGTGGTGCCGGCGTACATGCCGGCGGTCCGCTTGATCGGGTCGAACCACCAGAGCTGGTGGATGCCGGCCATCGCGACGACCACCCGGTCGTCGTACCAGGCCACGTCCCACGGGGACGACAGGTCGACAGCGCGGGCGTCGTGCGCGTGGTCGTCGACGGTCGAGCGCCACTGCCGCCCGCTGCCCGCCACCGTGACCACCTCGCCGGAGGACAGCCGTACGCCGCGCAGCAGGTGGTTGACAGTGTCCGCGACGACCACGTCGTAACCGGCCACCTCGGCCACGTGCGGCGGCAGCAGGCAGAGCCCCTGCGGCTCGGCGAACGTGGCGGCGGAGGGCGGGCCGTCGGTCCGGCCCCGGGCACCGGTGCCGATGCGGCGGACCACCGTCTCGCCGTCGGCGGCCAGCTCGACCAGGGAGTGCCGGGCCGAGTCGCTGACCAGTAGGTTCCCGCCTTCGAGAGGTACGGCCTTGCCGGGGAACCGCAGCACGGTGTCCGGCTCGGCGGGAGGCACGTACGGGCCCTCGCCCCGGTGCAGCGTGCCCTTCGCCTCGTGGGTGGCGATCAGCTCGTCGACCAGCCGGGCCAGCCCTTCGGCGTGCCCCTCGCCGGCCATGGTGGCGACCACGTACCCCTCGGGGTCGACCACGGCCAGGGTCGGCCACGCCTTGGCCGCGTACTGCTGCCACATGTCCATCTCGGCGTCGTCGAGCACCGGGTGGTGCACGCCGTACCGCTCGACGGCCGCGGCCAGCGCCGCCGGGTCCTTCTCGTGCTCGAACTTCGGCGAGTGGACCCCGATCACGACCAGGACGTCGCCGTACTTCTCTTCGAGCGGGCGCAGCTCGTCGAGCACGTGCAGGCAGTTGACGCAGCAGAACGTCCAGAAGTCGAGCAAAACGATCTTGCCGCGAAGATCGGCCAGCGTGACGGCCTTGCCGCCGGTGTTCAGCCAGGCCCGACCCCGCAGTTCCGGTGCCCGTACGCGTGCGCTCATGCCCTCCATCGTGCCGCACCGGCGCGGCGCGCTCCCGGCGATCCGGGGGTGAACAGACGCAC
The DNA here is from genome assembly GCF_040649715.1 of Micromonospora sp. NPDC048887. Lineage (NCBI taxonomy): Bacteria > Bacillati > Actinomycetota > Actinomycetes > Micromonosporales > Micromonosporaceae > Micromonospora > Micromonospora sp. NPDC048887. The sequence goes on along the minus strand of NZ_JBEZGA010000005.1, from coordinate 296,901 downwards.
ACCGGAAACGGCGGAGCGCCCACCCCGGCGAGGGATGGGCGCTCCGCGTACGTGCGGTTACTGGCCGGCCGGCTTCAGGCAGAGCACCCGGGTGGTCCCGCCGCCCTCCACCGAGACCGATGGCTGCGCCTGGTCGGCGCACTTGTCCTTGTTGTCCACTTTCGACACCACGCTGAACGCGCCCGGCTCGCCGCAGTCGGCGGCCACGGCGCTCGTGCCGGACTGCTTCACGCAGGAGCCGACCGCCGGGTCGAAGCCCGCCGACTTGTCGTCGCCGACCTTGCCGAGCAGCGTCAGCAGACCCAGCGGCACGGCGAGGATGAGCACCGCCGCGATCAGTACGGCGGCGAGCACCCGGCCGTTGCGCACCTTCGGCGGGGGCGCCTCGGTCTGCGACTCGACGGCATCCGGCTTGAACGCGTCGAAGCGGCCCTGCTCCGGCTCGCCGCCGGGGCCGTCCTGCGCCCAGGCGGGCGGGGCCTGCTGGGGCGGGGGCGGGAAGGCGTTCATCCCGCCGGCTGGGCCCTGGCCGGGCACGGCTACCGAGGCACGGCCCCCGGCCGACGGCCCGAACCGGTCCGGCTCGCCGAACGGCTCCGGCCGCCCGGCCGGGCTGCCGAACGCATCCGGCCCGCCGAACGGCTCGGGCCGCGCGGCCGGGCTGCCGAACGGTGCCTGCTGCCCGCCCGGCCCGTCGAACGTCTCCGGCCGGCCGCCCGGGCCGCCGAACGCGTCCTGGCCGCCGGGAGCGCCGTACGAGCCCGGGCCGCCGAATGCGTCCTGGCCGCCGTACGGGCTCTGCGGACCGCCGAACGGGTCACGCACGTCGGGCTGCTCGCCGCCCGGGTGCACGCCGTTTGCGGGACGGGTGTTGCCGGGCGGGTCCACGAAGGACGGCACGCCGACCGGGAACGACGGCGGCGCGGCCGGCTCGGAGGGCGCTCCGGCGTACCCGTGCGGGCCGTCGGCGTCCTCGGACCTCGCCTGCCGGCCCGGCCCAGGGAAGCCGTTGCCGTGCGGCCCGTCCTGGCCGGGGTACCCGGTCTCGTCGGGCTCGTGGGCGTCCTCGGGCTCCGGGCGGGCGGGCCGGCCGTACACCCGGGGCTGCGGCGTCGGGGCGCTGGTCGGCAGCGGCTGGTCGGACGGCGGGGTGACCCGGCTGGCCACCGGGACCGACGCGCTCGCCGAGACCGGGCCGCCCTCCGGGGAGGTACGCGGCGTGGGAACGGCGGGCGACTGCGGCTCCTCCGGGCGGGACGCCCCCCAGGCGCCGTCGCCGCGCTCCGGCTCGTACCCCTGGGGTTCGGTGCCCGGCTGGTCGGCGGGCGGCGCGGCGGCCAGCGCGGCGCCCGGCACCCGCTGCTGCTGCGCCGGCAACGGCACCGCGTTGCCGGGGGAGATGCCCGGCGCGGGCGCTGGCTGATAGGCCGGAGCGGAGTCCTCGGACCGGCCCCACGCCTCGGCCGGCGACCACGGCTCGGGCGACGGTGCGGCCGGACGCTCGTCCTGGTTGCCGCCCCAGCCGGAGGGCGCGTCGGGAGACGGTGCGGGCACGCTCGCGCGGGCCTCGGCCGGCGCGGCGGCACCCCAGGCGGGCTGCGCCGGTTCGTCAGCCGGCCGCCCGCTCTCGTGCTGCCGCGGTACGGCGGCGCCACCCCAGGCACCGCCCTGCTCGCCGGAGTCACGCTGCTGCGGTGCGGCGGGGCCGTCGTTCCAGCCACCGGCCTGCCGGCTCTGGTTCGGCTCCCAGCCGCCCGGCTGCGCCTCGGCCGGGCTTGCGGCGCGACCGGCGGCCCAGCCGCCGGAACGGTCCGGGTCCTCGCTGCGGGCCGGCTCGTCCCAGCCGCCGGACCGGTTCTCGGCCTGCGGGGCGGGCCAGCCGCCGGACCGGTGTCCCTCGTCGTGTTGCGGCGCACCCGACTGCCGCCAGCCGCCGCTGTCCTCCGGCGAGCGGCCGTCCTGATCGGACTGCTCGGCAGCGGACCAGGCGTTGTCCGGCCGGGCGGCGCCGGGCACCGGGACCGCGGCGGCGGCCCGGGCGGGCGGCGACGGGTCGGCCGGCGGCCAGGTGGCGCCGGTCTGCTGACCCGGTGCCCAGGCCGGCTGGCTCTCCCGTGGGTTCCAGCCGCCCGAGCGGTTCGGGTCGTCGGACGCGGCGGGCTGCTCGTCGCGCGGGTTCCAGCCGCCGGAGCGGTTCGGGTCGTCCGGCGGCGGCGCGGCGGCCCAGCCACCGGCGCGGCCGGGAGCGTCGTCGTGCTGCCCGCCGGTGGGCGCGAAGCCGCCGGAGCGGTGCGGGTCGTCCGCCGGGCTGGGCGTGACCCAGGTCTCGTTCGGCACGGTGGCCGGGGCGGGCACGTAACCGGTGCCGCGTGCGGCCTGGTCACCTGCCGGCGACCAGCCCGGCTGATCGCCGGAGCCCCGGCCGGGACGGTTCTGCTCGGCGGTCCAGGGGGCCTGCGCCGGCTCGGCCGGGCTGCCCGGCGGCGTGGCGGCCCAGGCGGGCGGCGACGGGTCGGCGGCGCGGTCCGGTCCGGGCTGCTCCTGGTTGCCCCAGGCGGGGCCGCCGGAACCGGCCCAGGCGGGGTTGCCCTGGTCGTTGCCGCCCCAGGCGGGCTGCGGGACCTGGGCGGTCGCCCGCCCGGTCACCGGCTGGCCGGCGGGCGGGGCCCACGCGGGTGGCTGGTCGTCGTTCGCGGCCCAGGCAGGGGCCGGCTGCGCGGGCCGGCCGGCGGGCGGGGGCGGTGCCCAGCCGAGGTCGGGTGCGCCGTTGTACCCGTTGTCCTGCTGCGCCGGCTGATCGCCGTACGGCACCGGTCCGCCGGTGCCCGGCGACACCTCGCCCGGCTCGTGGCCGGGGCGGTGCGGAGCCTCGGACGTCATGGGTGCGCCTCCTCCATCACAGGTCGGCCGCCGATGCCGGTCGGGAGACCGTCGGCACGGCTGCCGGCGTCGCCGGCGGGTACCGGCCGTGCGGGCTCCCCGCACCGTATCCGGTGGTCGCCCGAGGCCGCTCGGGGGAGCATCAGCGGTCACCGAATGTCACCGGACGACGTCGATGGGTTTCGCTGTCTCTCGTGCGTCCGGAGTCAGCCGGTTGGCGACCGTGCCAACCGTACCGGGCGGTGGAGCGAGGTGGAATCCCGGTGCCGAGCGATACCGATACGCCGAAGACCCGCCCGGTGCCGGGCGGGTCTTCGGACTGGAGGAGGTGAGAAAGGTGTGTGGCGTCAGCTCAGGTGACGCTGGGCGATGGCGAGAAGCTCCTCGCGGACCGCGGGCGAGTTGGCGGACCGCAGCGCGTGCTCGATGGCGCGGGCGCGGCGGTTGGCGTCGCGGCGGGTGCGGATTCGCTCGATCATGCTCATCTCGGGTCTCTCCTCCTGGCTATTCGGTTGTCAGCCCCTTGATGTCTCTATTTAAGCGCACCGGGCCGCCGATCGCCATCGATTATTAGGTGAGCTGAACCACGTACCTAAGGATCGTAGGTCCACACGACTGCGGACCCTTTGATTCTGTTCCCTCAACGGCCGCGGCCGGTGTGCCGGGCGTTCACCCGTGGCACACCGGCCGTGACCGGAGCGGTGGTACGTCAGGTCCAGGCGAGCAGCGCCGCCTCCGGGTCGGCCAGGAAGTCCCCGATGTCGCGGAGGAACTTCGAGCCCAGCTCACCGTCGATGATCCGGTGATCGAAGGACAGCCCCAGCGTGGTCACCAGGCGCGGCTTGACCTTGCCCTTGTGCACCCACGGCTGCTCGCGTACCGCGCCGAAGGCGAGGATCGCCGACTCGCCCGGGGGCAGGATCGGCGTACCGGTGTCGACGCCGAAGACGCCGACGTTGGTGATGGTGAGCGTGCCGCCGGACATGTCCGACGGGGACGTCCGGCCCGACTTCGCGGTCCGCACCAGCTCCGTCATCGCGTCCGCCAGCTCGCGTAGCGAGAGTCGCCCGGCGTCCTTGATGTTCGGCACGATCAGACCGCGTTCGGTGGCCGCCGCGATGCCGAGGTTGACGTACTCCTTCACCACGATCTCGTCGCCGGCCCAGGTCGAGTTGACCATCGGGTGCCGCTTGACCGCCAGCAGCACCGCCTTGGCGACGAGCAGCAGCGGTGAGACGCGTACGTCCCGCCACTCGCGCCGGTCACGCAGCCGGTCCAGCGCCTTCATCGCCCGGGTCACGTCGACGGTCAGGAACTCCGTGACGTGCGGGGCGGTGAATGCCGAGCGGGCCATGTTCTCGGCGGTGAGCTTGCGTACCCCCTTGACCGGGATGCGCTGCTCGCGGTCCGCGCCGAAGCTCGCCGCCGACGCGGCCGGTGCCGCGACCGTCAGCGGCTCGGCCGCCGCCGGGGTCGCCGTCGCCGCCCGCTGTACGTCCTCGCGGGTGATCGAGCCGAGCGGACCCGAGCCGGTGAGCGTGGCCAGGTCGATGCCGAGATCCTTCGCCAGCTTGCGGACCGGCGGCTTGGCCAGCACCGGACCGGAGACCCGGCCGTTGCCGTTCACCGCCGGCGTCACCGGCGCGGGAGCGACAGGCGCGGGTGCCGCCGGGGCGGCGGCCTGAGCCGGTGCGGCCGGCTGCGCCGGCACGTCGCCCCTGCGCGGACGGCGCTTGGCCGGGGCGTTGCGCGGGCCGTAGCCGACCAGCACGGCGGTACGCCCACCCGGGGCCACACCACCGATCAGGCCCGGCTCGACCATGCCCTCGGCGGGCGCGACCTGCACCGCCGCCAGCGACGCGGCCGACGGGGTGGGCAGCTCCGACGTGGGGACGGCGGTGGTCGACTCCTCGATCGGCCCGGCGCCCGGGTCGGTGTCGATCGCGATGATCGGCACGCCGACCTCGACGGTCGACCCCTCCGGGTGGAAGATCGCCTGCACCCGGCCGGCCCACTTCGCCGGGATCTCGACCGCCGCCTTGGCGGTCTCCACCTCGACGATCGGCTGGTTCAGCTCGATGTCGTCGCCGACCTTGACGAGCCAGGCGAGGATCTCGCCCTCGGTCAGGCCCTCGCCGAGGTCGGGAAGGTTGAACTCCTTGATCCGGGACATGCCGCTCACCAGCCGAAGGTGCGGTCGACGGCGTCGAGCACCCGGTCCAGGTCGGGCAGGTACTCCTCCTCCACCCGGGCGGCCGGGTAGGGGGTGTCGAAGCCGGTCACCCGCAGCACCGGGGACTCCAGGGAGTAGAAGCACTCCTCGGTGATCCGGGCCGCGATCTCCGACCCGAGACCCAGGTTGCCCGGGGCCTCGTGCACCACCACGCAGCGGCCGGTGCGCCGCACCGACTCGTACACGGCGGTCAGGTCCAGCGGCGAGATCGTGCGCAGGTCGATGACCTCCAGCTCGCGGCCGTCCTCGGCGGCGGCGGTGGCCGCGTCCAGCGCGGTGCGGACCATCGGGCCGTACGCCAGCACCGTCGCGTCGGTGCCGGCCCGCACGACCCGGGCCGAGTGCAGCGGGTACGCGTCGGCGACCGGCGCGTCCAGGTCCACCGGACCCTTCTCCCAGTAGCGCCGCTTCGGCTCCAGGAACACGATCGGGTCGTCCGACGCGATGGCCTGCTGGATCATCACGTACGCGTCCTGCGGGTTCGCGCAGCTCACCACCTTGAGACCGGCGGTGTGCGCGAAGTACGCCTCGGGCGACTCGGAGTGGTGCTCGACAGCGCCGATGCCGCCGCCGAACGGGATGCGGATGACCATCGGGATCCGCACCTTGCCCTGCGAGCGGTAGTGCATCTTCGCCACCTGCGACACGATCTGGTCGTACGCGGGGTAGACGAAGCCGTCGAACTGGATCTCGCAGACCGGCCGGAAACCACGGATGGCCAGGCCGACGGCGGTGCCGATGATGCCGGACTCCGCCAGCGGGGTGTCGATCACGCGCTGGTCGCCGAAGTCCTTCTGGAGGCCGTCGGTGATCCGGAACACGCCGCCGAGCTTGCCGACGTCCTCGCCCATGATGACGACCTTGGGGTCGTTCTCCAGGGCCCGCCGCAGGCCGGTGTTGAGTGCCTTGCCGAGGGTGAGCGTCTCCGTGGCCATCAGTGCGCGCTCCCCTCGAAGGACTCCATGTACTGCGTGAACCGGGCCCGCTGCTCGTCCAGCTCGGGAGAGCCGTTGGGGTAGACGTGGTCGAACATGGTCACCGGCTGCGGGTCGGGCATGGCGAGCACGCGCTCGCGCAGGTGCACCGACTCGGTGCGGGCCTGCTCGTCGACCTCGGTGAAGAACGACTCGTCGGCGATCTTCTGCTTGGTGAGGAACGCCTTCATCCGGGCGATCGGGTCCTTGGCCTGCCACGCCTCGACCTCGCTGGCGATGCGGTAGCGGGTCGGGTCGTCCGAGGTGGTGTGCGCGCCCATCCGGTAGGTGTACGCCTCGATCAGGCTCGGGCCCTGGCCGTTGCGCGCGTTGTCCAGCGCGTGCCGGGTCACCGCGTACGACGCGAGCACGTCGTTGCCGTCCACCCGGACGCCGGGGAAGCCGAAACCGCCGGCCCGCCGGTACAGCGGCACGCGGGTCTGCCGCTCCAGCGGCTCGGAGATGGCGTACTGGTTGTTCTGGCAGAAGAACACCAGCGGGGCGTTGAAGACGCTGGCCCAGACGAACGACTCGTTGACGTCGCCCTGGCTGGTGGCGCCGTCGCCGAAGTAGGCGATGACCGCCTCGCCGTCCTCGCCGCCGGTCTTGCCGTCCATGGCGACGCCCATGGCGTACCCGGTCGCGTGCAGGGTCTGCGCCCCGATGACGATCGTGTACATGTTGAACTTGAACTCGTTCGGGTCCCAGCCGCCCTGGTCGACGCCACGGAACAGGCCCAGCGGCATGATCGGGTCGATGCCGCGGCAGTAGAGCACGCCGTGCTCGCGGTAGGTCGGGAAGGCCATGTCCTGCGTACGCAGCGCCCGGCCGGAGCCGACCTGCGCGGCCTCCTGGCCCAGCAGGCTGGCCCACAGGCCCAGCTCGCCCTGGCGCTGCAGGGCGGTGGCCTCGGCGTCCAGCTTGCGGACCAGCACGAGGTCGCGGTAGAGCCCGCGGTACTCCTCGTCGGTGAAGTCGACGCGATACTCGGTCCCGTCCGGGCCGAGCGCGGTCTCGATCCGCTCACCCTCGGGGGTCAGCAGCTGTACGAGTTCCGGTTCACCGGTCGCGGCGGCGCGTCTGGTGCGGGGTGCGGCCCGCTTGCTGCGGGTGGCGGCCCCGGGGTCGCCCTTTGCCATCCGTCTCTCCCTGTCTGTCTGCGCCGGCGCCGGGGGTGACCCGAGCCGAGCACCTCGTGCGCCGCCCGGCTGGTGCCGGGTCGGTCCCTGGCGACCGCGCCTCACCCCGGTAGGGGTTGCCGCGCGGCGTGAGCCGGAGTCAGTCGGGGACGGACCCTGGCCCGGGAGCGCCGGCATCGTTCCGCACCAGCCGCGGGGTACGCGGAGGTGCCGGCTGCGTTGCCGTCATGCCTGAATGATTGCAGAGGAGGTGAGCGGGCCCACAGTATGGCCTCCCTCGCAGGTGAGGTTCGGTCGGGTTGACGACGGATGAGCGGGTTTGTCCGCAGTGGCGAGAGGGCCCGACGTACAAAATGTGTGTCGACACGCGGTTGCGGCTGGTGAACTGAGCGTCACTGGGTCAAGCTGACGTCGAGCCCTAGCGCGGCATTTGTCCTAATATCCGCGCGCGCTCTCCCGTCCTGTCCGCACGTGAGGAGTGTGCCGGTGTCCGAACCAGAGGGTCCGCCCGGTACGCCCCTCCTCGGCCGGCACCGGGCGCTGCCCGCCTCGCCGTACCGCCGGATCGTGGGCGCGCACCGCGCCTCCGGAACCGGCGGTCCCAGCCGCGGCTACCTGCTCACCGTGGCCCTGCTCGCCGGCACCGCGTCGATGCCGATCCTCGCCGCGATCAGCACCGGCTCGGCCACCGTCGGCAACAGCGCGCTCCCCGACACGAGCACCCCGTTCCTGCCGACCCCCTCCGTCGGACCGGTGGTCATCCCGATGCCGCACGGCACCCAGGCCCCCGTGCCGTCCACACCCACGCCCGCCGTCGACGTGACCTCGGTGCCCCCGGCGCGACCGTTCATCCCGGTACTCCCGGCGGCGCCGGCCCTGCCCGACGACAGCGACCTCGGCTCCCGGCGCCGGTCCCGCCCGGTCGCCGTACCGCCGCCGCCGTCCACGCCGGTCCGTCCCACGCCGGTACGCCCGCCGCGCCCGTCTCCGGTGCCCTCACCGTCGCCGTCGCACCCGGGTACGCCCGAGCCCAGCCGGACCCCGAGCCCCAGCCCGAGCCCCGAGCCGTCCGTCACGACAGTCGAGCCGACCTCCGAGCCCTCGGACACCGCCGAGCCGACGTCCGAGCCGCCCTCGGACCCCACCACCGAGCCCACCGCCACGTCGTCGTCGGGTTCCACCGCCGAGCCGACAACACCAGCCGATACGCCGACGCCCACAGCGACCGCCTAGGGGCGTGGCCACGCGACGACGGGGCGCCTCGGGTCAGGCCGGGTCGTCGGTGAGGCGGTGACGGTTCGCCTCGATCCACGCGTTCAGCGCCTCCGGGTCGTCCGGGTCCACCCCGTCCGCCATCAGCTGGGCCACCGCCGCGGTGGCCGGACTGCGCCGCTCGCCGGTGCTGTAGAGCCGGGCGAACTCCGGGACCATCTCGGTGATCGCCTCGTCCGTCCGGGCGGCGGCCGGCTGCGACAGCCCGCGTTGCCGGGCCGCGTACGCCGCCCAGGCGCGCAGCACCCGGGGAAGCATCGCCGCGTCGTCCATGTCCAGCACGGCGCGGCGGTGCACCCAGTCGAGCAGGAACAGCTCGGCCACCATCGGGCTCCACCGCATCGGGTCGGCATCAGGGAAGCTGGCCGCGTGGTCGAGCAGCAGGCCGAGGCAGAAATGCAGCGAGGCCAGCTCGCCGTCGGCCACCTCGGGCAGGCCGAACCGGGCCGCCTCCGGCGAGTCGAGGAAAACCCGGACCAGGCGGGTGCGTTCCTCGTCGGTGGGCGGCGGCACGACCGCCGGACCGGGCGGCGGCGTCGGCCCCGGCAGCGCGGCCAGCCGGGCGCCCACCAGCGCCCGGTCGGTGGCGAGCGAGCCCTGCGCGGGCAGCTCGGCGAGGTCGTCGGTGACCGCCAGGTGACGGCTCACCTCGGCGTGCATCCGGGCCGGGTCCTCGGTGCGGAACCAGGTGAACTCGTCCTCGGTGCAGATCTCCCGGGCCTGCTCGACGATCCGTCCGGCCGGACCGCCGACGAAGACGTCCTTGGTGATGCCGATGTTGTGGTCGACGAGGGCCACCAGGGCGTGCTCCGGGCCGCCTTCCTCCTCGTCGTCGTACGCGAAGGTGGCGAGGTAGGAGGTCTGGTCGCCGTACACGTCGCCGTAGGCCCAGGCGCCCGTCACGCGCACCCGGCCGAGCTGGCCGGCCCACGACGGGGCGTACGCGCCGGGCCGGACCCGGGCGGCGCCCTCGGCGTCGGGCACCAGGGCGGCGAAGACGGCCCGCAGGGTGGTCGCGGCGGCGCTGCGGCGCCGGGACGTGGCGGCGAGGAAGCCGCTGACGAACTCGCGGACGGCCTGCTCCCGGTCGTGCTCCGCGACGGCGTAGACGCTGCCCAGCAACGCGGCGCCGAGCATTTCCGCGTCCAGGGCCGAGTCGAGCCTCGTCACGTCGCGCGCGGCGTGCAGCACCGCGTCGTAGGGGGTCTGTGGCGTGGCCATGCGTCGACCCTACGCCGCACGCGCCGCCCTCACACCGGTCAGCACGCCGGGCTCAGCGCCGTCCCGCCTCGCGCAGCGCGTCCCGCGCCGTGCCGTAGCGCGCCAGCACCGCCCAGACCGGGTCCAGCACGTACTTCTCGCTGACGCTGCCCACCGACGTGAGCAGGCGTTCCTCGGCCCGCGACCGGGCCCGCCGGGCCGCCCACCCGACCACCGGCCGGGTCACCGCCGCGATCAGCAGCCCGGCCAGCAGGCCGCCGAGCAGCAGGACGGTCGGCCACGGCACCACGCCGAGCGTCGGGTGCTCCAGCGGCGGCAGGCCGAGCAGGCGCACCGCGTACCCGAGGAGCAGCCAGACCAGGCCGGCCAGCGCGGCGAGGGTGACCACCCACTGGAGCGCGCCCACCACCCGCCACCAGGCCGGTCGCCGCTCCATGCCCAGGTCGGTCGCCGCGACCGCGTGGTCGAGCGCGCCCGGCAGGTCGGCCTGCCGGGCCCGGGCCGCGGCGGTCACCGCGGTGGGCCACGGCACCGGCAGGCCGGCCCCGGACCGCTCGGCCACCGCGCGGATCGCCAGCGTGACGGCGGAGCGCTGCGCGGCCGTCGGATCGGGTACGGAGGTGGCCGCGACCAGGCTCTCCGCCGGCGCGTCCGGATCCCGGCCGGACAGGTGCAGCCGGCGCAGCGGATCCGGCCGCAGCTTGCGCCAGCTCCGCAGCAGCGGCCAGCCGGTGTTGCCCACCGCCCGGTGCCGGTACGCGCCCTCCACCGCCGCCGCCACCGTCGGCACCCCGGCCGCCCCGGCGAGTGCCCGGGTCAGCTCCTGTGCCGAGGCGTCACCGGGCCGGGTGCGCGGCGGCTCCGGCCCCACGAGCGGTTCGAGATCGGCCACCACGGCGTCCACGTCGCCGGAGAGCCGGCGCAGCGCGGCCTGCCGCTCGGCGACCGTGCGCTCCAGCTCGGCCCGCAGCCCGTCCAGCCCGTTCGGGTCCACCGCGACTGTGGGCAGCAGCGGCACCCCGTCCAGCCCGTCGGCGTCGAGCAGCCGGCGCAGGTCGTCGAGGACCTTGGGCAGCTCGGTCGGGTGCAGCCGGTCGGCCTGGTTGAGCACCACGACCGTGACGTCCCGGTGCCTGTGGAACTCGCGCAGGTAGCTGGTGTGGATCACGCGGTCGGCGTACTTCTGCGGGTCGACCACCCAGACCACCAGGTCGACCAGGCCGAGCAGGCGGTCGACCTCCAGCCGGTGGCCGTGCTGCACCGAGTCGAAGTCGGGCAGGTCGAGCAGCACCAGGCCGTGCAGGTTCGACTCGTCGTCGCCGTCGAGCGGGCTCTCCCGGACGAACCGGTGCCGGGGCAGCACCCCCACCCAGTCGAGCAGCCGGACCGCGCCGTCCAGGGGGCCCCACACGCAGGCGTGCGCGACACCGGTGGTGGGCCGGCGCACGCCGACCGGGGAGAGGTCGAGCCGGGCCAGCGAGTTGAACAGGCTCGACTTGCCGCTGCCGGTCGCGCCGGCGAGCGCGACCACCGTGTGCCGGCCGGAGAGCGCGAGGCGGTCACCGGCGCGCTCGACCACCGTGTGGGCGGGGACGAGCTGGGCGTCGGGCACGTGGCCGTCCACCGCGCCGAGGAACCGCTGGATCGCGGTCAGCCGTTCGATCAGGACGTCCGGGTCGACCCGCTGCTCACCCCGCATCGCCTCGCGTATCCGTCCCACGATGTTGCTCACGGTGCCGTCCTTGCCTGCGCTCACGGGCGGCCGTCCTGCTCGGGGGTCGGGAACAGACCGCTGCGGTGCCGGGCCCGCTCGACCTCGACGGCGGCCCAGCGCAGCGCCGCGCCGGCGTTCGCGGCCGGGCGTTCGGCCTCGGTGCGGGTCAGGTAGCGCGCGGCCTCCTCGGCCAGCAGCTTGCCGACCCGGTCGAGCAGGTCGACGCGGGCCGTGCGGGCCAGGTTGCGGACCGCCTGGTCGCCGAAGATCGCCTGGAGCACCGTCTGCCCGGCCACCGCGGTGCCGGTGCCGGCGGCGACCTCCAGCCCGGTGGGGATGAACGCGGTGGAGGCGAACACGCCGATCATGACGGCGAGGCCGGTGGCGTTCACCGCGTACGCGGCCGTGCGGGCCACGAACCGCCGGTCGCCGCCCTCGACCCGGACCAGCTCCAGCACGCCGCGCTGCCAGTCGCGGACGAGCTGCTCGGCCCGCTCGGGCAGGTCGGCCGAGGGGTGGGCCAGGTCCGGTTCCAGCAGCGCCGCGCCCGCCGGGTGCGCCTTCCAGCTGGTGTACGCGTTCTCCGCCGCCTCGGCGGTCACCCCGCGCAGCAGCGTGACGAGCTGGGACTCGATCGCGGTACGCAGTTCCGCGGCGGGTGCGGGCCGTCCGGTGACCGCGGCGACCACCCGGTCGCGCAGCCGCCCGATGCGGGCCTCCAGCCCACGGAAGAACTCGCCGGTGCCGACGAACTCCTGCCAGCGGGCCAGCACTTCGCCGCGCAGCAACCGGCCGTCCTTGAGCCCCTGGTCGACGCTCCGCTCCGCGCCGCGGTACGCGGCCTGGACCCGCTCGTCCAGCGCGTCGGCGGCGGTGACCTGCTCGTCGGCGGCCTCGGCCAGCACCTCCACCACCGGGTGCAGCGCGGCGAGCGCGCCGTCGAGCGTCTGCCGGACCACCGCGGCGCGGGCCTCGGCGTCGGCGGCCAGCCGGGTGAACCAGTCGCTCAGCGGTGCGGTGATCCGGTCCGGCAGCAGCCCCTGCCCGTCCACCCAGGTCTCCGGCAGCACGAACAGCGGCGCGGCGCCCAGTTCCTGCTCGGCGAGCATCTCGGACAGGTGGGTGGCGATCTCGTCGGCCGCCTCCGGGGGGACCCGGTCCAGCACCATCGCCACCGCGGTGCCCCGGGCGCTGGCGTTGCGCAGCAGTTCCCAGGGCACGGCGTCGGCGTAGCGGGCGGCGGTGGTGACGAACAGCCAGAGGTCGGCGGCGGCGAGGAGCTGGCCGGCGAGCGCCCGGTTGGCGTCGACCACCGAGTCGATGTCGGGCGCGTCGAGGAAGGCCAGGCCGGGCGGCAGCGCCGGGGCGGTGACCAGGTGCAGGGTGCCCGGCTGGTCGCTTGGTTCGGTGGTCCGGGTCAGGCCGGGCAGCAGCTCGCCCTGCCGGAACCAGGAGGCGTCGGCCGGGCTGCACACGAGCACCGGGGAGCGGGTGGTCGGGCGGAGCACACCGGCCGCGCTGACCCGCGCCTTCACCAGGCTGTTGACGAGCGTCGACTTGCCGGCACCGGTGGAGCCGCCGACGACCACCAGGAGCGGGGCGTCGAGGCGGGCCAGCCGGGGCAGCAGGTAGTCGTCGAGCTGGTCGGTGACGCTCGCCGCGGCGTGCCGGGCCGGCTCGGCCGAGGGCAGGGCGAGCGGGAAGCGGGCCGCGCCGATCGCGGCCCGCAGGCCGGTGAGCGCGGCGGGCAGGCCGTCGGCGGCGTGAGCAGGCTGGTCGTCGCCGGTGGTGGCTCCGGTGCGGGCTGCGACGGCGGGCGCGCCGGCACGGGTGGCGGAATCGCCATGCGTCGTCACCGCTAAAGCGTGCCCGACCGACGCAAGGTAAGACAACCGGACGGTAGTAACGGTCGGGTTGCGCCGGGTCGGCTCAACCTCGACTTGCGGATTGGCGAACGCGTGGCACTATTGAGTCAAGTTCACTCAACTTGTGGTGCGGTCGCTTCCGGGCGGCCCGCCGGGCAGGCCGTCTGACCTGCTCACCCGTTATGAAGCGAGGAAGCGAACATGGCACGTGCGGTCGGCATCGACCTCGGCACGACGAACTCCTGCGTCAGCGTTCTCGAGGGCGGTGAGCCCACCGTCATCGCCAACGCCGAGGGCTCGCGTACGACTCCCTCGATCGTCGCGTTCGCCCGCAACGGCGAGGTGCTCGTCGGTGAGGTCGCCAAGCGCCAGGCGGTGACCAACCCCGACCGGACCATCCGGTCGGTCAAGCGTGAGATCGGCACCAACTGGACCGTCGACATCGACGGCAAGAAGTACACCCCGCAGGAGATCTCGGCGCGCACGCTGATGAAGCTCAAGCGGGACGCCGAGGCGTACCTGGGCGAGCAGATCACCGACGCGGTGATCACCGTCCCGGCCTACTTCAACGACGGGCAGCGCCAGGCCACCAAGGAGGCCGGTGAGATCGCCGGCTTCAACGTGCTGCGGATCGTGAACGAGCCGACCGCGGCGGCCCTGGCGTACGGCCTGGACAAGGGCTCCAAGGAGCAGACCGTCCTGGTCTTCGACCTCGGTGGCGGCACCTTCGACGTGTCGCTGCTGGAGCTGGCCGAGGGCGTGGTGGAGGTCAAGTCCACAAGCGGTGACAACCAGCTCGGTGGTGACGACTGGGACCAGCGCATCATCGACCACCTGGTGAAGACGTTCCGCGGCGAGCACGGCATCGACCTCTCGCAGGACAAGATGGCGATGCAGCGGCTCAAGGAGGCGGCCGAGAAGGCCAAGATCGAGCTGTCCGCCGCCACCACCAGCAACATCAACCTGCCGTACATCACCGCCGGTTCGGCCGGCCCGCTGCACCTCGACGTGACGCTCAGCCGCGCCGAGTTCCAGCGCATGACGCAGGACCTGCTGGACCGCTGCAAGGGCCCGTTCGAGCAGGCCGTGAAGGACGCCGGGATCAAGATCTCCGACGTCGACCACGTCATCCTGGTCGGCGGCTCGACCCGTATGCCGGCCGTGACCGACCTGGTCAAGCAGCTCACCGGCCGCGACCCGAACAAGGGCGTCAACCCGGACGAGGTCGTCGCCGTCGGCGCGGCCCTCCAGGCCGGTGTGCTCAAGGGTGAGGTCAAGGACGTCCTGCTGCTCGACGTGACCCCGCTGAGCCTGGGCATCGAGACCAAGGGCGGCATCTTCACCAAGCTCATCGAGCGCAACACCACCATCCCGACCAAGCGCTCCGAGGTGTTCACCACCGCCGACGACAACCAGCCGTCGGTGCTGATCCAGGTGTTCCAGGGCGAGCGGGACATCGCCGCCTACAACAAGAAGCTCGGCACCTTCGAGCTGACCGGTCTCCCGCCGGCCCCGCGCGGCGTGCCGCAGATCGAGGTCACGTTCGACATCGACGCCAACGGCATCGTGAACGTGCACGCGAAGGACCTGGGCACCGGCAAGGAGCAGAAGATGACGATCACCGGCGGCTCCTCGCTGCCGAAGGACGACATCGAGCGGATGCGCCGGGACGCCGAGGAGCACGCCGACGAGGACAAGCGTCGCCGTGAGGAGGCCGAGACCCGCAACGTGGCCGAGGCGCTCCAGTGGCAGACCGAGAAGTTCCTCGCCGAGAGCGGCGACAAGCTGCCCGGCGAGAACCGCGACCAGCTCAACGAGGCGCTCGGCGAGCTGCGCAGCGCCCTCGGCGGACAGGACATCGAGAAGATCAAGTCCGCGCACGAGAAGCTGGCGCAGGTCTCCCAGCAGGCGGGCTCGCTGCTCTACGCCCAGCAGCAGGAGGGCGAGCAGACCGCCCCG
Source organism: Micromonospora sp. NPDC048887 (assembly GCF_040649715.1). Lineage (NCBI taxonomy): Bacteria > Bacillati > Actinomycetota > Actinomycetes > Micromonosporales > Micromonosporaceae > Micromonospora > Micromonospora sp. NPDC048887. The sequence goes on along the minus strand of NZ_JBEZGA010000005.1, from coordinate 281,644 downwards.
GGTGCGGCCGGGCCGGGCGCGGGTGCCGGCGCGGGTGCGGCCGGTGGCCCGAAGGCCGGTGGCGCCGACGACGTGGTCGACGCGGAGATCGTGGACGAGGACAAGAAGTGACATCCGGTCCCGGACACGATTCGCACGGCAGAGGGATGAGGTAACCGCATGACGGACAAGCCACGAGCGGCCGACCCGGGTGCCACCGGGTCGGCGCCGGGCGCCGGCAAGGACACCGGCGACGAACCCCGGGTCGTCATCCGCGACAAGCGCAAGCTCGGCAAGGCGACCGAGCAGTCGGCGAACGACGCCTCGGCGGCCGACGCGGCCGCCGACGCGCCCGCCGAAGGGCTGGTCGAGGAGGCCGAGGTCGTGGTCGACGAGATCGGCGGCGAGGCCGAGGTCAGCGGTCCGGCAGTGGTCGACTCGCCCGCCGAGCCGAACGGCGGGACCGGCACGGACGCGCCACTCGGCACCGAGCTGGAGTCGCTGCGCACCGACCTGGAGGAGCGCACCCGCGACCTCCAGCGGGTGACGGCGGAGTACGCCAACTACCGCAAGCGGGTCGACCGGGACCGCAACCTGGTGCAGGAGCAGGCCACCGGGGCGGTGCTGACCGCGCTGCTGCCGATCCTCGACGACCTGGACCGGGCCCGCGAGCACGGCGACCTGGTGGGCCCGTTCGGCAGCGTGGCCGAGCAGCTCACCGGTGCGCTCGCCAAGTTCGGCCTGACCGCGTTCGGCGAGAAGGGTGACCCGTTCGACCCGACCCGGCACGAGGCGGTGGCGCACCAGACCTCCGCCGACGTGACCGAGCCGACCTGCGTACAGGTCATGCGCCGGGGTTACCAGCTCGGCGAGCGGCTGCTGCGGCCCGCCATGGTCGCGGTCGCGGACCCGGAGTAGTGCCGACCCGTGACGTCCCGCCCGCCCGCACCGGGCGGGCGGGACGACCGGGATTCGACCCGTGGAAGGGGGTGGACCGGTGAGTTCCAAGGACTGGATCGAGAAGGACTACTACGCCGCGTTGGGCGTGGACAAGTCCGCCTCCTCGGACGAGATCAAGAAGGCGTACCGCAAGTTGGCCCGGGAGTCGCACCCGGACCACAACCCCGGCGACAGCGGGGCCGAGGAGCGGTTCAAGACCGTCTCCGAGGCGTACGCGGTGCTCGGTGACGAGAAGAAGCGCCGCGAGTACGACGAGATGCGCTCGCTGTTCGGCTCCGGCGCGTTCCGGCGCAGCGCCCGCGGCGGGGGCCAGCCGGGCGGCATGCCGTTCGACGTCTCCGACCTGTTCGGCGGCGGCGCCGGCGGCGGCGACAGCCGGTTCAGCGGCGGCGGTTTCACCGACCTGTTCAGCACGATCTTCTCCGGTGGCGGCGGGGGCGGTGGCCCGGCGCGTCCGCGCGGCCCGGCCCGTGGCCGCGACGTCGAGGCCGAGGTGGCGCTCGACTTCACCGACGCGGTGAACGGGGTCACGCTGCCGCTGACGCTGCGCGCCCCCGGGGTCTGCGAAACCTGCCACGGCAACGGCGCCAAGCCCGGCACCCAGCCGGTGGCCTGCCCGGTCTGCCACGGCGCCGGGGTGACCACCCGCAACCAGGGGTCGTTCAGCTTCTCCGAGCCGTGCCGCAACTGCCAGGGCGTCGGCACGATCGTCGAGGAGAAGTGCCCGGAGTGCCACGGCACCGGCGGGGTCACCAAGACCCGCACGCTGACCGTGCGCTTCCCCGCCGGGGTGGCCGACGGGCAGCGGATCCGGCTGGCCGGCCGGGGCGAGCCCGGCGAGCGGGGCGGTCCGGCCGGTGACCTGTTCGTGCAGGTGAAGGTTCGCCCGGACGAGCTGTTCGGGCGTACCGGGGACGACCTGACCCTGAACGTCCCGATCACGTACGCCGAGGCGGTTCTCGGCACGGACCTGCGCGTACCGACCCTGGACGGGACGGTGACCCTGCGGGTGCCACCGGGTACGCCCAGCGGGCGGGTGCTGCGCGCCCGCGGCAAGGGCGTCGTACGCAAGGACGGCCGCGCCGGTGACCTGCTGGTCACGCTCGACGTGGTGGTCCCGGCGAAGGTCTCGGACGAGGCGCGGGCGGCGCTGGAGACCTTCGCGGCGCAGACTCCGCCCGCCGCGCGGGAACATCTCGAGGCGCGGGTACGTCGATTCAGTTGACGGCGGCAGCGGAGGTGAGCGGGCATGTCGGAGGAGTACGTCGGCTCGGGTGACCCGGCCTACGAGGCCAAGGTCTTGATGATCTCGGTGGCCGCGCGGATGGCGGGGATGCACCCCCAGACGCTGCGCCAGTACGACCGGCTGGGCCTGGTGCAGGCCGGCCGGGCGTCCGGCGGCGGTCGCCGGTACAGCGTCCGGGACGTGGTGCTGCTCCGCGAGGTGCAGCGGCTCAGCCAGGACGACGGGATCAACCTGGCCGGGGTCAAGCGGATCATCGGGTTGGAGCGGCTGCTCGAAGAGGCGCAGCAGCGGGTGGCCCGGCTGGAGGCGGAGCTGGACGCCGCGTACCGGCGGATCGCCGAGCTGGAGTCGCTCGGCGGCTTCCCCCGCGGTGACCTCGTGCCCACAAACCGCACGTCCACAGCGCTCGTCGTCTGGCGTCCACGCCGCGCTCCCGACCGCTGACCTCCTCGTATCGGAAGGCCGGTGCGCCCCGCTCCCCCGGGGTCGCGCCGGCCTTCGTCGTGCGCGGGCGGTCGGCGGAAAACGGGGTGCGGCAGGGTGGGGTCCACTACGCTTTCCGCAGGGGCAAAAAGCCTCAAAGCGGACTCCGGGCTGGCGGGGGGAGTCATGACGGAACCGGCGAAGAAGGTGGCCGAGCGCGCGGAAGAACGGCTGGAGAAGGTGGCCGAGAACGTCCGCGAGCGGTTCGACCGGGTCACCGAGGGACGCTTCAGCGACAAGGTCAAGGAAGGGCGCTTCGCCGACCAGACGGACCACGGCGTGGACCGGGCGCGGGACGACGAGCGACGCCGTAAGCAGGGCGGATCGACCTGACGATCCGCCGACGTGCGGGCCGGGATCCACGGGGGATCCCGGCCCGTTCGTATCCGGGGGATCGCGGCCCGTTCGTATCCGGCGGCGAGGGTCAGAGGCGGCGGTTCTCGCGGACCAGGCCGCCCTCGCACCAGTCCCGGTAGACGAAGAGATCCGGCCGGGCCAGCAGCACCCGGCTGTTGTGCGCCCAGTTGCGCATCAGGTCGTCGCCGGACTTCTCGGCCTGCTCGACCAGCTTGCGGAACCGGCGCTTCGGGTGGGCGCGGAAGTTCGTCCGGATGCCGTCGGCGGCATAGATGTAGAGGCAGTGCAGGGCGAACCGCCGGGCCGGGCAGCTCTGGTCCATCGCCAGGTCGAACAGCGTCTGCACCAGGTGGTCACCGGCGACCAGCAGGTCCCAGTCCGGCGGCATCGAGGTCAGCGGCACCGAGTCCGGTTGATACGCCCACGCGCGCAGTTCGGTGGGCGAGGGATCGACGGGGTTGGCGAAGCCGCGGAACGTACCTTCCTGCACGCTCACCGGCCGACCTTCCGCTTGCGCTGGCGGGGGGCGCAGGCCACCCGCGGACCCTGGCTGCTGGGCCGAAACGTTAACGCGGTTGGACGGAGCAGTGGTAGACCTTCCCGGGATCAATTTGACAACGCCGGGCCGGATCTGCCCTGCGGCTGATCCGGCCCGGCACCGGGGTCAGTCGCCGGAGCCCAGGGGCAGCGGCGCGGGTGGCCGTACGGCGGCGGCGCGGGTGCGCAGCCACTGCTTGAACCACCGGGTGTCGGGCAGCCGGGCGAGCAGCGGCCCGGTCACCACCGTGATCAACACGTACGCGGTGGCGAGTGCGGCGAGCTTCGGCTCCACCGGGTAGACGGCCGCGACGGCCAGTCCGGCGATGACGATCGAGAACTCGCCGCGCGGGGTCAGCGCCAGCCCGGCCCGCCAGCGTCCGGGCTCGGCGATCCCGACCCGGCGGGCGGCCAGATAGCCGGTGGCCACCTTCGTCGCCATGGTCACCACTGCGAGCAGCAGCGCGGGCAGCAGCACCGGAGGCATGTCCAGCGGGTTGGTGACCAGCCCGAAGAACACGAAGAAGACCGCGGCGAACAGGTCGCGCAGCGGGGAGAGCAGTTCGGTGGCGTGGTGCGCCACCGGCCCGGACAGTGCGATGCCCACCAGGAACGCGCCGACCGCCGCCGACACCTGGAGCTTGGCCGCGACGCCGGCGACCAGCAGGGTCAGGCCGAGCACCCCGAGCAGGAGCGCCTCCGGATCCTTCGCGGAGAGCGCGGCGGAGATCAGGTGGCCGTACCGGATCGCCACGGCCAGCACCACGACGACGGTGAACACCGCGATGGCGAGCGCGATGCCGCCCTTCATCAGGCCGACCCCGGCGAGCAGCGCGGTGACCAGCGGCAGGTAGAGGGCCATCGCCAGGTCCTCGATCACCAGGACGGAGAGGATCACCGGGGTCTCCCGGTTACCGACCCGGCCCAGGTCGCCGAGCACCTTGGCGATCACGCCGGACGACGACACCCAGGTCACGCCCGCCAGCACCACGGCCGCCACCCAGCCCCAGCCGAGCAGGAGCGCGAAGGCGAAGCCGGGCAGCGCGTTGAACACCGCGTCGATCACCCCGGCCGGCGCGGCCGAGCGGAGGTTGCCCACCAGCTCGTTGGCGCTGTACTCCAGACCGAGCATGACCAGCAGCAGGATCACGCCGATCTCCGCGCCGACGGCGAAGAACTCCTCGCTGGCGTTGAGCGGCAGCAGGCCGCCGTGCCCGAACGCCAGGCCGGCGAGCAGGTACAGCGGGATGGGCGAGACCCCGACGCGGCGGCTCAGGCGGCCGAGCAGGCCGAGCAGGAGCAGCAGCGCACCGACTTCGATGAGCAGGATTGTGGTTTCGTGCATACGCGTCAGCCGTCCGGATCGGTCTCGGCGAGGATCGCGGTCACGCCGTCGAGGCCCTGACGGGTACCGACCACGACGATCACGTCGCCGGCTTCGAACCGGAAGGTGGGTTCGGGCGAGACGTTCACGGCGCCCTGACGCAGCACGGCCACGATGGACGCGCTGGTCCGGGTGCGTGCCTTGGTGTCCGCGAGCCGCCTGCCGACGTACTTCGAGCCCGCCGGGATGGCGACCTGTTCGGTCAGCAGCCCGGCGGCCTGCTCGCGCAGCCCGGAGAGCTGACCCAGCATCAGCGACGCGCCGAGGATGTCGGCGAGCGCCTCCGCCTCGTCGTCGGTCAGCGGTATGTCATGTTGGCAGGAGTCGGGATCGTCCGGGTCGTAGAGGACCAGGTCGCGACGGCCATTGCGATGGGAGACCACGCCGAGCCGGCGGCCGGACTCCGTCATCAGATCATGACGTACGCCGATCCCGGGCAGGGCGGTCTGTTCGACACGTACTCGCACGCCGGTGAGGCTACCGCTGCGGCGCACGCATGCTCGGCGGGGTCGATGGGTCGGCCGTCGTCGCAGGGTCAGGGCGTGTCGTCGCGCGTGGTTACATAGGTGCCCTTGCCCTGATGTCCCTCGACCAGACCTTCGGCCTGAAGGATCAACAGCGCGGAGCGGACCGGCTCCGCGGACACCTGGTAGTGCGCGATCAGCTCACGCAGGGAGGGGAGTTTGTCGCCGGGGCCGTATTCGCCCGAAGCGATCTTGTCTCTGATGTCCTGCGCGATTCTCTGACGGTCCGAAACTCGGGGCATGGCGGCAACTCCTGGTAGGCCCCAAGATCTTCCCACGAGTCGGACCGGTGAGCCAACACTTTGCGTGCTAAGCATGCTCACTGCTTGTCATACAATGCTTTGCATTGTATGTTCCTCGTGCGGATGCCTTCGACGGAACGCCTGGTAGGCAACCGGCCCCCGGTTGGCAGCCGTAGTCGGCACGACTGGTCGTGCGCGACCAGTCGTGCCGTCTCAACCGTGTCCTCGGCCCGGAAGAAGGGACAGTGTCGTGCGTAATCTCCTGCGAATACGGTCGCGGCGGCGGAACGTGGGTCCGCCCAACTCCGCGCCGGTCGGCGCCTACCGCTCCACGTCGTACCTTCCGCTCCGGCCCTGGCAGGTGCGGGGCCACAGCTTCACGACATGCCGTCGGGGGTTGGACCCCGCCGAGGTCGCCGCGTTCCTCGACCGCGTCGCGGGGGACCTTGCCGCCGCGTACGCCGAAATCGCCCGGAGCCGGGAGGAGGCGGCCCGGATCAAGGGTGCGTTGCGCGAGTGGCAGTCCCGTCAGGCTCCGTCGATGCGCGATCTGGCCGGGCGGCAGTGACCGGGCGGTACGTAATCCATCTGCCGGTGCGCGCGGCCGACCTGGCCCGGGCGAAGATGCTCGGTCGTACGGCCGGGCGGTCGTTGGCGTTCCTCGCGGTGGTGGAGCTGGGCGGGATCACCGTCTCGGCCGAGGACGACCAGGCCGTACGCCATTGGGTGTTCTGTGACCGCAAGCTGGACGGTGGCCGGCGTTGCGTGCTGCGCGCCGACCACGAGACTCCCTGCCTCGCGCGCCTCCCGCGTCGCTGATCCGTCAAAGGTAAAGGGTGACTCAGGTCACAGGGGTGGAGTTGAGCGGAATAGACTCAACTCTGGTTGTGTCATGTCCAGTGGACACGCCGATCCGGGGGAGCCCATGAACACGGAACGTCTCACCACCAAGAGCCGCGAAGCCATCACCGGTGCCGTCGCGCTGGCGAACCAGCGCGGTCACGCCACCGTGGAGCCCTGGCACCTGCTGCTGTCACTCCTGGACACCGAGGGTTCGACCGCCGCGGGCCTGCTGCGCGCCGTCGGTGCCGACCCCGCCGAGCTGCGCCGCGTCGCGCTGCGTTCGGTCGACGCGCTGCCCGCCGCGCGCGGGTCGAGCATCGCCGAGCCGACGCTGGCCCGCGAGTTCGTCAACGCCATCGGCGCCGCCGAGCAGATCGCGCGGCCGCTGGGCGACGAGTACACCTCCACCGAGCACCTGCTGGCCGGGCTGGCCCGGGTCGGCGGCGCGGTCTCGGTCGCGCTGAAGAACTCCGGCGCCACCGAGGAGAACCTGGTCGCCGCGTTCCCGACCGTCCGGGGCGGGGACCGCCGGGTCACCACCGCCGACCCGGAGCAGACCTACCAGGCCCTGGCCAAGTACGGCGTGGACCTCACCGCGAGCGCCCGCGACGGCAAGATCGACCCGGTGATCGGCCGGGACTCGGAGATCCGCCGGGTGATCCAGGTGCTGTCCCGGCGTACCAAGAACAACCCGGTGCTGATCGGCGAGCCGGGCGTCGGCAAGACCGCGATCGTGGAGGGCCTGGCCCAGCGGATCGTGGCCGGCGACGTGCCGGAGTCGCTGCGGGACAAGAAGCTGGTCTCGCTCGACCTCGGCGCGATGGTCGCCGGCGCGTCCTACCGGGGGCAGTTCGAGGAGCGGCTGAAGTCCGTGCTGGAGGAGATCAAGAACTCCGACGGCCAGGTCATCACATTCCTCGACGAGCTGCACACCGTGGTCGGCGCCGGCAAGGGCGAGGGCTCGATGGACGCCGGCAACATGCTCAAGCCGATGCTGGCGCGCGGCGAGCTGCGGATGGTCGGCGCCACCACGCTCGACGAGTACCGCGAGCACATCGAGAAGGACCCCGCGCTGGAGCGGCGCTTCCAGCCGGTGCTGGTCGGCGAGCCGACCATCGAGGACACCATCGGCATCCTGCGCGGGCTCAAGGAACGCTACGAGGTGCACCACGGCGTACGGATCACCGACGCCGCGCTGGTCGCCGCCGCAGCGCTCTCCGACCGGTACATCACCGACCGGTTCCTGCCGGACAAGGCCATCGACCTGGTCGACGAGTCCGCGTCCCGGCTGCGCATGGAGATCGACTCGCGGCCGGTCGAGGTGGACGAGATCGAGCGGGCGGTACGCCGCCTGGAGATCGAGGAGATGGCGCTGGCCAAGGAGCCGGACGCCGCGTCCGCCGAGCGCCTGGAGCGGCTGCGCAAGGAACTCGCCGACAAGCGCGAGCAGCTCACCGCGCTGTCCGAGCGCTGGCAGACCGAGAAGAGCCACATCACCAAGCTCTCCACCGCCAAGGAGGAACTGGAACGCCTCGGCGGCGAGGCCGAGCGGGCCGAGCGCGACGGCGAGCTGGAACGCGCCGCCGAGCTGCGGTACGGCCGGATCCCCGCGCTGCGGACCGAGCTGAAGCAGGCCGAGGAGGAGCTGGCCCGGCTCCAGGCCGACGGCGCGATGCTCAAGGAGGAGGTCGGCGCGGACGACATCGCCGCCGTGGTCGCCTCCTGGACCGGCATCCCCGCCGGGCGGCTGCTGGAAGGCGAGACCGCCAAGCTGCTGCGGATGGAGGAGTCGCTGCGCGCCCGCGTGGTCGGCCAGGCCGAGGCGGTCGGCGCGGTCTCCGACGCGGTACGCCGCGCCCGGGCCGGCGTCGCCGACCCGGACCGCCCGACCGGCAGCTTCCTGTTCCTCGGCCCGACCGGCGTCGGCAAGACCGAGCTCGCAAAGGCACTCGCCGAGTTCCTCTTCGACGACGAGCGGGCCATGGTCCGCATCGACATGAGCGAGTACGGCGAGAAGCACTCGGTGGCCCGCCTGGTCGGTGCCCCGCCCGGATACGTCGGCTACGAGGAGGGCGGCCAGCTCACCGAGGCGGTACGCCGCCGCCCGTACTCGGTGATCCTGCTCGACGAGGTGGAGAAGGCGCACCCGGACGTCTTCGACGTGCTGCTCCAGGTGCTCGACGACGGCCGGCTCACCGACGGTCAGGGCCGTACGGTGGACTTCCGCAACGCGATCCTGATCCTCACCTCGAACCTGGGCTCGTCGGTGATCAGCGACCTGACGCTCACCGAGAACGAGCGCCGGGAGGGCGTGCTCGCGGTGGTCCGGTCACACTTCAAGCCGGAGTTCCTCAACCGGCTCGACGACATCGTGGTGTTCGCCGCGCTCCAGGGCGAGGACCTGCGGTCGATCGTGGACATCCAGCTCGACCGGATGCGAACCCGTCTTGCGGACCGCCGGTTGGCACTGGACATCAGCGACTCCGCACGCACGTGGCTGGCCGAGCACGGGTACGACCCGATCTACGGTGCCCGCCCGCTGCGCCGGCTGGTGCAGTCGGCGATCGGCGACCAGCTCGCCAAGGCGCTGCTGGCCGGCGACATCCGCGACGGCGACACGGTCCGCGTCGACCTGTCCGACTCCAAGGAGTCCCTGGCGGTCACCGCCGCCTGACCCGACCCACCCGCGAAGGCCCGGCCCTCCCAAGGCCGGGCCTTCGCCGTCCGGTGGGGCGTGGCGCTCGTCGTGGGTGTTAAGAAGGGACCCCTCCTCTACCGGAGGCGTTAACAGGGGGCCCTTCCTTGCGGTTGGAGGGGTTGGTGGGGTGGGCACATAGTGGGGTATGAGCGGGACGTGGGAGCGGGAACTGGACGAGGCGGCGCGGGAACTCGACCGCGCGGACACCCTCGCCTTCGGCGGGGTGGGGCTGGCCGGGCAGGTCCTGCCCGCGACCGAGGCGTACCGGCGGCTGGAGCAGGGACTGCGGGAGCACCCGGAGGCGGCCCGCAAGCGGGTCGACAGGTTGCTCCGCAAGGGTTCGCCGGCCGGGCGGGCGTACGCGGCGACGCTGCTGGAGGCGGTCGATCCGGCCGCCGGGCGGGCGGCGTGGACCCGGCTGCGCGACGACGACGGCGAGTTCACCACGTTCTCCGGCTGCCTGATGGGCCGGGCCACGCTGGGCGAGTACGCGGCCGACAGGCTCGCCGGCCACGCGGGTAACTGAGCGACCACTCAGCGTCCGGGACTTCAGCAAGCTTGTGCGCGGTTGTTACCGTTCCCGCCGAGCACGTTGGGGGAGGCGGTTGTGAACGGTTCGGTGGCGTGGCTGGTGACGACGCTCGGGTGCCTGGTCGGAGTGGCCGGTGTGGTGATCGCCGTGATTGCGATGCGGAGGTCCCGGTCCGCGTCCGGCCCGAAGACCAAGGCGGCGCCGGGGGACCCGTTCCGGGACCGGGACGCCGACGCGCTGCGCGGCGACCCGCGCGGGCTCAAGCCCGGCGACATCGTCGAGATCCGCGCGGTGCCGTACACCGTGCGCGGCTCGGTGCACCTGGTCGAGGGCGGCTGGAGCTGGGCGGAGCACCTGCTCGACGACGCGGGCGGGGTGAAGCGCTGGCTCTCCGTCGAGTCCGACCCGGACCTGGAGCTGGTGCTCTGGACCAGCGAGCCGGGGGCCACCGTGACGCCGGGCGCCCCGACGCTGGAGATGTCCGGCCGCCGCTACAACTGGGACGAGTCCGGCCAGGCGCGGTACACCGCGACCGAGGGCACCGGCCTCGATCCGCACGGCACCATGCGCTACCACGACTACCAGGCGCCCGGTGGGGCGCGGCTGTCGTTCGAGGCGTACGGGGAGGCCGGCTGGGAGGTCAACCTCGGTGAGGAGCTGCGCCGCGCCGAGGTGATGATCTACCCGCAGGGCGGCCCGGAGACGGTGCGCTGACGTGCTCGTCTGCCTGGACGCGCCCTACGTCGACACCAGCGCCGCCGACCTGAGCCTGGCCCTCGGCGGCCCGGAGCTGCCGGCGCTGGCCGTACGCGACCTCGACCTGCCCGGCCTGCCCCGGCTGCGGCTGCGCCTGCTCGGCGCCTCCCATCAGGTGGTGCTCGGCGGGCTCACCGAGACCGTCGCCTGCCTGCCCGGCCGCCCGCCGCACCTGCCGGACGCGCTGCACGACGAAACGGCCGGCTACCGGTTCATGGCCACCGTGCTCCGGCCCGAAGGCGACGGCCTGCGTACCCGGGTCGCGGCGCTGCGCGCCGAACTCGCGGGCGACCCCTACGCGCTGATCGGGGTCTTCCCCGGCGACGAGGACGCGGTCACCGCGCTCTCCGTCCGGCCCCGGCCGCCGGACGGCGTGCTCGCCTGGCGCACCTGGCACGTCTATCCCCAGACGAACGAGCTGGTCCTGACCGAGACCGTGGTGGAGGAGCTGTGACGTACCGACGGTGGTTCGTGGTGGGCGTGGCGGTCGCCGTCATCGGCGCGCTCGTCGCCGCCTTCACGATCTTCTACGGCAACTTCTCGCCCCGGGGTTACGTGGAGGACAACTTCTCCCGCGCCTCCGGGCGGGACATCGGCTCGAACGCGATCGCGTACACCTCGAAGAAGACGCCGAGCGAGGTGTCCCAGCAGATCACCGACGCCTGGCGCCCGGCCGACCAGTACGTCGACGGCAGCGGCGTCTACCTGCGCTACGACGACGACTCGGTGGTGATCCTCCCGCTCGCCGTCGGCTCGGTGATCCTGCTGGAGAAGATGACCACCGCCTACCCCCGCTACCACAACGTCGTCGGCAACAGCTGGGGCTGGGGTCGAGGCAGCACGGTGCGGGGCGGCGGCCCCGGTTCCGGTAAGTAGCCCTCTTCGATCCCCTCACCCCTGGAGTCTTCTGTGGAGAACCTCCTCACCGATCTGCTGGTCACGCTCGCGTACGGCGTGGTCGGCATCGCTCTGATGGCCATCGGTTATGTCCTGGTCGACGTGGCGACGCCGGGCAAGCTTCACGAGTTGATCTGGGTTGAGCGCAATCGCAACGCGGCGGTGTTGCTTTCGTCGAACCTGGTCGGGGTGGGCACGATCGTGGTGGCGGCGATCGTGGCGAGTGCCGATGATTTCCGGCTGGGTCTGATCGGGGCGGGCGCGTACGGCATTCTCGGTCTGGTGATCATGGCGGTGGCGTTCGTGCTGCTGGACGCGGCGACTCCGGGCAAGCTCGGTGAGTTGCTGGTGGATCCGCAGCCGCATCCGGCGGTGTGGGTCTCGGCGACGGTGCACCTCGCCACCGGCACGATCATCGCCGCCGCGATCATCTGATGGACGACTGGAATGCCGCCTCGGGGGAGAAGAAGGAGAAGCGCAACCCGGCGTTGACCTTGGCCGGGGAGATGCTGGACGAATGGTTCGTCTCCGCCTCGTCGGACGAGAAGGAGGCGAAGCGCCGGAGGATGGTGGGCCGGTTCACGGGAGCGGCCGACGGCTGGGCTGCCACACCGGAGGACGTGAAGGAGAAGCGCAAGAAGGCGTTCTTCTGGGTCGTGGTGGTGAGCGTGCTCGCCATCTGCCTCCTCGGCGTCTTCGGCCCCGACTCGGACACCTCAGTCCCCGCCCCGGCGGCCGACGAGCGCTCCGGCACCGTGCCGATCCTCAAGGCGGCCACCGACAGCCAGGGCATCTGCTACGGCTGGAGGCTGTCCGACGGGTGGAACGACGTGAGCGTCGGCTCCAGCCACGGTGACGGCATGCCGGCCCCCGGCGCGCCGGGCTGCACGCGCTGGATCGAGGTGACCGCCGAGGTCAGGTACTCCTCCATGACGGGCGAGAGGGAGGACGACGACGTCCTCATCCGGATCGAGGGTTCGGACGGCATCACGTTCACCGACCTCACCGAGATCCGAACCGGGCTGCGCCGCTTCGGGCTGGACGAGGAGACGTTCCTCGACGAACCGGGCTGGGCCGTCACCCGGGCCGCCACGATCCTGCCGCTGCTCGCCGCCGAGCGCGGGCTGGCCGGACCGGCCGCGGCGCCCACCGCCGCGCCGTCCAGCGCCGCCGCGCCGCTGCCGGACGCCGGCAGCGACTTCTGGCGGGACCGGTGGGGTTACATCCTCACCTCGGCCGGGTTCTTCCTGGTCGCCGCACTGTTCCTCGTCGTGGGCCTGCGGCAGCGCCGCAAGCAGCGGGGCGAGGCGACCGCGCAGCGCGCCCGCGGTTCCGGTAAGTAGCCCTTCGCTCGATCCCCTCACCCTGGAGTCTTCTGTGCAACATCTCGTCACCGATCTGCTGGTCACGCTCGCGTACGGCGTGGTCGGCATCGCTCTGATGGCCATCGGTTATGTCCTGGTCGACGTGGCGACGCCGGGCAAGCTTCACGAGTTGATCTGGGTTGAGCGCAATCGCAACGCGGCGGTGTTGCTCTCGTCGAACCTGGTCGGGGTGGGCACGATCGTGGTGGCGGCGATCGTGGCGAGTGCTGACGATTTCCGGCTGGGTCTGATCGGTGCGGGGGCGTACGGCGTTCTCGGTCTGGTGATCATGGCGGTGGCGTTCGTGCTGCTGGACGCGGCGACTCCGGGCAAGCTCGGTGAGTTGCTGGTGGATCCGCAGCCGCATCCGGCGGTGTGGGTCTCGGCGACGGTGCACCTCGCCACCGGCGCGATCATCGCCGCCGCGATCATCTGATGAGCGGCAAGCCCGCCAGGCCCGGGGTGGGGAAGGACAAGCGCACCCAGACGGTGATCTGGTCCGTGGTCGGGGGTTTCGTGGTTTTCGTCTGCGCCATCGGCGTGTTCGGCGGCGACTCGGACACCTCCGTCCCCGCCCCGGCGGCCGACGAACGGTCCGGCACCGTGCCGATCCTCAAGGCGGCCACCGACAGCCAGGGCATCTGCTACGGCTGGGAACTGCTCGACGTGTACGACGACGTGAGCGTCGGCTCCAACCTCGGCGACGGCACCACAGTCATTGACGCGCCCGGCTGCCCGCGCTGGATCGCGGTCTCCGCGAACGTCAGGTACACCTCGTCCAGCAGCGAGTCGGAGGATTACGCCACGATCCAGATCAAGGGCTCGGAGGACATCGAGTACTCCGAGCTCTACGCGATCGAGACGGGGCTCGGCCGCTTCGGGCTGGACGGGGGCGCGTTCCTCGCCGACCCGGGCTGGGCCGTCACCCGGGCCGCCACGATCCTGCCGCTGCTCGCCGCCGAGCGAGGGCTCGCCGGACCGGCCGCGCCGCCTGCCGCCGGCCCGTCCACCCCGTCCGCACCGCTGCCGGACGCCGGCAGCGACTTCTGGCGGGACCGGTGGCTCTACATCCTCAGCTCGGCGGCGTTGTTCCTGCTCGCCGCGCTGTTCATCGCCGTGGGCGTGCGGCAGCGCCGCAGGCACCGGGGCGGGGTGCCCGCGCAGCGCGCCGGGGCGGGAGCCGCCGGACGTACCCGGAGCATCCGGTGACCGCCGACGTGGCCGCGCGGCCGCGGTGGCGCCTGGCCCGCGCGGCGGTCCTGCTCGCGGTCTTCGTCTGCGCGGCCTGCGGCCTGGTGTACGAGCTGGCGCTGGTCGCGCTCGGCAGCTACCTGATCGGCGACACGGTCGGCCAGGCGTCGATCGTGCTCGGCGTGATGGTCTTCGCGATGGGCGTCGGCGCGCTGGTGGCGAAGCCGTTGCAGTCCCGGGCGGTGGTCTCGTTCGCGGTGATCGAGCTGACGCTGGCGCTGCTCGGCGGCCTGTCCGTGCTCGGCCTCTACGCCGCGTTCGCCTGGCTCGACCTGTACGGCCCGGCGCTCGTCGGCACCGCGTTCGTGCTCGGCCTGCTGATCGGCGCGGAGATCCCGCTGCTCATGGTGATGCTGCAACGCATCCGGGAACAGTCGGCGGGCAGCGCGGTGGCCGACCTGTTCGCCGCCGACTACGTGGGCGCGCTGCTCGGCGGGCTGGCCTTCCCGTTCCTGCTGATCCCGGTCTTCGGCCAGCTCAAGGGCGCGCTCGTGGTGGGCGCGGTGAACGCGGTCGCCGGTGTGGTGCTGGTCTTCACCGTGTTCCGCGCCGACCTCAGCCGGCGGGCGCGGGCCGGGCTGGGCGCGGCCACCGTCGTGGTCGGCCTGCTTCTCGGGTACGCGTGGATGACCGCCCACGACTTCGAGGTGACCGCCCGCCAGCAGCTCTACCGGGACCCGGTGGTGCACGCCGAGCGCAGCCGCTACCAGGAGATCGTGCTGACCCGCTCGATGCGCGAGCCCGGCCACTCCGACACCGACCTGCGGCTGTTCCTCAACGGCGACCTCCAGTTCAGCTCGATCGACGAGTACCGCTACCACGAGGCGCTCGTGCACCCGGCGATGCGCGGGGCGCACGGCGACGTGCTGGTGCTCGGCGCGGGCGACGGACTGGCCGCGCGGGAGATCCTCAAGTACCCGGACGTGCGCTCGGTGACGCTCGTCGACCTCGACCCGGCGGTGGTGGAGCTGGCCCGCCGCGAGCCGCAGCTGCGCGAGCTGAACCGCGGCTCGCTCACCGACCCCCGGGTACGGGTGCTCAACCTGGACGCGTTCGCCTGGCTGCGTACCGCCACGGACCGCTTCGACGTGGTGATCGCCGACCTGCCCGACCCGGACGAGACGGCCACCGCGAAGCTCTACACGATCGAGTTCTACACGCTGATCCGGCCGGTGCTGGCCCCCGGCGGGCGGCTCGTGGTGCAGTCCGGGTCGCCGTACTTCGCACCCCGGTCGTACTGGTCGATCGAGCGGTCGGTCCGCGAGGCCGGCTTCGCCACCGTGCCGTACCACATCGACGTGCCGAGCTTCGGCGACTGGGGATTCGTGCTCGCCTCGCCCGGCGACGCCGCGCCGGAACTGGCGCTGCCGGACGACCCGCCACCGCTGCGGTTCCTGACCCCGGCGGTGCTGGCCGCCGCCGCCACGTTCCCCGCCGACCGGGCCCGGCTGGACGTGCCGGCCTCCACCCTGTTGCGACCGAGGGTGCTGGACTACGCCCGCGAGGAGTGGCGCGGCTACTAGGTTTCGGGATATGCCACCCGAATCGCCGCGCCACCGACCGGGGATCGGCTGGCTGGTCCGCCGGCTGCCGACCCGGGCGATCGAGGCGGCGTCCTACCTCCAGGGGTTCGTGCTCTCCGGCGTGGTCACCGTGCTGGCCGTCCGGGCGTACCTGGAGGCCACCGGCTATCCCCAGCTCGGTGGCGGCGGGCTGCACATCGCGCACGTCCTCTGGGGCGGCCTGCTGCTCGCCGTCGGCCTGGGCATCCCGCTGGTCTTCCTCGGCGACGCCTCGCGCAGCGCCGGGGCGGTGGTCGGCGGCATCGGGTTCGGGCTGTTCATCGACGAGGTGGGCAAGTTCGTCACCACCGGCACCGACTACTTCTACGCCCCGGCCGCCGCCATCATCTACGTCGCGTTCGCGCTGCTGGTCCTGCTCACCCAGGCGGTACGCGGGCGCACCGGACGATCCCGGCTGACTCCGGCCGAGCGCACCGCGAACGCGCTGGACATGGTGCTCAGCGGCCTGCCGGCCGGGCTGACCGATCGCCGCCGGGCCGCCGTGCTGCGGCTCGTGCAGGGCACCGGACCGGCCACCGAGACCGCTGTGGCGCGACTGCTGGAGGCGGTGCCGCACCGGGAACCGCCGCCGGTGCGGCTCTGGCAGCGGGCGGCGGACCGGGCCCGGCGTCTCGCCGTCTGGGCTGCCGGGCGCCGCTGGCTCATCTGGCCGGTGGTGGTCTACCTGGTGGTGGAGCCGGTGCTCACCGTGCTGGCGGTGTTCCTCGACGGCGTGACCGGGCACCTGGGCGAGGAGCGGGAGTGGGGCGCGATCCTGGGCGTCAGCGCCAGTGCGCTGATCACCGCCGTGCTCGGCCTGTGGGCCGCCTGGCTGCTGCGCCGCAACCGGACCGAGGCGTTCCGCCTGTTCAAGCTGGCGCTGCTGGTCGACCTGCTGTTCGGGCAGGTCTTCAACTTCACCGTCAACCAGTTCGGCGCGGTCGCCGCTGTCGCGCTCGATCTCGCGCTGCTCGGCGTGGTCACCGCCGAGCACCGCCGGTTGCGCCGCGCCGAGAAGTGAGCCGGTCCAGGGTGCTGAGCTGGTCGGAGATCGCTACGGTGGGCATCTGATCTAGGAAGGGAGAGTCATGGTCGATGCTCCGGGCACCCCGCCCCGCGCGCGTCCCGGTGTGGTGACGCTTTCCAGTTGGCTGCTCATTTTCGTCGCCGCGATCCAGGTGGTGAACCTGATCGTGGCGCTGACCGTCATCGGCAAGATCCGTGACGTGCTCAGCGACGCGTACGCCGGCACCGGCGCCGAGTCGGTCGGCGACATCGCGTACGCGTTCAGCCTCATCTCGGCTGTCGTGTCGCTGCTGATCGCGGCCGGGCTCGTCGTGCTGGCCCTGTTGAACAACCGGGGCAAGAACGGCTCCCGGATCACCACCTGGGTGCTGGGCGGCATCCTGTTCTGCTGCACCGCCGGCGGGCTGGTCAGCGGCATCTCCGGCGGCATGACGGGCGGCACCACCACCGGTGACGCGCCCAGCCCGGAGGAGATCCAGCGCCGGCTGGAGGACGTGCTGCCGTCCTGGTACACGCCCGTCAACCTGCTGCTGGGCCTGGTCGCGCTGCTCGCCCTGCTGGCCGCGCTGATCCTGTTGGCGCTGCCGCAGGCGAACGAGTTCTTCCGCAAGCCCAAGGCCGGCTGGGAGCCGCCGGTGCCGGGTGGCGCCTACCCGGCGTACCCGGGCCAGTCGGGGGAGCCGGCTTACCCGTCGTACCCGCCGGCGCCCGGCACGCCCCCGCCCGGCGGCCAGCCGCCGTTCCCTGGCGGTGGCCAGCCGCCCTTCCCGTCCGGCGGTCAGCCGCCGTCGACGCCCGGCGGCCAGCCGGGTGAGCGCCGCGATCCGGAGCCGCCGTCCGGAAGTTGACCTCCGGATTGCGGCGACGCCGACGATCCCTCCGAGTAGGTTGCAAGCCGACGCCTACCGGAGGGATCAGTCGTGTCGTACCCCGATCGGGCCGCACCCCGTCGGCCGGGCACCGTCCTCGCCGCGGCGGCGCTGCTGCTGGCGATGGCGGTCGGCGCCGTGGCGTACGCGGTGCTCAACCTGGCCGTCAGCGGCGGCACGGTGGACCGGTTCCGGGTTGCGGCGGCCCAGCGGACCGGCGCGGGCGGCGGCGACATCGACCAGGTGGCCGGCCTGCTGCGCGGCTCCACAGTGCTGGCCGCCGTGCTCGGCGTGCTCGCCGGGTTGCTGCTCGCCGGGCTCGCCCTGGGTCTGCTCGCGGGCCGTTCCGGCGCCCGGACCGGGACCTGGGTGGTCGCCGGTACGGGCCTGCTCTGCGGCTGCTGCGGGCTGGCGGTGCTGGTCGGCCAGCGGGCCGTCCCGCTGCGGCTCGGCGCGGACGACCGGGTCACCGCCGACCTGCTGGAACTCGTCGGTGACGCCTACCCGTCGTGGTGGATCCCGGTGAACGCGACGCTGTCGGTGGCGCAGGTCCTCGGCTACCTGGTGGTGGCCGCGCTGCTCACGCTGCCCTCGGCCGGCGCGTTCCTGCGCCACCGCACCGCACCGCTGCGGCTGTCCGGTTACGGCTCGACCGTGTCCGGCGCGCAGGCGCCCGGTCCGACGCCCTGGGGCCCGCCGGCCGGCCTGCACGCGCCGTCCGCGCCGCCCGCCTCCGGGCCTACGCCGCCGTCGGCCGGCCCGTCGCCGTACGAACGGCCCGCACCGCCCCCGTCCGGCCCGCCCGCGCCGCCGCCGGATGGGTTCCCGCCACCTACCGAGGACCGCCGATGACAGGTGACACCCCCTCCCGGCGCCGAGCCCTGATCACCGGCGCCAGCCTGGGCATCGGCGAGGCGTTCGCCCGCCGGCTCGCCGCCGACGGCTGGGACCTCGTCCTGGTGGCCCGCGACGGCGCCCGGCTGGACGCGCTGGCGGCCGAGCTGACCGGCCGGCACGGTGGCGACGCGGAGACGATCGCCGCCGACTTGTCCACCGAGGACGGCTGCGCCGCCGTCGAACAACGGCTGGCCGCCGGTACGCCGGTCGAGCTGCTTGTCAACAACGCCGGCATCAGTCTGAACACCTCCTTCGTCCGCTCGTCGGTGGCGGACGAGGCGCGGCTGGTGCGGCTCAACGTGCTCGCGGTGCTGCGTCTGACCCATGCCGCGCTCGGTCCGATGATCGAACGAGGCCAGGGCGCAGTGATAAATGTCTCTTCCGTTGCGGGCTTCGGTGTCCCCATGCCGGGATCCACGTACTCGGCCAGCAAGGCGTGGGTGACGAATTTCAGTGAGTCGATCGGCCAGTCCGTCGCGCCGCTCGGTGTACGCGTGATGGCGCTCTGCCCCGGCTACACACGAACCGGAAATCACGAAAGGGCGGGCATCGACATGTCGCGCCTGCCCGCCTGGGCCTGGCTACGCGCTGACGACGTGGTCGCCGAAGGGCTGCGTGACCTGCGTAAAGGCAAGTCGGTGAGCGTTCCGGACTGGAAGTACAAGGTGGCGGTGGCCGGGCTGCGGCACGCGCCGAAACGCCTGCTGCGCGGCTTCGGGCGGGACACCAGGGGTGCGGTCGGCCGGCAGCGCGGCTGACCGCATCTGCCCGGCTGCGGGCCGGTGTCGCGGCCGACCGGGATGGACGGTCGCACAGCGTAGCCGCTCATCGCCACCCGTCGGTCGCCCGCGGGGTTGACCAGGGCGGACCCGAAGGACGGCGCTCAGACTTGCGAAGTACGCTCTATCGCCATGGGCGACCGCGACGACCTGCGCAAATTCATCACTGACCTCGCTGTGGTGCACGGCCGGGTGGTGCTCTCGTCGGGCCGCGAGGCGGACTGGTATGTGGATCTGCGTCGCGTCACGCTCCATCACGAGGCGGCTCCGTTGATCGGCCGGGTCATGCGGGAACTCACCGCCGACTGGTCGTACGACGCGGTCGGCGGGTTGACCCTGGGCGCCGATCCGGTGGCCGCCGCCATGCTGCACGCCTCGGCGGGCACGGGTCGCGCGGTCGACGCCTTCGTTGTCCGCAAGGAGGGCAAGGCTCACGGTCTTCAGCGCCGGATCGAGGGGCCGGACGTCTCCGGGCGACGGGTGCTCGCGGTCGAGGACACCTCCACCACCGGTGGAAGTGTGTTGACGGCGGTCGAGGCATTGCGTGAGGCAGGGGCCGAGGTGGTGGGTGTGGCGGTTATTGTTGATCGAGGTGCCGGCGACACGGTGCGAGCCGCCGGATTGCCCTATCGGGCGGCCTATACGTTGGCTGACCTCGGCCTTGTGGCGTAAAAGTTTGCCGATTCGGATCTGCTGATATGCAGGCGGATCGATGCTGCTGGTGGAAGGATGGAATACGTGGGAACTGCGTTGGCTGAAATGACCATGCCTCAGATCTCGCCGCTTGCCGGCGAGCCGATCGAACGTGCCGACGCCGAGCGGCTCGCGGGGGTCCTCAAGGCCCTCGCGGACCCCGCCCGGCTGCGGCTGCTCAGCCTGATCCAGTCGGCTCCCGAGGGGGAGGCGTGCGTGTGTGACCTCACCGCGCCGCTCGGCCTCTCGCAGCCGACGGTCAGCCACCACCTGCGTATCCTCACCGAGGCCGGCTTGCTGGAGCGGGAGAAGCGCGGGGTCTGGGCGTACTACCGGCTGGTGCCGTCCGCGATCGCCACGATCGCGGATCTGCTCACCCCGCCGCGGAAGCGGGCCACCAAGAAGGCTCGCTGAAACCTTCCGGGCCGGCCCGACCGAGGGTCGTCCCGACCGGGTGACCGGTGGCGTGCGAGGGGTGGCGCCATCAGTGCGCGGGTGACGGCTGCCGTCGTCCCGTGTGACCCGGCTGGAGCAGTGATGTCCGAAGGCCGGTCCTCGTCCGAGGGCCGGCCTTCGGTGTCCGTACGTGCTCAGCGGCGGTGCTGACCGCCGTGCCCGTCGCCGTGCCCGGGCCGGTGCTCCTCGATGCCCTCCCGGGCGGCGTCCACAGTGCCGGCCACGGTCGCCGCGGTGATCACCGCGACCGCCTCGCCGCGCTTGCGTGCCCGCCGGTCCCGCAGGAACTCGAAGAAGATCGGCAGTACCGAGATCACGATGATCAGCGCGACCACCGGCAGGATGTACCTGTCGATCTTGTCGCCGATGGCGTCGTAGATCTGCCGGGCCAGCAGGTAGCCGATCAGCAGGATGCCGTCCACCCAGAGGACCGCGCCCACCACGTTCCACACGAAGAACTGGCGGGCCGGCATGCCGAGCACCCCGGCCACCGGGTTGAGGAACGTCCGCACGATCGGGATGAAGCGGGCCAGCACCACTGCCTTCGCCGGGCCGAACTTCTGGAAGTAGTACTCCGCCTTCTCCACGTACTCCCGCTTGAACAGGCGGGAGTTGGGCTTCTCGAACATGCGGCGGCCGTACCGGGCGCCGAGCCAGTGGCCGAGCTGCGCGCCGACGATGGCGCAGAGCGGCCCGCCGATCATCAGCCCGGCCAGGGAGAGGCGGGTGCCGTCGCCGAAGATGGCGTCGGCCACCGGTGAGGCCGCCACCCCGGCCAGGAACAGCAGCGAGTCGCCCGGGAAGAAGAAGCCGACCAGCAGCCCGGTCTCGGCGAAGAGGATCACCCAGACGCCGATCATGCCGAAGGTGTGGATGAGGTCCTTCGGGTCGAGCGGGTTCAGCGCCACGCTCTCGGAGAACATCCGGGTCTTCTCTGCTGTGTCCACGGCCACACAGGGTACCCCGGCCCGGTCCGGCATATCGGCCGGACCGGGCGTCGTCGTCAGAGGCGGGGGTCCACCGGCTCGGACTCGCAGGCGAGGATCGCGAACACCAGCTCGTGGCGGCGCCACAGCGGCGCGTCCTCGGCCAGCGCGTCCAGGGCGGCCAGGCCCAGACCGTGCTCGCGCAACGCCATCCCGCGCTTGCGGCCCAGCGAACGGCTGCGCAACGCGGCGAGCTGAGCCGGGTCGGTGTACCCGGGACCGTAGATGATCCGCAGGTACTCCCGCCCACGGCACTTGATGCCCGGCTGGAGCAGCGAGCCCCTCGGTGACCGGGCGGCCAGGCCCGCGTACGGCTTGACCACCATGCCCTCGCCGCCGGCCGCGGTGAGCGCCAGCCACCACTCGGTGGCGTCGGCCACGGCCGACTCGTCGGCCAGGTCCACCACCCGCCGCCGGGTCGGGGTGAAGAACTCCGGGTCGGCGGCGCAGAGCCGGTCGGTCAGGGCCAGGTGCCAGCCGTGGTCGCGGTCGGCGTAGCTCACCCCGGCCCCGGCCAGCACCGCGAACGGCGCGAGCGTCACCCCGCGCAGGCCGTCGGTCGGGCGGACGTACGCCCGGTAGGCCGCCGAGTAGGCGGTGACCTCGGCGGCCCGCCCGGCCATCCGGTCGCGCAGCCCGGCCACCGGCAGCCCGCGCCCGGCGGCCGTGTCCAGCGCGGCGAGCACCGCCGGCAGGGCGGCCCGCCCGGCCGCGCCGACCCCGGCGTACTGCTCGCGGATCAGCCCGCCCGCCTTCGCCGACCAGGGCAGCAGCTCGGTGTCGAGCAGCAGCCAGTCGGTGTCCAGCTCGGCCCAGAGACCGGCGGTGGTGACCGCGGCGCGCACCCGCGCCAGCAGCTCACCGTCGAGCGGCGGGCCGAAGAACGGCCGACCGGTACGGGTGTGCACCACCCCGCCGTCGAACCGGCCCGGCTCCCGCTCCACGAGCACCACCGCCCGTGAGCCCATGTGCTTCTCCTCGCAGACCACCCGGTCCACGCCCGCGCCGCGATAGTCGGCGAACGCCTCGGCCGGGTGCTCCAGGAAACCGTCCACGCTCGACGTGGAGCAGGGCGCCATGGTCGGCGGCAGCCACACCAGCCGGCCCGGGTCGACCGCGAACCGGCTCATCACCTCCAGCGCGGCGGCGGCGTTCTCGGCCGGCACGGTCAGCGACCCGTACGCGTGGGTGAGGTGCCGCCGCCCGGTCACGTCGGCCAGGTCCAGCACGGTGTCCGGACGCGCGGGCGCGACCGGGACCAGCGGACGGGCCGGGGCGTACCACTCCTTGACCGCCGGTACGGCGACCAGCTCCTTCTCCGGGTAGCGCAGCGCGGTCAGCTGCCCGCCGAACACGCAACCGGTGTCCAGGCAGATGGTGTTGTTCACCCACTCCGGCACGGGCGTCGGCGTGTGCCCGTACACGACCATCGCCGAGCCCCGGTAGTCCCGCGCCCACGGGTAGCGCACCGGCAGGCCGTACTCGTCGGTCTCGCCGGTGGTCTCGCCGTAGAGCGCGAACGACCGCACCCGGCCCGACGCCCGCCCGTGGTACGCCTCCTTCAGTCCGGCGTGCGCCACCACGAGCCGCCCGCCGTCGAGCACGTAGTGGCTGACCAGGCCGTCGATGAACGTCTCCACCCCGGCGACGAACTCCGGCGGCTCGACCGCGAGCTGCTCCATCGTCTCGGCCAGGCCGTGGGTCAGCCGGACCCCCCGGCCGCGCAGCTTGCGCAGCAGCTTCTGCTCGTGGTTGCCCGGCACGCAGATCGCGTGGCCGGCCGCCACCATGCCCATCACCAGGCGGAGCACGCCGGGGGAGTCCGGGCCGCGGTCCACCAGGTCACCGACGAACACCGCGGTACGCCCCGACGGGTGCGCCGCGTCCACCGGGCGGCCCGCGTCGTCGCGGCTCAGCACGTAGCCGAGCCGGGACAGCAGTGCCTCCAGCTCGGTACGGCAGCCGTGCACGTCCCCGATCACGTCGAACGGCCCGGTCAGCTCCCGCCGGTCGTTGAACAGCTTCTCGTAGCGGACCTCCGCGGCGTCGATCTCCTCCACCCCGCGCAGGACGTGCACCTTGCGGAAGCCCTCGCGGGCCAGCCGCCCGTACGACTGCCGCAGGTCGCGGCGCATCCGGTTGAGCACCTGCCGGCCGTGCGTCCGGTCGGCGCGCGCCTCGGTACGCTCCCAGGCCACCGCCTCCGGCACGTCCAGCACGATCGCCACCGGCAGCACGTCGTGCTCCCGGGCCACCCGGATCAGCCCGGCACGGGCGTGCGGCTGGAGATTCGTCGCGTCGACCACAGTGAGCAGCCCTCGGCGGAGCCGGATGGCGGCGACGTGGTGCAGCGCGTCGAACGCGTCGGCGGACGCGGACTGGTCGTTCTCGTCGTCGGCCACCAGACCGCGGAACGTGTCCGAGGAGAGCACCTGGCTGGGCGCGAAGTGCCGCCGGGCGAACGTGGACTTGCCGGAGCCGGAGACGCCGACGAGCGCCACCAGTGCCAGCTCGGGGATGTCCAGGACGGTCATCGGTTCGTCGCCTCCTTCCGGTCGTTGCTGTTGTTCCGCTCTTGCCGGGTGAACACCGCCATCTGGGTCGGCGTGCCCACCTCCGGGTCGTCGTCGCCCACACCGCCGAGGACAGCCGTGTAGCCGTGCGCCGCCGCCACCCGCTCCACCCAGGCGGCGAACTCGGCCCGGGTCCACTCGAACCGGTGGTCCGCGTGCCGGAACCGGTCCGGCCCGAGCCCCTCGTAGCGCACGTTGTACTCGACGTTCGGCGTCGTCACCACCACCGTGCCGGGCCGGGCGTGGCCGAACACCGCGTCCTCCAGCGCGGGCAGGCGCGGCGGATCGAGGTGCTCGATCACCTCCATCAGCACCGCCGCGTCGTACCCCCGGAGCCTGTCGTCCCGGTAGGTCAGCGCGGACTGCCACAGCCGGATCCGGTCCCGCTGCCGCTCCGGAAGCCGGTCCAGGCGCAGCCGCCGGGCCGCCATGCCGAGCGACCGGTCGGACACGTCGACGCCCACCACCTCGGTGAACCGCCGGTCGGCGACGAGCGCGGTGAGCAGCGCGCCGCCACCGCAGCCGAGGTCCAGCACCCGGCTCGCGCCGCTGTCCCGCAGCGCGGCGAGCACCGCCTCCCGCCGCCGTACCGCGAGGGAGGCCCGGCGGGCGTCCTCCGCCGGCGCGACGCCGGACGGCTCGATGCTGTCGTCGGCGGGCGGCTCGTCGGCCAGGCGCAGCTCGGTCAGCCGGGCCATCGCCTCGCCCGCGAGCGCCCGGCGGTGTGCCAGGTAGCGCCGCGTGATCAGGCCCCGCTCGGGGTGCCCGGCCAGCCAGCCGGCGCCCGCGCGCAGCAGCTTGTCCACCTCGTCCGGCGCCACCCAGTAGTGCTTGGCGTCGTCCAGCACCGGTAGCAGCACGTACAGGTGGTTGAGCGCGTCGGCGAGCCGCAGCGTGCCGGTCAGCGTCAGGTCGACGTAGCGGCTGTCACCCCACTCCGGGTACGTCTCGTCCAGCGGGATCGGGGTGGCCGTCACGGTCCAGCCCAGCGGCGCGAAGATGCGTACCGCCAGCTCGGCGCCGCCCCGGCAGCGCAGCACCGGCACCCGTACGGCCAGCGGGATCGCGCTCGCGGCCAGCTCGGGACGATCGCGCGACTCGCCCCGCAGGGCGGAGCGGAACACCTTCGACAGCGCCGACGAGAGCAGGCTCGACGCCGCGTACGGGCGGTCGTTCACGTACTGCCCGAGCGCGAAGCCCTCCGGCGCGCGGTTCCGGCGGCCGCCGCCCAGCTTCAGCGGATCGACCTCGACCAGCAGCGCCGCCGTGCAGCGCGCCTCGTCCGCCTCCGGGTAGAACACATGCGCGGCACCGGCGGGCAGGTCGAAGCTCTGCACCCGGTCCGGATGCTTCACCAGGAGGTGGCCGAGGTCGGTCGCGGGGCGGTGAGTCGTGGTCAGGGTCAGCAGCACCCGTCGATGATCTCGTGAGTCTCCGGCTCCTGTCGTGGGGGTTTCCGGGCATCCGGCACGCCACCGCAATGTTCCGGCCGCCCGGGACCGTCCATCTATGCGGGACACCCGGGAGGTGCAGTGACGTACGAGGAGTTCGCCGACGCGCGGTTGGGCGCCCTGCTGCGGTACGCGGTCATGCTGACCGGAGATCCGCACCAGGCCCAGGACCTGGTGCAGGAGACCATGGTCCGGGTCCAGCTCAACTGGCGGCGGGTGGCCCGCACCGACGCTCCGGAGCGGTACGTGCGCCGGATGCTCACCAACCAGTTCGTCGACTGGCGGCGCGGATCGTGGGCGCGGCGGGTGCTGCTGCGCGGCGAGGCGGACGAATCCGTGCCCGCGCCGGCCGACCACGCCCAGTCCGCCGTGGACCGGGACCAGATCCGGTCCCTGCTGTCCCGGCTGCCCCGGCGGCAGCGCGCCGCGCTGGTGCTGCGCTACTACGAGGACCTGCCGGACGGGGAGATCGCCGAGGTGCTCGGCTGCGCCGTGGGCACCGTCCGGTCCAGCATCTCGCGGGCGCTGGCCACCCTCCGAGCCGAACACGTGGAGGTCTGCTGATGATCGAGGACGAGCTGCGGGCCGCGTTCGCCCGCCTCGAGGAGTCGACCCCGCCCGTGGGCCCGGTCCGGGCCGCCGTCGACCGGATGGTGATCAGCCGTCGCCGGCGCCGTCGGCGCGTACGCCTGGCCGGCACGGCGCTCGTGGTCGTGGCCGTCGCGCTCGTCGGATTCACGGTGATGGCGCCCCGGCCGCCGGCGCCGGCGCTCACCAAGCCGGTGCCGGAGCCCGGCGGCGCGCTGAACCTGCTGCTGCTCGGCGTCGACCAGCCGGTCGGCAGCCGGCGTGCCGACTCGGTGCTGCTGGTGCACGTGCCGGCCGACCGGAGCCGGCTCTACCTGGTGTCGCTCCCGCGCGACCTGCTGGTGCCGGTGCCGTCGCAGGGCGGGACGGAGAAACTCAACGCGACCTTCTCCCGCGCCGCCGGTTCGGGCACCGACCTGGCCGCCGGATACCGGGCGACCCGCCAGGCGGTCGACCGGCTGACCGGGGTACGCGTCGACGCCGGCGCGGTGCTCACCTATTCAGGAACGCGGGAGCTGACCGACGCGGTCGGCGGCGTACCGGTCTGCCTGCCGGAGCCGGTGCGCTCGGTACACACCGAACGGCGTTTCCCGGCCGGATGCCAGCGGCTCGACGGCGCGGCGGCGGTGGACCTGCTGCGGCAGCGGTACGACCTGCGCGACGGCGGACTGGACCGGGACCGCAACGCGGCGCGCTACGCCGCCGGCCTGCTCCGCCAGATGCGCGAGCGGGGAACGATGACCGATCCGGCGCAACTCAGCCGGCTGCTCGTCCG
This sequence comes from Micromonospora sp. NPDC048887, assembly GCF_040649715.1. NCBI lineage: Bacteria > Bacillati > Actinomycetota > Actinomycetes > Micromonosporales > Micromonosporaceae > Micromonospora > Micromonospora sp. NPDC048887. The sequence goes on along the minus strand of NZ_JBEZGA010000005.1, from coordinate 254,936 downwards.
GATCAGCACGGCCGGCACGATCGACGCCGGTGACCTGTCGTTGCCGGCGCTGGTGGGCGCGACCGGCCGGGCCGGCGCCGCCGAACCGGTCGCGCTCGCTCTCCCGGTGCGCGACGAGTGGACCGGCCGCGGGTTCGAGCCGGACCCGGCGCTCGCGCCGGGATTCCTGGACGCGTTGCGCGCGGATCGGCTGGCGCAGTGGGCCGCCGCCCACCCGGCCCGGGTCACCGCCCTGCGGTGACCCGGCACCGGATCAGCGGTACTCGTCCTCGTCGGCGGTGACGACGCGGGCCTGCTCCATGGCGTCCCAGTCGTCGACCTCCATGCCGCGGTGCGGCTCGCCGTCGGTGTCGTCGGTCACCGTGGTGGCCTGCTCGACCGCGTCGGCCGGCTCGGCCTCCAGATCCCGCTCCTCCGGGGCGAGGTGGTCACCGGGCGCGAAGTCCTCGTCGGGCTGACCCATCGTCCCTCCCTGATCTCCGTGCGGGCATCGTCCCCACCACCGTACGGGCTGGTCCGGGCCGCCGCTGGGTGGCGGGCGGAACGCGGAGTCGGCGATTGTCCCGCTCCCGGCGCGCGGCCGGTGCCAGGATGGTTGCCATGGGCTTTCTGATCCGACTGGCGATCACCGCGGTCGCGTTGTGGATCGCGACGCTGATCGTGCCCGGGGTGGACGTGAGCGGCCGTAACACCGGCAACAACGTGCTCACCCTGATCGTGGTGGCGCTCGTCTTCGGTGTGGTCAACGCGGTGCTCAAGCCGCTCATCAAGGTGTTCGGCTGCGTGTTCTACCTGCTCACGCTCGGCCTGTTCGCGCTCGTGGTGAACGCGCTGCTGTTCCTGCTGACCGACTGGATCGCCGGGGTGCTGAAGCTCCCGTTCCACGTCGACGGTTTCTGGGCCGCGTTCTGGGGCGCCATCGTGGTCGCGGTGGTGAGCTGGCTGATCAGCGTCGTCGTACCGGACCGGCTGGAGAACAGGTGAGCGGCGTCCGGGCCGGTTGCGCCCCGCTCACGCTCCTGCGGGATACTGCCCGCGGTGGACAGCGCGGTCCGGCGCACCGTGGACGTCAGCGACCGGAACGGTCGGCTCCGGGGAAGATCCGGGGCCGGAACGGCCGCCCTCCATGGAAGACAGCGGCCTGCACGGCCGAGAGCGGTAAGTAAGGAGCGTTCGACATGCCCATCGCTTCCCCCGAGGCTTACGCGGAGATGCTGGACCGGGCCAAGGCCGGCCGGTACGCGTACCCCGCGATCAACGTGACCTCCTCGCAGACGCTGAACGCGGCGCTCAAGGGCTTCGCCGACGCGGAGAGCGACGGCATCATCCAGGTCTCCACCGGCGGAGCGGAGTACCTGTCCGGCCCGTCCGTGAAGGACATGGTGACCGGTGCCGTGGCGTTCGCCGCGTACGCGCACGAGGTCGCCAAGAAGTACCCGGTCAACATCGCGCTGCACACCGACCACTGCCCGAAGGACAAGCTGGACAAGTTCGTCCGGCCGCTGATGGCCATCTCGCAGGAGCGCGTCAAGGGCGGCCAGGAGCCGCTGTTCCAGTCGCACATGTGGGACGGCTCGGCCGTGCCGGTGGCGGAGAACCTGGAGATCGCCGAGCAGCTCCTCGCCGAGGCCGCCAAGGGCAAGATCGTCCTCGAGATCGAGGTCGGCGTCGTCGGCGGCGAGGAGGACGGCGTCGAGAACGCCATCAACGACAAGCTCTACACCACCGTCGACGACGGCCTGGCCATGGTCGACGCGCTCGGCCTGGGCGAGAAGGGCCGCTACATGGCGGCGCTGACCTTCGGCAACGTGCACGGCGTCTACAAGCCGGGCAACGTCAAGCTGCGCCCCGAGGTGCTCAAGCAGATCCAGGACGCGGTCGGCGCCAAGTACGGCAAGGACAAGCCCCTCAGCCTGGTCTTCCACGGCGGCTCCGGCTCGCTGCTGTCGGAGATCCGGGAGGCGCTGGACTACGGCGTGGTGAAGATGAACATCGACACCGACACCCAGTACACCTTCACCCGCCCGGTCGCGGACCACATGTTCCGCAACTACGACGGCGTGCTGAAGGTCGACGGCGAGGTCGGCAACAAGAAGATGTACGACCCGCGCGTCTGGGGCAAGGCCGCCGAGGCCGGCATGGCCGCCCGTGTGGTCGAGGCCTGCGAGCACCTGCGCTCCACCGGCACCACCATGAAGTGACACCCCGCGTGTAAGGAAGGGCCCCTTGTTAACGCGTCGGCGTTAACAAGGGGCCCTTCCCCTACCGGAAGCGTTAAGAGGGGGCCCTTCCTTTCACCGCACCAGCACCCGGACGGCGTCGCGGACGTCGTCGGTCAGGTGGACGGTGTGCGACAGGTCGCCGAACGGGGACGCGGCGAACAGCGGCCGCAGCAGCGACTCCACCGGCAGCTCGGTCGTCCAGTACGTGCGGTCCAGGAACACGTACGCCCCGCTCGCCCCGTCGGTGCCGTAGAACGTCTTGGTGGCCGCCTGGAACACCTCCTGCACGGTCCCGGCCTTGCCGGGCGCGAACACGATCCCGCCCCGGGCCAGCCGCAGGATCGTGTCCTCCCGGATGGCGTTGGAGAAGTACTTCGCGATCCGGCCCGCGAACAGGTTCGCCGGCTCGTGGCCGTACAGCCAGGTGGGGATGGCCAGCCCGCCGGAACGGGCCCACTCGGTGCCGGGTGCCGACGGGCGCGGCGAGGGCAGCGACGGGGCGCCCGAGTACCGCTCGCGCACCGCCAGCGCCGCCGCCGTGTACCGGTCGTGGTCGGTGAAGTCCGGCGCGACGGCGAGCACGTCGATCGCGGCGGTCAGCTCTTCGGCCGGCCAGGCCGCGAGGAACGCGCCGAGGTTCGCCGCCTCCATCACGCCCGGACCGCCGCCGGTGACCACCAGGCGGTCGGCCCGCGCCAGCTCCCAGCCCAGCACCGCGGCCATCCGGTACGCGACGCTGCCGCGCGGCACCGCGTGCCCGCCCATCACCCCCACCACCGACTGCGGCCCGTGCGCGGCCAGCCACGACCGGGTGGCGTCGGCCAGCGCGTTGTCCACGCCGTGGTCGTGCAGTCGCTGCCCGAGCGCCTCGCGTACGTCCGGCAGCGCGCCGCCGTGCGCCCGGAAGTGCGCGTACACCCGGGTGTCGTACATCCCGGCGAAGCCGCCCTCGGTGAACCCGGCAGCCAGCTCGTCGGCGGTGTAGAGGTGCGACGGCTGCGTCGGGTAGGGCAGCCCGGAGAACGGCGGGACCACGTTGGCGCCCCGGCGGACCAGGTCCGCGCCCACCTCGCGGCCGGCGAAGCGGCAGCCCACGAAGAGGGTGCCGGTGACGTCGACGTCGCGCAGGTCGGGTACCGGGTCGAGGTCGAGACGCAGGCCCTGCACTGTCAGCCCGGCCAGGGTCCCCCCGGCCAGCCGCTGCTCGAACGCGGTGCGGGTCTCGATCTCGTTGACGTGGGGCGCGTGCGGCTCGATGACGTCCGCGGGTGGTGGGGTCGGCACCAGGCCATCCTGCCCCCGCACGGCAAGTGCCGAAACCGGGGGCGGAGACGACAGGAGCCCGGCGGGCACGCCGCCGGGCTCCTGCGTAACCGGGTCCTGGGGAGGCTCCGGATCTGTATTTGTAGTGCAAGAACCACTGCGGCGGCATGGGCCGCGGGTACGTGTGCTCCCGCCGCAGGCGTGACGAAACCCTCAGCCGTTCAGCCAACCGTACGGGCGGGCCCTCTCGCGTACCCGAGGGCGAAGCGGGTTGAATGGGGCGATGCATAACCTGTTGCCTGAGCCACCGGCCACCCTGCTCCCGGCCCACGAGGAGGCCGACGCCGCGCTCGCGGCGGCGGCCGAGCAGGGCACCGACGAGGCGTACGCCGAGGTCGCGGCCCGCTTCCCGACCTCCAGCGCGGCCTGGGCCGCGCTGGCCGGCCGCGCGTTCGCCGCGGATCAGGTCGTCACCGCCTACGCGTACGCCCGCACCGGCTACCACCGGGGCCTGGACCAGTTGCGCCGCAACGGCTGGAAGGGCCACGGCCCGGTGCCCTGGTCGCACGAGCCCAACCAGGGCTTCCTCCGCTGCCTCTACGTGCTGTCCCGTGCCGCGGGGGAGATCGGCGAGGCGGACGAGGCGGCCCGCTGCGCCCAGTTCCTCCGGGACTGCGACCCGGTCGCCGGGGACGCGCTGTCCGGCGAGTGACCACCGCCGCGACGGCCGGCCCCGACCCGGGTGCCGGCCGTCGCGCCCGTCCTACAGCCCCTCCGCCACCGACGCGGCGATCTTCAGCCAGGCGTCGCGGGTGGCGGAGGAGAGCTGCCCGTACCGCAGCGGCTCGCCGGTGTCGATGAGCCGCTCGTACGGCGCCAGCAGCACCGCCCGGGTCCGCGCCGCGAAGTGGGCCTGGATGGCGGGCAGGTCGATCTCCTTGCGCGACGGCGGCATCGACACCACGGTGACCGCCTGCCGGACCAGCCGCTGCCGGCCGCTCTGCTCCAGGTGGTCGAGCATCCGGGCGGCGGTCTCGGCCGAGTCGTTACGCGCCGACATGGTCACCACGAGCTGGTCGGTGGCGTCCATCGCGGCCTGCCAGTTCTGCGCCCGGACGTTGTTCCCGGTGTCCACGAAGATCAGCTTGTAGAACCGGCTGACCACCTCACGGATCTCCGCGAACGCGGCGGCGGTGAGCATCTCGCCGCCGGTCGCGGACTCGTCCGAGGCCAGCACGTCGAACATGCCCTCGCCCTGTGAGCGGACGTACTGCGACAGGTCACCGACCCGGCCGTGCGGACCCTGGAACTGGGACAGGTCGCGCAGCATGTCCCGCACCGTACGGGCGTGGAAGTCCTGCTGGGCCCGCATGCCGAGGGTGCCCTGGGTCTCGTTGTTGTCCCAGGCCAGCACGTACCCGCCGCGCTTCTGGCCGAACGTCATGGCGAGCAGCAGGATGGCGACCGTCTTGCCGGCGCCGCCCTTCGGGTTGACCACAGTCACCTGGCGCAGCCCGCCGAAGTTGCGGCGGACCATCTCGATGTCGCGCCGCACCTCCTGCTCGTGCCGCCCGGGCGCGAGCCGGACCAGCCCGATCTTGTTGACCACCGCGCGTACGCCCATGGTGGCCACCGGGTCGACCGGCCGGGCCTGGCGGCGGCGGGCGAAGTCCTCGGCGGTCGGCGGCACCGCCTGCTGAGGCGTCCAGCCCTGCTCCGGCTGGGCATGCGGTGGAGGGGGCACGACGGGGCCGGACACCGGCGCCTGCGGAGGCACCGGGACGCCCGGCTGGGGCGGGCCGGCCTGGGGCGTCCAGCCGGGCGGCGGGTACCAGCCGGCCTGACCGGGCTGCGGCGGGTACCCGGGCTGCGGGTAGCCGTTGCCGTAGGGGGACGGCTGCGCCGGCACGCCCGGCGACGGCGGGAACGGTCCGAGCCGGGGCGGCTCCGGGGTGGGATCGCCCGGCCCTCCCGGCCCCGCGCCGGATTCCGGCGACGGCGGCGGGAGCGCTGCCCCGGCCACCGTGGCGCGCCCGGAGATGGGGCCCTCGGCCTGGAAAGTGTCGGGTGGCGGTGGCGCGGTGACCGTGGCCCGGCCCCCGGCCTCGAGGGCGTCGGGTGGCGGTGGCCCGGCGACGGTGGCGCGGCCGGAGACGGTGCCGTCGGCCTCCGGTGCGCCGGACCACGCAGCCGCGCTGGCGTCGGGAGCGGGATCAGGCGTGGTGGCGCTCTCCGGCGTGGTCCGCTGCGGCGGCTGCGCCCAGGGGGAGGTGGTCCGCCCGTTCCCGGCACCCTCGCCACCGGCCCCCGGAACCGGCGGGGTCTCCGGAACCGGCGTGGCCTGCGGGACCGGCGTGGTTTCGGGGACGGGCGTCACCTGCTGCTGCGTTGGCGAAGGCGGGTTCACCGGCGCCGTGGCCGGCGAGCCGGACGCCGCCGGTTCCGGCCGGGCCGGTGCCGGGCCGGAAGCCGCCTGGTCGAGCGTGAACGGCCGGTCCAGGTCGACAGCGGGCGCCGGGACGTCCGCCGCCGGCGTGGGAGCGTCGGCCGGCGGGAGCGGCCAGGGCACCGACGCCCACGGCGGGATCGCGGCCGCCGCCGCGTCGGTCTCCTCCGGCGGCCAGAGCGGCTCGACGTCCCGCTGCGGCACCTGCGGTCGGCCCGGTACGTGGGCCCGGTCGTCGTTCTCGTGCACCACGGTTCCTCCCCATTCCCTCCGCCGAGGATAGGCGGTTCGGCCAGCGGCGCGAGCCGGGTGGGAATCGACCGAGGTCAGCCCGTCCAGACCGCCCAGGCGCCCGGCTCGGTCCACCAGGAGCGTTTGCGGCTCAGCTCGCCCTCGACGCCGTCGTCGAGGAAGGGGACCTTCTCGTCACGGGGCACGACCGCCACCGCGCGTCCCCGCGCCCGGCGTACCTCCAGCCGGACCTTCTTCCGGCCCAACGCCGACCGGGTGACCACCGGTACGGCGACGCCCACCGTCACCCGCCCGTCGGCCGGATCCGGGTCGGCCAGCAGGTCCACCTCGCCCAGGCGCCCGTACCCGCCCGCGTTTCCGATCGCGCACGCGGTGATCGGCTCGGAGCCGTCGCTGAGCACCGCACCGTCGACCTCGACCCGGGCCCGCCAGTGCAGCGGCCGGCCCGCGTCGTCGGCGGCGCCGAGCAGCGCGCCGTCCAGCGTCACCGAGCCGCCGTCGTTGCGCAGCAGGTCCAGCCGCCGTGCGGTGCCGTCCAGCACCGCGGCGGCCACGCCGGCCGGATCCCGGGGCAGCCCGAGCTGCGCGGCCAGGTCCCGCGCCGTCCCGGACCGGGCCGGATCGAGCGGGAGTACGCCGACCGGCGGCAGGTCGGGCACCGTACGGTTGTCGGCCAGATCGTCGGGGCGGCGGCTCGGCGGCGGAGCGTACCGGCGCACCAGCCGGCGCAGGACGGCGCGCAACTGACCGTCACTGGCGGTGGCGACGATCAGCCGGGTCTTGCCGTCGGAGTCCGGCCAGGTGAGGCCGTCGGCACGTGGCGGGCCGTCGAGGCGGGCCAGCACCTCGTCGATCTCCTTGTCCGACCGGGCGGTCACGGTGGTCACCCGCGCGCCTCGGGCGGTCAGCTCGTCCGCGCAGGCCAGCACCGGTACGCGCGGCGTCTCGCAGCGCTCCTCGCCGGTCTCGGCGGCGGTGTCGTCCGCGCCGCCGCAGCAGGCGCCGCCGCTGCCGCAGCCACCGCCGGGAGCGTCCCGCTCCGAGCCGAGGGTGAGCAGCACCACGTCGTACACGAAGGAGCCTCCTGCTTCTTGACCAACCCCTGCTGGTCCCACCGTCACTACTTGTTAGCCTGACACCCCGGGCTCGCTGACCGGTCGCCACCTGGCACCCGAGCCTTCTGGAGGCGAGAAGATGCCAGCGATCGTGCTGCTCGGCGCCCAGTGGGGCGACGAGGGCAAGGGCAAGGTTACCGACCTGCTGGGTGAGCGGGTCGACTACGTCGTGCGTTACTCCGGCGGCAACAACGCAGGCCACACGGTGATCACGCCGGACGGCCAGAAGTACGCGCTGCACCTCATGCCGTCCGGTGCGCTGTCACCGAGCGCGATGATCGTGATCGGCAACGGCGTGGTGGTCGACCCGAAGGTGCTGCTGCAGGAGATCGACGGGCTCGCCGAGCGCGGCGTGGACGTGTCCCGCCTGCGCATCTCCGGCGACGCGCACCTGATCATGCCGCACCACCGGGCGCTGGACCGGGTGGTCGAGCGCTACCTCGGCAGTTCCCGCATCGGCACCACCGGCCGGGGCATCGGTCCCGCGTACGGCGACAAGGTCGCCCGGATGGGCATCCGGCTTCAGGACCTGCTCGACCCGGGCATCCTGCGCAAGAAGCTGGAGCTGGCGCTCCGCGAGAAGAACCAGCTCCTGTTCAAGATCTACAACCGTAAGGCGATCGACGTCGAGGAGACCGTCGAGGAATACCTCCGGTACGCCGAGCGGCTGCGCCCGTACATCGCCGAGACCCGGGTGATGCTCTGGGACGCGCTCGACCGCGGCGAGACCGTGCTGCTGGAGGGTGCCCAGGCCACCATGCTCGACATGGACCACGGCACCTACCCGTTCGTCACCTCGTCGAACCCGACGGCCGGCGGGGCGTGCGTGGGCGCGGGCATCCCGCCGACCGCCATCACCAAGGTCATCGCGGTGAGCAAGGCGTACACGACGCGGGTGGGCTCCGGCCCGTTCCCGACCGAGCTGTTCGACGACAATGGGCAGCACCTGCGCAAGGTCGGCCACGAGTACGGCACCACCACCGGCCGGGAGCGCCGCTGCGGCTGGTTCGACGCCGTCGTGGCCCGGTACGCGTGCCGCCTCAACGGCGTCACCGACCTGGTGGTCACCAAGCTGGACGTGCTGACCGGCCTCGCGAAGGTGCCGATCTGCGTCGGCTACGAGATCAACGGCGAGCGCTTCGACGACATGCCGATGACGCAGACCGACTTCCACCACGCCACGCCGATCTACGAAGAGCTCGACGGCTGGTGGGAGGACATCACCAAGGCGCGCACCGAGGACGAGCTCCCCGAGAACGCCCGCCGCTACATCGCCCGCATCGAGGAACTGACCGGCACCCGCGTGAGCGTGGTAGGCGTAGGCCCAGGCCGAGAGGAAAACGTCCTCCGCCACCCCCTCCTCCCCTAACCCCCACCCCTCACCCCCCGGGGCGAGGGCGGTTGCGGGCGAGGGCGGCCGGGGGCGGGGCGGAGGCGGGCAGGGCGTTCTCGTTATCCACAAGGTTGTCCACAGGGGTGTCGGCTGTGGGGTAGCGCGGGAGAGCCTGCGCGGGTGGGTGAATTCGACGAGCTGACGCTGCTGGCCGCGACGCAGGGCGGGTTCGTGACGGCGGGGCAGGCGTTGCGGCTGGGCCTGGGCCGGGAGCGGATCCGGTACCTCGTCCGCTCCGGGCGATGGACGCGCGTCTCACGTGGCTGCTACCTGCCGTTTCCCGCCGTTCCGGCACCGGTGGCGCTACGACAGGCCGTGATCCGGGCGACGATTGCGAGCCTCGGGCCGGGCGCGGTCGCCGTGCTGGGCACCGCCGCCGAACTGCACGGCATCGCCGGCCTTCCGCAGACGGAGGCGATCCACGTCTCGGTGCCGCCGGATCGACCGCACGTGCAGCGGCGGGGGGAGCCCGGCCTGACCGTGCACCAGTTGACGCTCGCCGACGCGGACGTGTGCCGGGCCGGCGACATCCCGGCTACGACCCCGGCGCGCACGGTCGCCGACGTGTTGCTGCGGGCTCGGCGCTACCCGGCGGTGTGCGTTCTCGACTCCGCGCTCAACCAGGGGATCCTGGCCGAGAGCGACCTCTCTCTGGTGCTCGCGCACCTCACGGGACGCCGGGGGGCGGTTGCCGCGCGGGGATTCCTGGCCGAGGCGGACGGCCGGGCCCCGCACCTGACGCCCGAGGTCGTCTACGCGGACCGCTTCCGGCAGAACCGCCTGGTGAACGCCGGTTGGCGGATCCTCCGCTTCACCTGGTCCGACACCCTGCGCCCCGACTACATCCCCCAGACGGTCAAACACGCCCTGAAGCGCCGGTGATCAAGGAGTTTGCGGACCTCGGCACGCGAATCTGAGACGCAAACTCCTTGATCGACGGGGAGGGGTGGGGTGGTCAGTAGGATGCCGGTCGTGCGCGTACTTCTTGTGGGTGGTGGTGGGCGGGAGCACGCTCTCGCGCTCGGGCTCGCCGGGGATCCGGCCGTCGAGGCACTTGTCGCGGCTCCGGGGAATCCGGGGATCGCGGCCGTGGCGCAGCTGCGGGAGGTGACACCCACCGACCCGGCAGCAGTGGCGGCCCTCGCCGTCGAGGTCGCGGCCGACCTGGTTGTCATCGGGCCGGAGGCGCCGCTGGTGGCGGGCGTCGCCGACGCGGTACGCGCCAAGGGCATCGCGGTGTTCGGCCCGAGCGCGGAGGCGGCCCGGCTGGAGGGCTCGAAGACGTTCGCCAAGGACGTGATGACCGCCGCCGGTGTGCCGACCGCACGCGCGTACACCTGCGAGGACGCGGGGGCCGTGGCGCACGCGCTGGACGAGTTCGGCGCACCGTACGTGGTCAAGGACGACGGGCTCGCCGCCGGCAAGGGAGTGGTGGTGACCGACGACCGGGCGGCCGCCGAGCGGCACGCGGCGGAGTGCGGCCGGGTGGTGATCGAGGAGTACCTGTCCGGTCCCGAGGTCTCCCTGTTCGTGGTGACCGACGGCGAGGCGGCCGTGCCGTTGCTGCCGGCGCAGGACTTCAAGCGGGTCGGCGACGGCGACACCGGGCCGAACACGGGCGGCATGGGCGCGTACGCGCCGCTGCCGTGGGCCCCGCCCGGCCTGGTCGACGACGTGATGCGCGACGTGGTGCACCCGACGCTGGCGGAGCTGCGCCGCCGGGGCACCCCGTTCGCCGGTCTGCTCTACGTGGGCCTGGCGATCACCCCGTCCGGCCCTCGGGTGATCGAGTTCAACGCGCGCTTCGGCGACCCGGAGACGCAGGTGGTGCTCGCCCTGCTGGAGACGCCGCTGGGTGGGCTGCTGCACGCCGCCGCCACCGGCACGCTGGGCGCGCACCCGCCGCTGCGGTGGCGCGACGGCTCGGCGGTGACGGTCGTGGTGGCGGCAGACGGCTATCCGGCGGGCCCGCGTACCGGTGATGTGATCACCGGCGCGGACCGCGCCGGGATCATCCACGCCGGCACCCGCCGGGACGCCGACGGCACGTTGCGCTCCGCGGGCGGCCGGGTCCTCTGCGGTACGGCGACCGGGCCGGATCTGGCCGCCGCGCGCGACGCCGCCTACGCCCTGGTACGCGACGTGGGGCTGGCCGGTTCCCACCACCGCACCGACATCGCCGCCGCGGCGGTCGGCGGACGGGTCACGATTCCCCGCTGATCCGGGCAACCCGGCCGGTCGCTTCCTCCGTTTGAAGGGGGAAGCGAGGAGGTGGCCGGGTTGCCGGTGGACATCGAGGGTTACCGCGCGTATGTCGTGGCGCGCATGGAGCCGCTGCGGCGTACCGCGTACCTGCTCTGCGGCGACTGGCACACCGCCGACGACCTGGTGTCGGCCGCGTTGCTCCGACTGCTCCGGCACTGGCGCCGGGTCTCTGCGATGGACGATCCCGACGCCTACGTCCGGCGGACACTGCTGCGCGTGTGGTTGGACGAGCGTCGCCGACCCTGGCGGCGGGAGCGCTCCTGGGCGGAGGTGCCGGACACCGGAGTCCACACCGTGTCGGAGGACAGCGCCGAACGTCTCAGCCTCCTCGCTCTGCTGGCCGAGCTGCCACCACGACGGCGAGCCGTCCTGGTGCTGCGCTACTTCTGCGACCTGTCGGTCGAGGAGACGGCGCGGGAACTCGGCTGCTCCCCGGGGACAGTGAAGAGCCAAGCCGCGCGAGCGCTCAAGACGCTGCGAGGCCGTCTGGAGGTGCGGACCGATGGATGAGCTGATGCGGGAACTGCGGGCGGCGACAGCGGAGGCGCCACCCAGCCGAATCGACCTGGACCGACTGATCACCACCTATCACCGGGATCGCCGGAGGCGTGGATGGATGACGGGTGGTGCCGTGGTGGCGGTGACGCTGGCGTCGGTGCTCGTCGCCCCGCCCGTCGTGCGGGGCCTGGGAGGAGGCGACCCGTCCTCGGGCCGCCCAGCCCCAGGATGGCCTGGGCCCGTCGGCTCTCCCACGACGCCCGCCTGCGCACCGGTGACGCCGAGGCCGAGTGGACCAACCGCGCCGATGCAGTCGGATCCGACGGTGCGGACGCTTCCCACCGAAGCGCCGGCGGCGGCCGTGCAGCGCCTGTCGGCGGAGTTGCGCGAGGCGTTGAAGAACGACGTGCCGTCCGGCGTCACCGTGCGCGGGGTCCTGCCCGGTTGCACCGCGCCGCAGTTCCAGTACGAGCGGAGCTACCGGGAGTACACCGCGGGCGGGCGACTGGCCACGGCCACCGAGCAGGGGCCCCTGCACGTCTCGGTCCGACCCACCGGGGCGGGCGAGCGGCTCGACTGCGAGCAGTACACCCTCGCCCGCGACCGTTGCACGACGACCGAGCTGCCCGACGGCGGTGCGCTGCTGGTCATCGAGACGCCGTACGGGGTGCCCGGGGTGGTGCAGCGCCAGGCGGTCGTGGCGCGGACGGACGGCACCACGGTGACGGTGACCACCAGCAACGCGGAGGTCGGTGCGAACCGCGAGCCGACCCGCGGGGCCCGGAATCCACTGCTCACCGTCGGTCAGTTGGCGGCTCTGGCGCAGGCACCAGGGCTGACGCTCTATCCGTGAATGATGTTCTCCCGCTCGGCGGACAGGGTGGCGGGCGGCCGGAGCCGGTAGCGGCTCGGATCAGGTCGATGTCGTGCGACGCCGGCCGGCCATCCGGTCGAGCACGTTCTCCGTGGCCCGCTCGATGCGCGGGTCACGGTGCCCCTGCCGGTCCAGTGCCATGGTCCAGCCCAGCGTGCCGCTGGCGAAGACCACAGCGCCGCGTGCCGTCTCGTGGACGTGGCTGTTCTGGACCCGCCGCCCGCCCTGCTGGGCCGGGTACGGCGACGAGCTGAGCGTGGTCCCGGCGGGCCGGGCGAGGGCGGTGTGCACCCCGTCCGCCTCGCCCGCGACCACACCCGGGATGCGGTCGCCGTCGGCCACGCCGGTGCCGGCCCACACCCAGTGGTCGGCGCCGCGCACCACGAGCGGCTGCGGGGTCAGCACGATGCCGTTGTACTGCACGCCGAGCAGCGCCTGCTCCGGCTGGTCGAGGTTGCGCCAGGTCAACGTCGGGTCGCTGCCGTCGGCACCCCGGCGGGGGTCGGTCTTGGCGCACTCGACGACCCGGTCGGGCCGGCCGTCGGCGGCGGGGTGGACGCGGGCGTGCCAGTAGACGCTGTTCGCGCCGAGGAACGCCAGGCTTGTGCCCCCGGCCAGGCCGACCTCGGTGGCGCGGCGCATCTCGGCCGACCAGTACTCGTCGTGCCCGCAGAACACCAGGCCCCGGTACCGGGCCGGGTCGAGCCGCCCGGAGTGCAGGTCGAAGCTGGTGGCGTAGGTGACGTCGTAGAGGTTGCGTTCCAGCCACCGGATCGCGTTCTCGTCGCGGTCGGAGTGGAAGGGCCGGCCGGCACCGGAGTAGGGACGGTCGAACGTGACAGCGCGGGCCCGCAGCTCGGGGTCGCGCCGCCCGTCGGGCCGGTAGCCGCCGTAGAGGCTCTTGCCGTTCCGCCGGTCGCGTGGCCACTGGTTGTACGCCTGCCAGGTGGTCACCGGCAGCACCACGCAGAGCGCGGCCGGACGCCTGTCGTCGCGCACCACGAACGGCGTGCACGCCCGCCAGCCGTCGGCCGAGGTGAAGACCGCCTGGTAGAGGCCGGAGGCCCAGCCGTGCGGGACGGACAGCCGCCAGGACACCGGCCACCGGCAGTCGAGCACGCCGGTGTCGGGGTCGGCGTCCGGCACGGGCTGCGGTACGCCGCGCAGCTCGGGGCTGGTCAGCATCGTGCGGGCGCCCGCGCCGCCGTACCAGCCGAGGCGGTGCACGCTGATCCGGAACCGGCCGGCCGGGTTGACCGCGACGTGGAACGTGATCTCCTCGCCGGGGGCGACGCTCGTCGTCGAGGCGTACCCCTGGATCTGGCGCCGCCGGTCGTCGGCGGCCTGGCCGTCGTCTTCCGGCCACCACGGCTCACCGGCGGCGCGGTTCTCCCGCTCGACCGGCGAGACCGGCGGGATCGGCAACCGGTTGGGTGAGTCGCCGGGCCGGCCGCCGAAGACCGGGTCGAGCGGGCCGAGGGCGGCGGCGGACGCGCCGCCGACGAGAAGGCCGAGAGCGGTACGACGCCGAAATCGGTCCATTGTGGCACACCCCGTCTCCCCGTTCGATCGGGGGAGACCGTAGCATCGGGAGGCACCAGCTGTCTGACCGATGTGGATCAGTCGAAGTAGCGGCGCAGCTCCCGGCTGAGCACCTTGCCGGTGGCGTTGCGCGGTAGGTACTTGACGAACACCACGTCGCGCGGCACGGAGAAGCGGGCCAGGTAGCGCCGGACGTACTCGCGGACCGCCTCCGGATCGAGCGTCTCGCCGGTGTGCAGCGCCAGGAACGCGGCCAGCCGCTGACCGTAGTCGGGGTCCGGTACGCCGATCACGGCGACCTCGCGGACCTGCGGCAGCCGGGCGATCAGATCCTCCACCTCGGACGGGAAGACGTTCTCGCCACCCGAGACGATCATGTCGTCGGCGCGGCCGTCGACGAAGAGGAGCCCGTCGGCGTTCAGCCGGCCCAGGTCCCCGGTGTCCAGCAGGCCGTCGCGGCTCTCCCGCCCGGCGCCGGACGTGTAGCCCTCGAACAGCATCTCGTTGCCCACGAAGATCCGCCCGACCTCGCCGTCGCGGACCGGGCGGCCGGTGCCGTCCAGGATGGCCAGCCGGGTGCCGTGCGGCGGGCGTCCCGCCGTGGTGGGCGCGGCACGAAGCTCGGCGGGGCCGGCGATGGAGGCCCAGGAGACCTCGGTCGAGCCGTAGAGGTTGTAGAGCACGTCGCCGTAGCGGTCCATGAACGCGGTGGCCAGGTTGCCGGGCAGCGCGGATCCGCTCACCGCCACCACTTTGAGCGGCGGCCGGGGCTGCGGCGGCGCGACCTCCATCAGCCGTTGGAGCATCACCGGTACGGCGAACATGGCGTCGCACCGCTGGGCGGTGAGCGCGGCGAGCGTGGCGGCCGGGTCGAAACGGCGGTGCAGCACCACTGTGGCGCGCAGCGCGAACGAGACCTGGAGCGCCGCGTACCCCCAGGTGTGGAAGACCGGCGCGGCGATCATCACGGTGTTCCGCGCGTGCAGCGGGATGCGGTCGATGATGGACACCAGCGGGCCGAAGCCGTGCGGGGTGGGCCGGCGGGCGCCCTTCGGCGCGCCGGTGGTGCCGGAGGTCAGCACTATGGTGCGGCCGTCGCGCTCCGGCGGCTGGAGCTTCTCGCCGGGCACGGCGGCGGCGATCAGCTCCTCCTGCCGCCGCTCGTCGACCCGGTACAGCTCGGGCGGGAGGCCGAGGACCCGTTCGGTGAACTCGCCGTCGTGCACCAGGACGCGCAGGCCCTGTTCCTCGGCCACCGTCACGAGTTGCGCGGCGGACAGCCCGGTGTTTACCAGGACGGCGTCCGCGCCGAGCAGCATCGCGGCGACTATCGCCTCGATCAGGCCGTGGTGGTTGCGGCAGAGCACGCCGACCCGGTCGCCGGTCCGCACGCCGAGGTGGGACCGCAGCGACCGGGCCAGCCGCTCGGAGCGGTCGAGCAGTTCCTGGTACGTCATGGTGGCGCCGCGCTCGTCGACCACCGCGACGCGGCCGGGGTCGCGGGCGGCGGCCTGGCGCAGCTCCCCGGCGAGGCTCCAGCCCCACCGGCGTAGCGCGTTCAGTTGGGAGACCACGCGGATCGGTCCGCCCGGGGCGAGTAGTCCACGTCGGGTCAGCGTGGCGGCGATGAACGGCAGGTCCAAGGCGCAACTCCTTCGCGTTCGTGGTTCGTCGACCAGGCTCCGGACGGTCTGCCGTCCGGTTCGGCGTGATCTTGTGCCCGATCGCGGTTCGGGTCGGCCCGGGAGCGGCGGCCCGGCCCGTGACGGCACGAGGCGTCGTCACGGGTCGGGCCGCGGCCCGCCGGCGGTCAGCGGATCTGCATCCCGGAGATGGCCCGGGAGATGACCAGCCGCTGGATCTCGGAGGTGCCCTCGAAGATGGTGTAGATCTTGGCGTCGCGGTACCACCGCTCGACCGGGTGGTCGCGCAGGAAGCCGGCGCCGCCGAGGAGCTGGACCGCCTTGTCGGTCACCGAGACGGCGACCTCGCCGGCCTTGAGCTTGGACATCGAGCCCTCGCCGGCGGTGAACGGCCGGTTGTTGCGGCCCATCCAGGACGCGCGCCAGACCAGCAGCCGGGCCGCGTCGATCTCCATCTTCATGTCGGCGAGCGCGAACGCTACCGCCTGGTTGGAGATGATCGGGCGTCCGAACTGGACCCGCTCCTTGGCGTAGTCCAGCGCGTACTCGTAGGCGGCGCGGGCCACGCCCAGCGCCTGCGCGCCGACTGTCGGGCGGGACAGCTCGAACGTCCGCATCGCCGCCTGGCCGGAGGCACGCTGCCCGGACCGGGCGCGGGCCAGCCGCTCGTCGAGCGCGTCCTTGCCGCCGAGCAGGCAGCGGCCGGGCACCCGGACGTCGTCGAGGAAGACGTCGGCGGTGTGCGAGGCGCGCAGGCCCAGCTTGCGCAGCTTGCGGGTCGCGGTCAGGCCGGGCGTGCCAGGGGGTACGACGAACGCGGCCTGCCCGCGCGAGCCCAGCTCGGGCTCGATCGAGGCGGTGACCACGTGCACCCCGGCGATACCGCCGTTGGTGGCGTACGCCTTCTGCCCGTTGAGCACCCACTCGTCGGTGGCCTCGTCGTAGACGGCGCGGGTACGCATCGACCCGACGTCGGAGCCGGCCTCCGGCTCGCTCGTGCAGAACGCGGCGACAGCCGGGGAGTCGACGTCGCCGAAGCACTGCGGCACCCATTCGACGAGCTGGTCGGGGGTGCCGGCGCCGTAGATCGCGGCGACCGCGAGGGAGGTTCCGAAGATGCTCAGGCCGATGCCGGCGTCACCCCAGAAGAGTTCCTCGCTGGCGATCGGCAGGGAGAGGCCGGTGGGGTCGGCCCAGCAGGTGGCGAGGAACTCGAACCCGTACAGGCCGACCTTCGCGGCCTCCTGGATGATCGGCCAGGGGGTTTCCTCCCGGGCGTCCCACTCGGCCGCGGCCGGGCGCACGACCTCGGCGGCGAAGCCGTGCACCCAGTCGCGAAGGTCCCGCTGTTCCTCGTTCAGGTCGAGCGAGAACTCGGCCATGTCAGGCCTTGGGGATGTCGAACAGGTTGGCGATGTTGGCGGCCAGGCCCAGGTCGCCCTTGGCCTTCAGCTTGCCGGTCATGAACATCATCACCGGGTTGGCGCCGCCGGTGATGATCTTCAGGAACTCGACCGGGCCCATGGTGAGGCTCAGCTTCGGGTCGCGGGTCGGGGTCTCCGAGGCGGTGCAGGTGCCGTTCTCGATGACGACCTCGTAGGTGTCGGTGCCACCGTCCGGGCGGCCGGTGATGTTCCAGTGGATGACCGCGTTGGTGGCGCCGGCACGGTCGGCACGGAACAGCGCGGGCATCCGGTTGAAGACCTCGCTGAGGATCTTGCCGCGCGACTCGCCGGACATGATCTCGGCGATCTTGGCGTCCGGCGTGGACTTGACCAGCTGCGCGAACTCCTTCGGGCCGACGTTCGCGAAGTTGGCGGGGTCGAAGTCAGTCATGGGGGATTGCACCTCTCGGGCGGGGCCATTTTGGTTACTCTGGCGTAACCTTACGCACGGGTAGGTATGCTCGCAAGGGTGTCCAGCACGCCGACCTTCAAGCGCCTCCCCCGAGCCGTACGCGAGCAGCAGATGCTCGACGCGGCGGTGAAGGTGTTCTCCCGCCGCGGCTTCCACGCCGCCAGCATGGACGAGATCGCCGACGACGCCGGCATCTCCAAGCCGATGGTGTACGCCTATCTCGGCACCAAGGAGGAACTCTTCATCGCCTGCCTGCACCGGGAGAGCACCCGGATGATGGAGGCGATCGCCGGCGCCGCCGCCCCCGACCTGCCCGCCGACGAGCGGCTCTGGCGCGGGCTGCGCGCGTTCTTCGGCTTCGTCGGCGCACACCGGGACGGCTGGGCGGTGCTCTACCGGCAGGCGCGCGGCTCCCAGCCGTTCGCCGCCGAACTCGCCGCCATGCGCGGCCGGCTGGTCGAGGTGGTCGCCGGGATGCTCGACCACGCGCTGCGCGCGTCCGGCCGTGAGATCGGCGCCACCGACCTGGAGGTGGTCGCGTACGGGCTGGTCGGCGCCAGTGAGTCGCTCGCCGACTGGCTGGCCGACCACCCCGAGGCCGACGCCGGGAAGACCGCCACGCGGATGATGAACGTGGCCTGGCTCGGCGCCGACCAGCTCCTGCGCGGCGTCACCTGGCACCCACCCGCCGCTGTGTAAGGAAGGGCCCCTTCTTAACGCCTCCGGTAGAGGAAGGGCCCCTTGTTAACAGTCGCGCCGGGCGGCGGCCCGCCGGTGCGCCCGCCGCCGGCCCCAGCGGACGGCCTCGAACAGGCCGGTGACCGCGAGCGAGATGGCGACCCCGGCGAGGAGCCCGGAGACGGGGTTGTGCTCGAACGCCAGGCCGCCGAAGTAGCCGAGCAGCCCGCAGTAGATCCCCCAGGTGACACACGCCAGGCCGTCGTACAGGAAGAACGTGCGTAACGGGTAGCGGACCGCACCCATGGTCAGCGTGACGGCGGTGCGACCGCCGGGGACGTACCGGGCGGTGGTCAGGATCATCCCGCCGCGCCTGTCGACGGCCCGGCGGGCCCACTCCGAGCCGGCCCGCCGCCTGCTGTCCGCCGGGAAGCGGGCCAGCCGGTTCGCGCCGCCGCCCCGGCCGATCGCGTACGAGATGTGATCGCCGAGGAGCGCGCCGAACGCGGCGGTCACGATCACCAGCACCAGGTTCGGCTCGCCGCCCGCCGCGAAGACGCCGGCCGTGATCACCACCGTCTCGCCGGGCACCGCCGGGAAGAACGCGTCGATCGCGGTGACCGCGATGATCAGCAGATACACCCACGGCGAGGTCACCGTGTGGTGCAGCAGGTCGAGCACGTCCCCCATGCACCCATGCTCGGGGGTGCGGTGTTAAGCAGGGGCCCTTCCCATACAAAAGGCGTTAACAAGGGGCCCTTCCTTCTCCTCGGCCGTGGGCCCGCGCGACGTGAGCACCACAGGTGCCCCCAGCGCCTCCGAGACCGCCGCCGGCCAGTCGGCCGGTGACTCGTCCAGCACCGGCCGAGCCCGCAGCAACTGCTCGGTGAGCGCCGCCTGCCGGTCCAGGTCACCGGCCGGGCCGGGAACGAGCTGGTCCAGGCCGTCGTACCGGCGGCAGATCCGCAGCTCGGGCCCGGCCAGGTCGAGGTGGGTGAGCGCCAGCCCGTCGACGCCACCGGCGACCTCCAGCGCGTACCGGTGGGCGACCGCGTCGAAGTGCCCGAACCGGAACCGGCCCTGCCACGGGTTCGTCCCGTTGTGCCGGTCGCGGAACGGCAGCGCCGCGTCCTCGGTGACCAGCGGCCCGGGACCGTGCCGGGTGGTGGTCGTCCGCAGCACGCCGAGCCGCTGCGCGGCCCCGGCCATGCCCGCCTCGGCGAGCAGCGTCTCGGCGTTGGCGAACGTCGTGGTGCTCCACGTCGTGTACGGGTGGAAGCCGTGCCACTCGTCCAGCAGCACCCCCTGCGCGCCCTCGAACACGCAGGTGCCCTCGCGCAGGGCGAATGCCAGCCAGGACCGGTCGACGATCGCCACCCGGCCCGCGAAGGCCGCGTACGCGGGCAGGCAGTCCTCGACCGGCGGCGCGTCCAGCGGGCCCAGCTCGGCGGTGAGCCGGTCCCGCAGCGCGGCCAGCCGGCGGCGCAGCACCGCCGGGCGGCGGCAGTCCGCCACCCGGGGCGCCTCGTCGGGGTGGGCGAGGCCGTACGCGACCGCCTCACCCACCCCCAGCCCGCAGGAGCCGTGCCGGTCGGCTCCCCGGGCGATCTCCCGGGCCCGGTTGGCGGCCCGGTGGTACGGGGTGGCGAGCAGCGCCTCCCCGTCCACTGTCAGCCGGTCGAGCGCGTCTGGCACGCCGACCGACGCGAGGTGGTCGGCCTCGGCGGCCAGCGCCAGCGGGTCCACCACGACGTGCCGCGCCAGGTGCGTTCGTACGCCCGGACGGAACGTCCCGGCGCCGAACTGCGCGAACGTGTGGTGCCGCCCGTCGCGCAGGACGACGTTGTGCGCCGCCTGCGCGCCCCCGTTGAAGCGGATGACCGTGTGCACCTGCCGGGTGGCGCAGAGCAGGTCCACCACTGTGCCCTTGCCGGCGTCGCCGTAGCCGAGGTCGACCACCATCACGTGGTTCACAGCCGGGTGACCCCGCTTCCGCCGTCGGCGGGGCTGAACGGCAGCGTCGCCACCGCGCGCCGCCCGGAGCCGACCTGGGCGAGAGCCTTCGAGACGGTCCGGGTGGCGGTGGAGCCGGCCCGGTCCAGGTCGCGCAGCCCGGCGTCCAGGTCGATGGCCTGCTCGCCGAGGCCGACGGTGAGCGCGATCGTCTCGCAGACCGCGTCCAGGTCGTCCAGCTCGACCGCGTTCTGCCCGAGCAGGCCGCGCCAGAAGTCCAGCACCTTGCGGTTGCCCGCGTAGTGACTGCCGGCCGGCAGCAGGTAGTAGGTGTCCCAGCGCGCGGTCACCTCGTCCACGATCTGCCGGACCGGCATGTCCTCGCGCAGGTCGTCGCCGATCAGCCGGGCCACCTCAGCGGTCTTCACCGCCGGGTACGCCAGTTCGTCGCCGATGATGAACAGGTAGCCACACCGGCCGCGCTTGTCCCAGCTGTCGGTGGCTGTGTGCCGGGCCATGAAGTAGAGCGCCAGCTCGTACGACTCCATCATCTGGCCGCCACCGCCGCCCTCCAGCACGATCCGCCCGAGGTCGTCGTCCATCCGGTTGTCGGACTCGAACTGCCCGACCTGCAACGGCACCCGGTCGCAGGTGGCGTCGCCGATCGCGCCGAACATGACCTGCGGGTCCTTGGCGTACCCCTGGCGCAGCAGCAGGCCGAGCAGCTGCGGCAGCTTGCTCTGCAACACCCGGGGCACGTGCCCCATCGAGCCGGTGACGTCGAACAGCACGGCGATCGGCGTCGACTGCGGGTGCTCGGCGGAGTCGCGGCTCTCCCGCAGCGCGTCGCGCGGGTCGAGCGCCGGGTGCACCTTGCGGGCGCCGCTGTCGCTGTACGAGAATGCGCTCTTGCCGGTGCGGCGCCGGTAGCGGTCGGCGGCGTCGTACACGTCGGTGGACCAGATTCCACTGCCCATGGCAGCCTCCCTAGGGGTTGAGGGTGAAGGGTCGGAAGGTGCGCGGCCCGTACAGGCGGTACAGCACCTCGTCCAGTTCGCGCAGCAGCCGCCAGGCGTCGTCGGGCCGGGTGGCGAGCGCGGTGCCCTGACAGCCGTCGGCGAAGGCGCGCAGCTCGCGCGGCGCGCGGTCGCCCATCAGCCAGGTCATGCAGCGGGCGGCGAGCGCGATGTCGGTGCCGGGGCCGCACTGCCGCTTCGCGGCGACCTCCGGCGGATACCAGTCCTCGTGGCCGGGCACGAGTGCCGGCACGAGCCCGCCCGGCTCGGCCGAGAAGCACCAGTCGACGAGCACCAGGCCGTGCGCGTCCGGCTCGATCAGCACGTGCCGGGGCAGCACCGCGCCGTGCACCACGCCGGCCCGGTGGGCCAGGCCGAGCGCCACGAGCAGCCGCCGCCACATCCAGGCCGCGTCGCGCGGGTCCAGCCCGTCCGGGTACGCGCGGCGCACGTCGTCCAGGCTGCGCAGCCCCGGTACGGTGGCCAGCTCGTTGACCTGCCGTTGCACGCCGGTCGACGGGTCGCGCGCCGGGTAGGAGTCGACGAGCCTCGGCACGTACGCGAGGTGCTTGGCGTCGCCGCGCTCGGCGATCCGGCGCAACGCGCGCGCCTCGCGGGCCATCAGGTCGTTGTCGCCGGGGTGCCGGCACACCTTGGCCAGGTGATAAGAAGGGGCCCCTCCTCTACCGGAGGCGTTAACAGGGGGCCCTTCCTTGCGTTCGTGCAGGGTGGCGACGTCGCCGGTGTACGCGGGGGCGGGGGTGCGCCACCGGGTGGTGACGGTGACCAGCGCTTCGGCGGCGGCGGCGCGTACCCGGGGGTCGACCGCGCCCAGCCGGTCGGGGTGCAGCGCGCCGACCAGTTCGCGGTAGCGGCGGGCCGGTTCCCGCGTGCCGAACAGGTCGGCGTCGGTGCGCGCCGCGGTGACCAGCCGGATCGCCTCCTCGGTCCTCACCGCACCGTCTCCTCCCGGGCGGGGCGCAGCAGCGCCGGGTGCAGCAGCCGGGCGTCTCCGGCGCGGTAGAGCTTGGCCCGGGGGCCGCCGCGCGCGCCGCCGCGTTCGGTGCTGGCGCCGGTGCTCTCCACGAAGCCGGGCACCGAGAGCACCTTGCGGTGGAAGTTGCCGGCGTGCAGCGGGTGGCCCCAGACCGTCTCGTAGACCTCGCGCAGCTCGGTGACTGTGAACTCGGGGGCGAGGAACCGGGTGGCCAGCGGCGTGTACTCCAGCTTGGAGCGGGCGCGCTCCAGGCCGTCGTCGATGATCCGGCCGTGGTCGAAGGCGAGCTGCCGGCTGGTCAGCGCGGTGACCGGCAGCCAGATCGCGTCGTCGGCGTCGGTGTCGGCGACGGGATCGGGCAGGTCGGGGGCGAACGCCAGGTGCGCGACCGAGACCACACGCATGCGGGGGTCGCGGTCGGTGGCGCCGTAGCTGCCGAGCTGTTCCAGGTGCACGCGGCGCAGCCGCTCGCCGCCGAGGCCGGTTTCCTCGGCCAGCTCGCGCCGGGCGCCCGCGGCCAGGTCCTCGTCCGGCTGGACGAAGCCGCCGGGCAGCGCCCAGTGCCCCGCGTAGGGCGGCGCGCCGCGACGGATCAGCAGCAGGTGCAGCGCGCCCTCGCGGATGGTCAGCGCGACCACGTCGACGGTGACCGCGACCGCCGGGTAGTCCCGGGGGTCGTATCCGGCGAGGAAGTCCTGCTCGTTCACGGCGACTCACTCTCTCAGGTTGAGAACAACTCAATCTGAGAACAACTTAGCGCCGAAAAGAGGGGACGGCAAGTCCCCTCTTTCGCTCAGCGCACCGAACCGACCAGGTGCGGCCTTCCGTCCCGGGCGCTGTGCAGCGCGAAGTCCCAGCCCGCGCCGACCGCCGAGGCGCTGAACGCGACAGTGGACGGCAGCGACACCGGCAGCTTGAACGACACGTCCACCGTGTACGCCTCGGGCAGCCTGGGCGCCAGCGCGGCCAGGCAGCGGGCCTTGCTCCACATGCCGTGCGCGATCGGGCGCGGGAAGCCGAACAGCCGCGCGCCCACCTTCGAGGTGTGGATCGGGTTGTGGTCGCCGGAGACGCGCGCGTAGTCCGTACCCACGCGGGGCGTCACCCGCCACCGCGCGGAGAAGGCCGGCGGCGCGGGGCGGTCACCCCTGTCGCGCCGCGGGCCGCCGCCGGACGCGCGCTCCTTCCCGAGGTACGTGGACACGCCGCGCCAGACCTCCTCGCCGCCGATCGACCCGATCAGCACCACGTCGAGCTGGCGGCCCCGCTCGTGCGGGCGCAGGTTCTCCGCGTACGTGTGGAAGTCGACGCGCTCGCCGGCCTCGACCGGGCGGTGGACGGTGATCCGGTTGGCCACGTGCACCACGCCGGTGAGCGGGATGGGGAAGCCGGGGCTCGTCATCAGCCGCAGCGACAGCGGAAACCCGAGCACGTGCAGGTACGTCGCCGGCAGCCGGTCGGTCAGCCGGAACCCGCACACCCGGTCGTAGTCCGCCAGGTGCCGCTGATCCACAGCGACCCCGGAGACGCCCAGTTCAATCGCGGGCGTGTCGGTCCCCCGCCGCCCCCCGACCCCAGGCACCACTCCCAGCAGCGCACGCCGATAAAGCGCCCCACTGGCAGGCAACCGCTCCAGCTCCACCCGCCGCCGCCCGCCCTCGGGCCCTACCCCCTCACCCCGTTGATCATGAGGTTGGCTGCCTTGTGGATCTCCAGAAGTGCCGTCAACTTCATGATCGTCGGAGGTGGGGCGGGTGGGGGTGGGGCGGGACTGGGCCTGCGTGCGGGCCAGGGCAGCGGCTCGGGCTGCGGTCAGGTCGCGGGTGGGGCCCTCGATCAGGTCGTGCAGGCTCAGGTCGTCCTCGTGATCCTGTGCCATCACGCCCCCAGCAGGCTCTGGCCGCAGACCCGGACCACGTTGCCGCTGACCGCGCCGGTCGCCGGCCAGGAGAGCCAGCCGATCGTCTCGGCCACGTCCACCGGCAGGCCGCCCTGGGCCATGCTGTTCATCCGGCGGCCCGCCTCGCGGATGGTCAGCGGGATACGCGCGGTCAGCCGGGTCTCGATGAAGCCCGGCGCGACAGCGTTCAGGCTGATCCCGCGCTCGCGCAGCACCGGGGAGAGCGAGTCGACCAGGCCGATCACGCCGGCCTTGCTGGTCGCGTAGTTGGTCTGCCCCCGGTTGCCGGCGATCCCGGCGATCGAGGAGACCGACACGATCCGGCCGCCGGCCGGGATCAGGTCGCGCTCCAGCAGCACGTCGTTGATGCGCTCCTGACTGGACAGGTTCACGTCGATCACCGAGTCCCACCGGTCGGCGTCCATCCGGCCCAGCGTCTTGTCCCGGGTGATGCCCGCGTTGTGCACCACCACGTCGACCCGGCCGTGCCGGGACGCCAGGTGCTCCGCCAGCCGGGTCGGCGCATCAGGCGCGGTCAGGTCGAGCTGCACCGCGCTGCCGCCGATGTCGTTCGCGACGGCGGCCAGCTCGTCCCCGGCCGCCGGGATGTCCAGCGCCACCACCTGGGCGCCGTCGCGGGCCAGCACCTTCGCCAGCGCCGCGCCGATGCCCCGGGCCGCGCCGGTCACCAGCACCACCTGCCCGTCGAGCGGCCGGTCCCAGTCGGCCGGCGCGACGGCGGTGCCGGTGCCGACCCGGATCACCTGGCCCGAGACGTACGCGGACCGGCCGGAGAGCAGGAA
Source organism: Micromonospora sp. NPDC048887 (assembly GCF_040649715.1). NCBI lineage: Bacteria > Bacillati > Actinomycetota > Actinomycetes > Micromonosporales > Micromonosporaceae > Micromonospora > Micromonospora sp. NPDC048887. Next base: position 230,219 of record NZ_JBEZGA010000005.1, on the reverse strand, counting down.
CCGCAGCGTGGACTCCAGGCTCACCGGGGTGCCGGCGTCACCCTCACGGGTCACGTACACCAGCTGGGCGGTCACGCCCCGGCCGAACTCCTTGCCGATGCTGCGGGTCAGGCCCTCCAGCGCGCGCTGGGCGGTAGCCTCCCGGGGAGAGCCGCACTCGGCCGGCGGCGTGCCCAGCACGATCACCCGGCCGCTCGGCAGCAGCGAGCGGGCCTGCGGGTGGAAGAAGTCGTAGAGCTGGCGCAGCCCGGTGGAGTCGGTGATGCCGCTGGCGTCGTACACCAGGGCCGCGAAGCGGCGGTCGGCGTCGTGGGCGGCGACCGGGTCGGCCAGCTCGACCCCGGCGGCGGTCAGGATCTTTCCGGCCGGCTCGGCGATCCGGCCACCGGCCGAGGAGCCGAGCAGGACCGGCCCGGGAACGAGCGGGTCGCCGGGCGTGTGCCGGCGCAGTCGGGGCGGGTCGGGCAGCCCGAGGCGCTTGACCAGCGCGCGACCGGCCCCCGTCTGGACGAAGCTCGCGTACCTGTCGGTCATAGGCGTAGCCTACTGGCGAGTAGGGTTCGGGCAACAGTTTCGAGGGAGGCCGATCGTGCAGAGTGTCCGGCGGGTCGCGGTCATCGGGGGCAACCGCATCCCCTTCGCGCGGTCCAACTCGCGCTACGCGCACGCGTCGAACGCCGACATGCTCGGTGCGGCGCTCGACGGGCTGGTGGCCCGGTTCGGGCTCGCCGGCGAGCGGGTCGGCGAGGTGGTGGCCGGCGCGGTGCTCAAGCACTCCCGCGACTTCAACCTCACCCGTGAGGTGGTGCTCGGCTCCCGGCTCGACCCGCACACCCCCGCGTACGACATCCAGCAGGCCTGCGGCACCGGGCTGGAGGCCGCCATCCTGGTCGCCAACAAGATCGCCCTCGGGCAGATCGAGGTCGGCATCGCCGGTGGCGTCGACACCACCTCGGACGCGCCGCTCGCCGTCAACGAGGACATGCGGCGCACCCTGCTCCAGCTCAACTCGGCCCGTACGCTCGGCGAACGGCTCAAGGTCGCGGCGAAGCTGCGCCCGCACCAGCCGTTCAAGCCGGAGATCCCGCGCAACGCCGAACCCCGCACCGGGCTCTCAATGGGTGAGCACGCGGCCCGCACCGCGCTGCGCTGGAACGTCGACCGGACCGCGCAGGACGAGCTCGCGCTGCGCTCGCACCAGCGGCTCGCCGCCGCGTACGACAAGGGGTTCTTCGACGACCTGATGACCCCCTACCTGGGGCTTACCCGCGACCAGAACCTGCGGCCGGACAGCAGCCTGGAGAAGCTCGGCTCGCTCAAGCCGGTCTTCGGCGCCTCCGGCGCGGACGCCGAGCGGGCCACCATGACCGCCGGCAACTCCTCTCCGCTCACCGACGGCGCGTCCACCGTGCTGCTCGCCTCCGAGGAGTGGGCCAAGGCGCACAACCTGCCGGTGCTGGCCTGGTTCTCCTGGTCCGAGACCGCCGCCGTCGACTTCGTGCACGGCGACGAGGGCCTGCTGATGGCCCCCGCGTACGCGGTGCCCCGGATGCTCGCCCGGGCCGGGCTGAGCCTCCAGGACTTCGACTTCTACGAGATCCACGAGGCGTTCGCCTCGCAGGTGCTCGCCACGCTGGCCGCCTGGGAGTCGCCGGAGTTCTGCAAGGAGCGCCTCGGCCTGGACGCCCCGCTCGGCTCGATCGACAGGGACAAGCTCAACGTCAACGGGTCGTCGCTGGCGGCCGGGCACCCGTTCGCCGCCACCGGCGGCCGGATCGTCGCCACGCTCGCCAAGCTGCTCGACCAGAAGGGGAGCGGGCGCGGCCTGATCTCCATCTGCGCGGCCGGCGGGCAGGGCGTGACAGCCATCCTGGAGCGCTGACGGCGACGCCCGCCCGGCGAGCGGCCGGGCGGGCGTCGGACGTCGTGACGGCTCAGCCGCCGACTGTGAACTTCTCCCAGAGACCGATCGTGGCCCGGTTGGCGATCAGCGGGTTGGTGCCGACGTTGTCGGCGCTGACGTACTTGCTGTTGATCGTCGCCTTGAGGCTGGTGGTGCCGTCCGCGTTGCGGGTCACTGTGAACTTCTCCCACGCGCCCGCGCTGGTGCGGTTGGCGATGAGCGGGTTGAGGCCGACGTTGTCAGCGCAGACGAAGCGGCTGTTGGCGTGCGAGAAGACGCCCACCTGCCCGGAACCCAGATCCGCGAGGTCGAACGTCTCCCACGGGCCGGCGGTGTCGCGGTTGGCGATCAGCGGCTTCGCGCCGGCGCTCTCCGCGCTGACGTACCTGCTGTTGACGGCGGCCTTGAGCGTGCGGTTCGAGTCGGCGACGTTCACCCGGTAGAACTTCTCCCGGTTGTTGATGATGGGCGCGAGAGCGGTCAGCGCGGTGCTCGACGAGACACCCACGTAGCTGCCACCGTCCGACCGGAGGCTGATCGTGCCGTCGGCGTTGCGGAGCAGCTCGAACGTCGAGTTCGAGCCCACCGCCGCGAAGAGCGGCCGAATGCTGTCGCCGCCGTTGTTCAGGTACTTGCCGGTGGCGCGGGAGAGGAGCGCGATCCGCCCGTTGCCGGCGTCCATCAGGTCGAACTGGCTGCCCGCACCCATCGTCGCCTGGTCGGCCTGCACGTTCGATCCGGCGGTGGACGCGTTCGCGAAGCGCAGGTTGTGCAGCGACAGCAGCCCGATCGATCCGGTCCGGGGCAGCACGCTCACGCCCTGGCCGAGCGTGGTGCCGACCCGGCCGTCGCTGCCGGAGACCTTGACCGAGACGGTGAAGGTGCCGGTCCTCGTGTAGGCGCGGGAGGCGACCGGCTTGTCCTGGGTCACCACCGTGCCGTCGCCGAAGTCGAACACGTACGTGGTCAGCGGGACGTACCCGGGGGTCGACGCGGAGGCGTCGAGCGTGACCGAGGAGGTGTCCGCGTCGTACCTGACATCGAGGACGGCGTACGGGTTGCCGAGCAGTTCGGTGGGGCCGCGGTCGGCGTACGGGACCGGACCCGCGCCGGTGTTCGGCGTGGCCGGGTTGTCCGCCCGGCCCGCGCCGGTGCGGTCCGTGGCCGGGTAGCCGGGCGCGGCCGAGTTCGCCGAGTCCTCCCGGTCGCCCGGCCCGCTGCCCTCCTTGTCGTGGGCGGCCTGCCCGGACACCTCCCGGAAGCGGGTCAGCCCCATCCGGGTTCCGTTCCAGGAGTAGTTCGACGAACCAGGGATGAAGCTGCCGTGCGCGGTGTTGTTGTAGTCCACTGTCACCCGCCGGCCGGAGTCGTCGTAGAGCCCGATCTCGGCGGTCTGCTCGGCCGTGCTGTCGCAGTAGGGATCGTTCTGGGCGCCACTGCTGAACAGGACGTTGTTCTGCAGCGACGCGCCGTCCGACGCGCCGTCGACGCGGACGCTCTCGAAGCAGCGGTCCCGGACCTCGTTGTTGGTGATCGCGGTGCGGGCGGCCCCGTTGTTGTGGATGCCGACGCCCTTGCCGCCGGACACCTGGTTGTTCACCACCCTCGTGTCGGCGGCACCCGGTCCGAGCAGGATGCCGGCGCCGGTGAACCCGCCGATGATGTTTCCGTACACCTCGTTGCCCGGCCCGTCGACCCGGATGGCGACGCCGCGCTCGGCCGCGTTGTCGACGACGTTGCTGGTCACGCTCGCGGCCCGGACGGTCACCTCGGTCGTCGTGGCGTCGAGGGTCACCCCGGTGACACCGGTGCCTCCGTTGATCTTGCTCGTCGAGAGGACCGACCGGGTGACCCCGGCGAACCGGACGACAGGCGTGGCGGACGGGCCGGCCATGGTGAACGACCCGCCCTGCACCGTAATGGCGCTGGAGTCCCGCAGGTCGAGGCCGGGCACGTCGGCGAGCGCCGTCATCCACAGGTCGCGGAGCACGACGTCGTGCTGCCCGTCGACCAGCACCCCGGCCTCCGGCCCGCTGATGCGGCCGTTGCTGCCGGCGGTGTTGCGGATGGTGACGGGCTGGTCGGGCGTGCCGGAGCGGGCGACCGTCACGCGCTCGGCGTAGGTGCCGGCGCCGATGTCGACCGTCTGCCCGGCCTCGACCCGGGCCACCGCCGGACCGATCGAGCAGAACGGCGCGGCCTCGGTGCCGGGGCCGGTGTCGGAGCACGCGGCCGAGCTCTGCCGGACGTAGAGCGTCGTCGCGTCGGCTGCCTGGGCCGGTGCGGCCAGCGGCAGCAGGGAGCCGCCGGCCAGTGCGGCCACGGTCAGCCCGCTCAGGGACGGTCTGCGCATCTGGTTATCCCCCGTGGAGAAAGGAACGGTCGGGCTCGATCCTCGTCCGGCGGCCCCGGCACGGCTGTCCCGCCTGACATATCGGATCGGCCGGATCATGAGCAGCGGCGGAGATCGGTGACGGTCGCCGGCAACCCGGCCGGCACCCCGTTCCGTCCCCTGGGCATGAGGCGAACGAGGGACGGCACTCCGTGACCGGGCGCGACGAGGAGTTCCGCGACTACGTGACCGCGCGGCTGGAGCCGCTGCGCCGGACGGCGTACCTGCTCTGCCGGGACTGGCACACGGCGGACGACCTGGTGTCGATCACGTTGAGCAAGCTCTACCGCAACTGGGCCCGGGCGCTCGGCGCGGACAACCTCGACGCGTACGTGCGGGGGATCCTCACCAACGCGTGGCTGGACGAACGGCGCCGGCCGTGGCGGCGGGAGCGCAGCACGGACGAGGTGCCGGACCGGGCTGACCTGGCAGCGGCGGAACCGGCGGTCGGTGAGCGGGAGATGCTGCTGGAGCTGCTGGGCCGGCTCGCGCCCGGGCGACGGGCGGTCGTGGTGCTCCGGTTCTACTGCGACCTGTCGGTCGAGGAGACCGCGCAGATCCTGGGCGTCAGCACCGGCACCGTGAAGAGTCAGGCCGCCCGTGCGCTGGAGACGCTGCGGCTGCTCGCCTCGCACCATCCGGCAGTGGAGAACGGGAGGCAGAGATGACGTACCGGCAGATCTTCGACGAGGCGATCGGCGCCGCGCCGCCGACGGCGGTGGACGTGGACGCCCTGGTGGCGCGGGAGGGACGGCGCCGGCGGCGGCGGGTGGGGGCGTACGCCTCGGCGACAGCGGTGCTGGCGCTGGCACTCGGCGCCGGCGTGGTCGTGCAGCCGGGTGTCTTCGGTGGCCCGGCACCCGCCTCCTCAGCCGCGTCCGCCACCGCGCGGACCCACCCGGAGCGCCTGCGGACGGCGATGCTGGCCGCGCTCGACCGGGAGGCGCCGGGCCTGCGGTGGGTTCGGGGCGCCGCGGCCACCGACCCGGAGACCTGGGGCGGCCCGCTGACCGACGCGCCGCAGTGGTCGGTGCAGCCGCTGCGCTGGGAGTCGATGACGGGCTGGTTCGGGGTGGGTGTCGCCGCCCGGGGCGGGGTCCGGTCGTACCTGACCATCGACGTGGGAAGGCCGCTCCCCGGTCAGGCGAGCGGTCCGGACGAGTGCGAGGACAGCATGGTCAACTGCCGCTCGTTCACCGGGCCGGACGGCGAGCGGGTGGTGACGTTCGACGTGCGGGGCTTCCGTGCGCCGCCCACGTCCGGGCGGAAGCCGATCAACGTGCGGTTCGTGATCGTGAAGCGGACCGACGGCACCCGGGTGAGCGTGCAGACGAACTCGTTCACCGAGCGGCACCTCCTGACCGCCGGGGAGATGGCCGCCGTCGCGCTGGACCGGAAGATCCGGCTGGGCTGAGAGCGTCCCCGGTCCGGCCTGCCCACAGGCCGGACCGGCGACGCCGGGGCCCACCCCGGCGTCATGAAAGACTGAGGTACGTGACGACGATCCCGAACGTGCTCGCCAACCGGTACGCCTCGCCCGAACTGGTCGCCCTCTGGTCGCCGGAGGAGAAGGTCCGGATGGAGCGCCGGCTCTGGCTGGCGGTGCTCAAGGCCCAGCGTGATCTCGGCGTGCCGGTGCCGGACGGGGTGGTCGAGGCGTACGAGCGCGTGGTCGACCAGGTCGACCTGGCCTCGATCGCGGCGCGCGAGCGGGTCACCCGGCACGACGTGAAGGCCCGGATCGAGGAGTTCAGCGCGCTCGCCGGGCACGAGCACGTGCACAAGGGGATGACCTCCCGCGACCTCACCGAGAACGTCGAGCAGCTCCAGATCCGGGCCTCGCTGGAGCTGATCCGGGACCGGGTGGTCGCCACGCTGGCCCGGCTGGGCCGGCACGCGGGCGAGTACTCGGCGCTGGTGATGACCGGCCGGTCGCACAACGTCGCCGCGCAGGCCACCACGCTGGGCAAGCGCTTCGCGTCGGCCGCCGAGGAGCTGCTGATCGCGTACGAGCGGCTGGAGGATCTGATCGGCTGGTTCCCGCTGCGGGGGATCAAGGGACCGGTGGGCACCGCCGCCGACCAGCTCGACCTGTTCGACGGCGACGCCGGCAAGGTGGCCGAGCTGGAGCGCCGGGTGGCCGAGCACCTGGGGTTCAGCCGGGTGCTGGACAGCGTCGGCCAGGTCTACCCGCGTTCGATCGACATGGCGGTCGTCGCCGCGCTGGCCCAGGTGGCCGCCGCGCCGTCGTCGCTGGCGACCACGATCCGGCTCATGGTGGGCCAGGAGCTGGTCACCGAGGGCTTCAAGCCGGGCCAGGTCGGTTCCAGCGCGATGCCGCACAAGATGAACACGCGCTCGTCGGAGCGGGTGAACGGCTTCGCGGTGATCATCAGGGGTTACCTGTCGATGGTCGGCGAGCTGGCCGGCGACCAGTGGAACGAGGGTGACGTCTCCTGCTCGGTGGTGCGCCGGGTCGCGCTGCCCGACGCGTTCTTCGCCGCCGACGGGCTGTTCCAGACGTTCCTCACCGTGCTGGACGAGTTCGGCCCGTACCCGGCGGTGATCAACCGGGAGCTGGAGCGCTTCCTGCCGTTCCTGGCCACCACGAAGATCCTGGTCGCGGCCGTCCGCCGGGGCGTCGGCCGCGAGGTCGCGCACGAGGTGATCAAGGAGCACGCGGTCGCCGTGGCGCTGGCCATGCGGGAGAAGGGCGCGGCCGAGAACGACCTGTTCGACCGCCTGGCCACCGACGGCCGGCTGGGCCTGACCCGGGCCGAGATCGACACCCTGGTCGCCGACCGCAACGCCTTCGTGGGCGCCGCCACCGACCAGGTGAACCGCGTGGCCGCGAGAATCACCAGGGTGGTGGAAACCCACCCCGAGGCCGCCACCTACTCCCCGCCCCCCATCCTCTGACCGCCCGCCTTCCCTCGGTGATCAAGGAGTTTGTGTCCGGTACGGGGCGCCGCAGTGACACAAACTCCTTGATCAACCGGGGTGGCGAGGATCCGTCAGGTGCCGGTGGGGGTTTCGGCGGCGGAGCTCAGGTTGGGGGCGGACGCGGGTTCGGCGATGCCGCCCGGCGCGGAGGCGATCTCCGGGTCGTGGGCGGTCTCGGCCGCGATCGCCGGCTGGTCCGGCGGCATCACGTCGGGCGTCTTCGGCGCGACGATCACCGCCGTGCCGTACGCGCAGATCTCCATCCACATCTCGCCGCAGTCGCGGCTGTCGAAGCGCATGCCGATCACCGCGTTCGCGCCCAGGCGGCGGGCCTCCTCGCCGAGGCGGGCCACCGAGTCGGTGCGCCAGCGGGTCAGGTTGTCCGGCGCCAACGGGTCGTAGGCGCCACCGCGCAGGTTCTTGACCCCCTCGCGGTACGGGTTGCGGGTCCTCGCCATCGAGGAGACCACCTCGCCGAGGATCTGGCGGATCTCGTAGCCGGGCAGTTGATCCGTCGTCACGACCAGCACACTTCCGATGCTGTCAGCCCTCGGCCGGGTGGTTCGCGAGCCGTGTTCAGCTGATCGGATGCTGAAAAACGACGCGGCGCGGACGCCCGGGCCGCACCCGGCCGATCCGCGCCGCACCGGCATCAACCGTCAGACACCGGCCGTCGAGGTGATCCAGGACCGGTTGTACGCGACACTGCCGTAGTTCTGGATGCTCTGGCCGTCGGCGGTGGAGGCGACGCCGACCTGCCGGCCGTTGTAGAACTGCGGGCCGCCCGAGTCGCCCCGCCACGCGTTGCCGTTGACCCGGGTGCTCCGGATCGCCTGGCCGCCGTACGCGTCGGTGACGCTGGTGCTGGTCACCCGTACGCTGGCGGTCTTGAGCTGGGGCGACGCGCCGCAGCCGCTGTAGCAGGTCATGCCCCAGCCGTAGATGGTGTTGGTGGAGCCGACCGGCGGGTTGCTGGTGGCCAGCGACACGGCGGAGGTGCTGACCGTGCTGGACAGGCGCAGCAGGGCCAGGTCGTAGCGGGTGTAGGAGGCGCTCACGGTGCGGGTGACGCCGCCCGAGGCGTAGTAGACGCTGCCGACGCGGACCGACATGGTGCCGCTGACGCAGTGCCGGGCGGTGAGCACCCACTGGGGCGCGATCACGCTGCCGGAGCAGGTGAACGAGCCGTTGCTGAAGACGGCGGCGGCCCACGGCGCCGACGAGACGGTGCCGCCGCCGATGATCGGCTGCGGGCCGGCCGGCGCGGCGGTGGCGCCGGAGGCGGTGGCCAGGACGCCGGCCAGCGCGGTGGTCAGCACGGCGAGCAGGGGACGGAGGCGCATGTCGGGGCTCCTTCTGCGCAGGCGCCCGGGGTTGCCGGGCAGGGGGTGACACCCGCCGGATGGGGTGGGGCCGGCGAGGGAGGTCGATCCAGTGCATCGACATCTGACGATGCATGTTACGGCCGTGCCGCCCGGTGTCACAAGGTGTGGATCGAGTCATGCCGATGACGTGACGCGCGCCGCGCGCCGCGCCGACCTGCTGTCGGATACCGGTCCAAGGTGGGGTGTTTCGCGGCAGAATGCCTGCTGGGAGGTGCTGCCGGGGGTCGCCCGCAAGCGTCGGGCGCAACGAATTCGCATCGACGTCGCAACGAACGGGCAACGACACCCGTTCACCGCCGCCGGGCCCGTCCGTCAGCGCCGGAACTGCCCCCGGCCGGTGCGGGCCGGGCGGTATCTGCCAGGTAGGCTGGCTGCGCTCGCCCGATTGTTGGGCCGGCACCCAACTGCGTACACAGTCAGGAGTGCCCCGTGCCTCGCGTCGTAGTCGACGTCATGCTCAAGCCCGAGATCCTCGATCCGCAGGGCCAGGCCGTCGCAAACGCGCTGCCCCGACTCGGCGTCGACGACGTCGCCTCGGTTCGGATCGGCAGGCGGATCGAGATCGAGTTCACCGGCGAACCGGACCTGGACCGGGCCCGGGAGATCGCCGACAAGCTGCTGGCCAACCCGGTCATCGAGGACTTCACCGTCCGCGTGGTCACCGCCGACGAGACCGCGGGCGCGCAGTCGTGACCGCCCGGGTCGGTGTGGTCACCTTCCCCGGCTCCCTCGACGACGGGGACGCGGCCCGGGCCGTGCGGATCGCCGGCGCCGAGGCGGTCCGGCTCTGGCACGGCGACCCGGACCTGTACGGGGTGGACGCCGTCGTCCTGCCCGGCGGTTTCTCCTACGGCGACTACCTGCGCTGCGGCGCCATCGCCCGGTTCGCCCCGGTGATGGAGACGATCGTCCAGGCCGCGCGTGGTGGCCTGCCGGTGCTCGGCATCTGCAACGGCTTCCAGATCCTCTGCGAGGCGCACCTGCTGCCCGGCGCGCTCACCCGCAACCAGCACCTGCACTTCCGCAACCGGGACCAGGTCCTGCGGATCGAGAGCACCGGCACCGCCTGGACGAACGCGTTCCAGCCCGGCCAGGAGATCCTCATCCCGGTCAAGAACGGCGAGGGCTGCTACGTCGCCGACACCGCGACGCTCGACCGGCTGGAGGGCGAGGGCCGCGTCGTCGCCCGCTACGTCGGCGGCAACCCGAACGGATCGCAGCGCGACATCGCGGCGATCACCAACGAGGCCGGCAACGTCGTCGGCATCATGCCGCACCCCGAGCACGCGGTGGAGGCGCTCACCGGCCCCTCCCTGGACGGCCTCGGCTTCTTCACCTCGGTGCTCAAGCACCTGGTGGGAGCGCCGGCGTGATGGTGGCCGGGAACATCGGTCGGCTCACCCGCCGCACCGGCGGCGAGCGCAGCAAGGAGACGTCATGACCACCCATCCGGACCCGGCCCCGCGCGAGCGCCAGGGCGTGGCGCCGCAGGCCGGCGCGACCGACGACTGGGCGCTGAGCGTGGACACCGTCCCCCGGGCCGCCGGCACGCCGGAGGAGCTTCAGCCGTACGCCGAGCTGGGCCTCCGCGACGACGAGTACGACCGGATCCGGCACATCCTCGGCCGCCGGCCCACCCAGGCCGAGCTGGCCATGTACTCGATCATGTGGAGCGAGCACTGCTCCTACAAGTCGAGCAAGGTGCACCTGCGCCAGTTCGGCGAGAAGGCGCCGCCGAGCGACCGGCTGCTCGCCGGCATCGGGGAGAACGCCGGCGTGGTCCAGGTCTCCGACGAGCTGGCGGTGACCTTCAAGGTCGAGTCGCACAACCACCCGAGCTTCGTCGAGCCGTACCAGGGCGCGGCGACCGGCGTCGGCGGCATCGTCCGCGACATCCTCGCCATGGGCGCCCGCCCGGTGGCAGTGATGGACCCGCTGCGCTTCGGCGCGGCCGACCACCCGGACACCGCCCGGGTGCTGCCCGGCGTGGTCGCCGGAGTCGGCGGATACGGCAACTGCCTCGGCCTGCCCAACATCGGCGGCGAGGTCGTCTTCGACCCCTGCTACCAGGGCAACCCGCTCGTGAACGCGCTCTGCCTGGGCGTGCTGCCGGTCGACCGGCTGCAGAAGAAGGACGCCACCGGCCCCGGCAACATCGTGGTCCTGATGGGCGCCAAGACCGGCCGCGACGGCATCGGCGGCGTATCAGTGCTCGCCAGCGCCACCTTCGACGAGGGCAGCGAGCAGCGCCGCCCGTCCGTGCAGGTCGGCGACCCGTTCATGGAGAAGCTGCTCATCGAGGCGTGCCTGGAGCTGTACGACGCCGAACTGGTCGTCGGCATCCAGGACCTCGGCGGCGCCGGCCTGACCTGCGCCCTCACCGAGACCGCCGCCTCCGCCGGCACCGGCATGCGGGTCTGGCTGGAGCGGGTGCCGCTGCGCGAGCCCTCGATGGAGCCGCACGAGATCCTGGCCAGCGAGTCCCAGGAGCGGATGCTGCTCGTCGTCTCGCCCGACAAGCTCGACGCCGTGCTCAAGACCGCCGAGAAGTGGGGCGTCTGGGCCACCGCCATCGGCGAGGTCACCGCCCCGTCGGCGGACGGCCAGCCGGGCCGGCTCGTCGTCACCTGGCGCGACCAGCTCGTGGTGGACGTGCCGCCGGGCTCACTCGTCGACGACGGCCCGGTGTACGCCCGGCCGATGCGCGAGCCGGCCGACCTGATCCTGCTCCAGGCCGACCGCGCCGAGACGCTGCCCCGGCCGAGCACCCCGGATGCGCTCCGGGAGACCGTGCTGCGCATGATCGCGTCGCCGAACCTGGCCGACAAGACCTGGGTCACCGAGCAGTACGACAGGTACGTGCTCGGCAACACCGTGCTCGCCCAGCCGGAGGACTCCGGCGTGATCCGGATCGATGAGCGCAGCGGCCTGGGCGTCGCGCTCTCCGTCGACGGCAACGGCCGGTACGCCCGCCTCGACCCGTACCACGGGACGAAGCTGGCGCTGGCCGAGGCGTACCGGAACGTGGCGGTGACCGGCGCGAAGCCGATCGCGGTGACCAACTGCCTGAACTTCGGCTCGCCGGAGGACCCGGGCGTGATGTGGCAGTTCGCCGAGGCCGTACGCGGCCTGGCGGACGGCTGCCTGGAGCTGGGCATCCCGGTGACCGGCGGCAACGTCAGCTTCTACAACCAGACCGGTGCCGCGGCCATCCACCCGACCCCGGTGGTCGGCGTGCTCGGGGTCCTCGACGACGTCGCCGAGCGGGTGCCGATGGGCTTCGTGCCGCGCCCGGCCGGCGACCACGACCAGCTCTTCCTGCTGGGCGAGACGCACGTCGAGCTGTCCGGCTCGGAGTGGGCCTGGGTGACCCACGAGCACCTCGGCGGCATCCCGCCGCAGGTCGACCTGGCCCGCGAGCGGCAGCTCGCCGAGCTGCTGGCCGAGGCGGCCCGGGTCGGGCACCTCAGTTCCGCGCACGACCTCTCCGACGGCGGCCTGGCGCAGAGCCTGGTCGAGTCGGCCCTGCGCCGGGGCGTCGGTGCCCGGGTCGTGGTGCCGGAGCACTTCGCCGGCGGGTCGATGCCGTTCGTCTTCCTGTTCAGCGAGTCCGCCGGCCGCGTGCTGGTGTCGGTGCCGCGCGGCCACGAGAAGGCGTTCACCGCGCTGTGCGCCGAGCGTGGCGTGCCGTGGGAGTTCGTCGGCGTGACCGACCCGGCCTCCGGCGCGCTGGAGGTGCACGGCCAGTTCCGCATCGGCCTGGACGAGCTGCGCGAGGCGCACACCGGTACGCTCCCGCGCCTGTTCGGTGCCGCCGAGGCGGCCCGGGTGGAGGTGGCGGCGACCCGTACCGGCACCACCACAGTGCTTCCGGCGACCGCCGAGCAGCCGGTCGGCATCGACCCGGCCGCTGTCGACGCCGAGCCGATCGCCAAGGCCGGCCGGGACACCCCGCCGTCCGACGCCGGGGCCTCCGCGCCCGCCGCCACGGCGGAGCCCGACGCGCCGGCTACGGCGTCGGACGGGGACGCACCGGCCGGCGCGACTCCTGCCGTCGACGGAACCCCGGCCCAGGACGAGTCGGCGCCCGCCGACGGGTCCGACGGTCCGGCTTCCGGTGAGCCGGCGCCGGGTCAGCGCTGAGGCGCTGGCCTTGGCCGTCTTCGCCCAACCCGGCGCCGGTGCCCGGTTCGACTGGGGACTGACCGGGGCGGCGGAGCTCGGCCGGGTCTGCGCCGCCCTGGTGGTGGTGGACGTGTTGTCGTTCACCACCGCCGTGGAGGTGGCGGTGAGCCGCGGCATGCGGGTGCACCCGTTCCCGTGGGGTGAGCAGGCCGCCGACTACGCCCGCCGGGTGGGGGCGGTGGCCGCTGTGGGCCGCCGGAGGACGACCGCGGAGCATCCGTGGTCGCTCTCCCCGGCGGCGCTGCGGTCCGCGCCGGTCGTGGCCGACCTGGTGCTGCCGTCGCCGAACGGCTCGGCGATCAGCGCCGCCGCGAGCGCCACCGGAGTGCCGGTGGTCGCGGCGTGCCTGCGTAACGCACCCGCCGTCGGGCGCTGGCTCCGCGCCGAGGGGTACGGCTCGAACGACGCCCCGGTGGGCGTGGTGGCGGCCGGCGAGCGCTGGCCCGACGGGTCACTGCGGCCCTGCGTGGAGGACCAGCTCGGTGCGGCGTGCGTGCTCGACGCGCTCGCCGAGGTGCCCGGTGGGCTCTCGGTGGAGGCCGCGATGGCGCTCGCCGCGCTGGCGAGCACGCCGGACGTGCCGGCCGCGGTCCGGGGATGCGTCTCCGGGCGGGAACTCGCCGAGGGCGGCTTCGCGGAGGACGTCGCGGTGGCGACCGCTGTGGGTGTCTCCGACGTGGTGCCGGTGCTCCGCCAGGACTACTTCGCCCCCGCCTGAGCGCAGCCCTCTCGCCTGCGGGCAACGCGGCATGTGTTCGGCGCGCTGACGACTGTGGCCGCCCACTTCTCGCGGGCGGCCACAGTTCCTCTGTCTGGTACGGGTCAGTCGTCCAGCCAGTCGAGGCGCCGTCCGGAACGGTCCGGCTGCGCGTCCGGGCGGGCGCGACCGGCCTGCGCCGGGTCGTTGGGGTTGTCGTAGCCGCCCCCGCGCTGCTGCGGCGGCTCCTGGCCGTAACCGCCCTGCTGGCCGTACCCGCCCTGCGGGGCCTGGCCGTAGCCGTCGCCGTATCCGCCGCCCTGCTGCCCGTAGCCGCCCGACTGGTGACCGCCGTCGTATCCGCCGCCGGGGTTGCCGTAGCCGCCGGCCGGCGCGTCGCCGTACCCGCCCTGCTGACGGCCGCCGTCGTAGCCGCCGGTCGCGCCGCTGTCGTAACCACCGGCGCTCGTGTCGTAGCCGCCCGGCGAGCGGGTGTCGTATCCGCCGCTGGGGTTGTCGTAGCCGCCGGTCGGCGCGTCGCCGTATCCGCCCTGCTGGCGGCCGCCGTCGTAGCCACCGGACTGCTTGTCGTAGCCACCAGCGCCGGCGTTGCCGTAGCCGCCGGTTGCGCCGTCGCCGTAGCCGCCGCCCGCCGCCTGGCCGCCGCCGTAGGCCGGAGCGTCGCCGTAGCCGCCGGGCGGGTTGTCGCCGTAGCCGCCGCCCGCGGCGTTGCCGTAAGCGCCGGTGGGCTCGCCGTATCCGCCCTGCTGGCGGCCGGTGTCGTAGCCGCCCGGCGCGGTGCCGTAGCCACCGGCGGCACCGTACCCGTCGCCCTGCTCCGGGCCACGGCCGTACGAGGCCGAGCCGGCCTGGTCGTAGCCGCGGTCCTGCTCCGGCTGGTAGGTGCTGGTCGGGTACGGGTCGGCCGCCGGGGCGTACTGGGTGCTGTCCCCGGTGTAGCGGCCGGTGGGCTCGTCGAAGCGCTCGTTGCCGTAGCCGCCGCCCTGGGCCGCGTAGCCGGCCGCACCGGCAGCGGCGCCGGCGGCGTAGTCCGGGCTGCCGTAGCCGGCGCCCGAGGACGGGCCGTTGCCGTAGCCGCCGCCCGAGGAGGGCGCGTTGCCGTAGCCACCCGCGCCGTAACCGCCCTGGCCGGGCGCGTCGTCGCCGTAGCCGTAACCGCCCTGGCCGCCGCCGACACCGTAGGCCGGGCCGGGCGGTGCGCCGTACGGGTCCGGCGGGACGTCGTCCACGACCGGGCGCTGGAGCATGGTGGGGGCGTCGCTGATCGAGGGGCCACCGACCATCGTCGCGGCCGGCCCGGCGCCCATGCCGTTCACCACCCGGGTCTGGTCGTCAGTGCCGTGGTAGGCGCCCCGGGCCGCCGGGATGGCACCGGCCGCGGCGCCACCGGGGCCACTCGGACCGGCCGGCCCACCCGGACCGTCGCCGTCGCCGTCCTCGTTCTTGCGGCGCAGGTAGAGCAGCACGATGGTGCCCACGCCGACGGCGACGAAGAGGCCACCGAGCAGGATGAGCAGCCAGGAGCCGAAGCCGCCGGAGTCCTCGTTCGCGGTCGGCTGCTGTGCGGCGGGCGCCTCGGCCGACGGGGTGTCGGCCGTCTCCTCCTCGAGCGGCTCCTCGGACGGCGCGGCGGACTCGCTCGCCGACGGGGTGGCGCTCGGGCTCGCCGACGCCCGCACCTGGATGCTGAGCCGGACGCCGGTCACGGACTGTCCGGCGTTCGCGTTCACCGACTTGGCGACGGGCGTGGCGCCGTCGGTGGAGGCACCCACCTCGATCCGCCCGGGTGCGATCGGGTTGGACTCGGAGCCGCTGAAGCTGAAGTTGCCGTTCCCGCTGGTGTTGGTGCGGCGCTCCTTGCCCGCGCTGTCGCGGAGCATGACGAGGGCGCCCTCGATCGGGTCGCCGTCGGCGTTCACCACCTTGCCGGAGACCGTCTTGACCGTCTGCGGCTGCTGCGGCGTGGGCGGGGCAGCAGCCCGGACGGTAACCCGGAGCTGCCGAGGTGGGCCGCCGCTGACCGTGATCCTCGCTGACTGGTTGTTGGCTGGCGCGCTCGCAGCCGCCGTCAGAGTCAGCGTGACCGTCTGATCCTGATCGCCATTGAAATCGACCCGACCGCAGCCCCCACAGTTGACGCCGTCGGGTAGGTCCTGCACGTCGATGTCAGTGGATGTCTCACCACCGGTCGGGCGGACCGTGACCGTTACAGTGCTGTTCTTGCCCGCCTCGACCGTCACGGAGTTGGTGGCGGTGACAATCTGTGCGGCGAGGGCGGGGCTTGCGGGGACGGTGAGCAGGGCGCCGAAGACCAGCGCTACGACCACACCGGCCCGCTGCTTCCAGGCACGTCGGTGTGTTGACACGTCCACCGCCTTCCGGGTCTGACCTCTCCGCCGGCCGCCAGGGCCGAGGTTGATCACTCACGGTACGAATAACGCCGTCGGCAACTATGCCTTGTCTGACCGGATCATCTCTACCCAGGGCCGCCGTCGGGCGGCGTCCCGCCGGGTCGTATCGTCCCGTCGTGTCCTCTCCGCACGCTTATTCCGAAGCGGTACTCGCCGCACTGGCGGCGCTGGACGAGGGGCGTACGCCCGAACGGCCGGTGCTCCGGGAGGCGGTCCGGATGCTCTTGGCTGCCCTCGCGGATCGTGCCCCCGGCCGATCGGTGGAGGTGCGCGTCCCACCCTACGGTGCGGTCCAGTGCGTGAGTGGCCCACGACACACCCGCGGCACGCCGCCGAACGTGGTGGAGATGGATCCGCCGACGTGGCTGGCGATCGCCACCGGCCGCGCGGGTTGGGCGGAAACGGTCACCGAAGGTCGCATCCGGGTGTCCGGAATCCGGGCTGACCTATCCCCGTACCTCCCCATTTAGGCGTTGGGCAGGGAAAATCCTGCTCACGCTGGGCTGACATCTCGTGACTGTCGGTATCGACTGCTGGTCGCGTACACTGAGAACCCGACGACGGTCCCGGCCCATGTGTGCGGAGCTGACCCCCCGACTCCGCCAGGCCAGTCCAGACCCCACTGCGAGGGAGCGGCAGGTGCCCCGAGGCGATGGCCGGCTGAGCCACGACCTTGACCCCCAGCGACCCGGCCCACAGGACGCGTGTGGCGTCTTCGGCGTCTGGGCGCCGGGTGAAGAGGTCGCCAACCTCACCTACTTCGGGCTCTACGCCCTTCAGCACCGCGGTCAGGAGGCCGCGGGCATCGCGGTGAGCGACGGCTCCGGTGTCGTGGTCTACAAGGATCTCGGCCTGGTCGCCCAGGTGTTCGACGAGCCGACGCTGGCCAGCCTGCGCGGGCATGTCGCGATCGGGCACGCGCGCTACTCCACCACCGGCGGCTCGACCTGGGAGAACGCCCAGCCGACCATCCGGGCCACGAGCGCCGGCACCACGATCGCGCTGGCGCACAACGGCAACCTGGTGAACACCGCCGAGTTGCAGCGCGAGGCCGCCGTGCGCGGGCTCGACTCCGACGGCTCGACGAACGACACCTCACTGGTCACGATGCTGCTGGCCAGCCGGCCCGACCTGTCGGTCGAGGCGGCCGCGCTGGAGGTGCTGCCCCAGCTGCGCGGCGCGTTCAGCTTCGTCTTCATGGACGAGTCGACGCTCTACGCGGCGCGCGACGCGCACGGCGTGCGCCCGCTGGTGCTCGGCCGGCTCGAACGCGGCTGGGTGGTGGCGAGCGAGACGGCCGCGCTGGACATCGTCGGCGCGAGCGTGGTCCGCGAGGTCGAGCCGGGCGAGCTGATCGCCATCGACGAGAACGGGCTGCGGTCCAGCCGGTTCGCCTCGCCCGAGCCCAAGGGCTGTCTTTTCGAGTACGTGTACATCGCCCGGCCGGACGCCACCATCGCCGGCCGCAACGTGCACGCCGCGCGGGTGCAGATCGGCCGCCAGCTCGCCAAGGAGCACCCGGTCGAGGCCGACCTGGTGATCCCGGTGCCCGAGTCCGGCACCCCGGCCGCGATCGGCTACGCCGAGGAGTCCGGCATCACCTACGGCCAGGGCCTGATGAAGAACCCGTACGTCGGGCGCACGTTCATCCAGCCCTCGCAGACGCTGCGCGCCCTCGGCGTCCGGCTGAAGCTGAACCCGCTGCGGCAGAACGTGCGTGGCAAGCGCCTGGTCGTGGTGGACGACTCGATCGTGCGGGGCACCACCCAGCGGGCGATCGTCCGGCTGCTGCGCGAGGCGGGCGCTTTGGAGGTCCACGTCCGGATCTCCTCGCCGCCGGTGAGCTGGCCGTGCTTCTACGGCATCGACTTCGCCACCCGCGCCGAGCTGCTGGCGAACGGGCTGGACAACGACGGCATCCGGCGGTCCATCGGTGCCGACTCGCTCGGTTACGTCTCGCTGCCCGGTCTCATCGCCGCGACCGAGCAGCCGAAGAGCCGGCTCTGCCGGGCGTGCTTCGATGGGGAGTACCCGATCGAACTGCCGGCCGGGAACCTGATCGGCAAGCACGTGCTCGAAGGAGTGGGACGCCGGGTCGCCGCCGAGGCGGCCGGGCCGACCGGTCCGCTCGTCGCCACACCGACCCACCACCCGTAGCACCACCGACGCGGGTCCGGCCGCTCCGGGCTCGCGGGAACCACAAAGGGGAGAACCGTGACGCACGTGTCCGAGCGCAGCGGCGCAGGATCCAGCCCGACGGGCGCCGGCGGCGACCGCCAGCCCTGGTCGGCCGGGTCCGGCCGGACGCAGCGCAAACGCTCGGTCTCGTACGCCGACGCCGGGGTGTCGATCGAGGCGGGCGACCGCGCTGTCGAACTGCTCAAGTCCAAGGTCAAGGAGACCCGGCGCCCCGAGGTCATGGGTGACCTGGGCGGCTTCGCCGGCCTGTTCCGGCTGGACACGAAGAAGTACAAGAACCCGATCCTGGCGTCCTCGACCGACGGCGTGGGCACCAAGCTGGTGATCGCCCAGCAGCTCGACATCCACGACACGGTCGGCATCGACCTGGTCGCGATGGTCGTCGACGACCTGGTGGCCTGCGGCGCCGAGCCGCTGTTCCTGCTCGACTACATCGCCACCGGCGAGGTCGTGCCGGACAAGGTCGCCGAGATCGGCGCCGGCATCGCGGACGGCTGCCGGTACGCCGGCTGCGCGCTGCTGGGTGGCGAGACCGCCGAGCACCCGGGCGTGCTGCGCCCCGACGAGTACGACATCTCGGCCACCGGCGTCGGCGTGGTGGAGGAGAGCGAGATCCTCAGCCCGGACCGGGTGGAGGTGGGCGACGTCGTGATCGCGATGCGCTCGTCCGGCCTGCACTCCAACGGCTACTCCCTGGTCCGGCACGTGCTGCTCGGCGCCGGCCGGATGCGGCTGGACGTGGTGATCGACGACTTCGGCCGCCAGCGGACGCTGGGCGAGGAGCTGCTAACCCCGACCAAGATCTACGCGCAGGACTGCCTCAAGCTGATCGCCGAGGCCGAGGTGCGGGCGCTGGCCCACGTCACCGGCGGCGGCATCCCCGGCAACCTGGTCCGGGTGCTGCCCGAGCACGTCGACGCCGTGGTGAACCGCTCCACCTGGAAGCCGCAGCCGATCTTCGACCTGATCCAGTCCAAGGGCCGGATCGAGGACCCGGAGATGGAGGCAACCTTCAACATGGGCGTCGGCATGTTCGCGATCGTCTCCGCCGAGGACGCCGACCGCGCGCTGGCCACCCTGACCGGCCGGGGCGTGGACGCCTGGCAGGCCGGCGAGATCATCGAGGGGTCCGGCAACGTGCAGATGGTCGGGCAGCACACCCGAGGCTGATCACCCTGCGCCCATCGGCCGGGCACCTGATCGGGGGTTCACCCGGGCGGTCGCCTCGGCCTAGCCTGGAGGTTCGGTTTTCAGGCAGGCGGGGGAGGTGCTGATGGCCGCGCGCACGCCTGAGGGTATGCGGGGCATCGCCGTCGTCCCGTCGTACGTGGTGATGCAGCCGACGACGCTGTGCAACCTCGACTGCGCCTACTGCTACCTGCCCCTGCGGGCGGTCGACAGGCGGATGCCGGTGGCCGTCGCCGAGGCGGTGGCGGCGTCGGTGAACCAGTGGGCCGCGAGCGGTCGCTTCTCCGTGGTGTGGCACGGCGGTGAGCCGCTCGCGGCCGGCCGGGAGCACCTGGCCGCGCTGCTGGCGCCGTTCGGGCCGGATGTCGAGCACCACGTGCAGACGAACGCGACCTTGATCGACGACGCCTGGTGCGCGTTCTTCGCCGAGCACCGGGTGCGGGTCAGCGTCAGCGTGGACGGGCCGCGGGCGCGCAACGCCGAGCGGGTCAACCGGGGCGGGCGGCCCGCGTACGACCGGATCGTGACGGGTGTGGCGGCGCTGCGCCGTCACGGCCTGCCGTTCTCGGCGCTCGCTGTGGTCTCGCGGCCGGAGCCGGGCCTGGCGACCGAGCTGTACGACTACTTCCTCGACCTGGGCTGCGACGTGCTCGGCGTCAACATCGAGGAGACCGAGGGCGTCAACACCCGGACGAACGCCCGGGACGCGGGCGCGGTCACCGGGTTCTGGGCGGAGCTGGTGGCGGCCTGGCGGCGGGATCCCCGGATCCACCTGCGTGAGGTGGAGTGGTCGCTGCGGTACGCGGGCGCGGTGCTGGCCGGCACCGCGCACGACCTGCTGCCCCGTAGCCTCGACCCGATCCCGACGGTCGGGCATGACGGCTCGGTGGTGGTGCTCTCGCCGGAGCTGGCCGGGTTCACCGACCCGCACTACGGCGACTTCGCCAGCGGAAACGTGCTCACCACGCCGCTGCGCGACATCCTCGCCGGCGCGGCCGGCACGCCGTGGGTGGGCGAGTTCCTCGCCGGCGTGGAGGCGTGCCGGGACTCCTGCGCGTACTTCGGGTTCTGCGGCGGCGGGCACGCCGCCAACCGTTACTTCGAGCTGGGGCGTTTCGACGGCACGGAGACCGAGCACTGCCGCAACAGCAAGATCCGCCTACTGGAGGGAGTGTTGGAGCATGCCCGAGACCATCAGTGACACCGACCGGGAGGTCGTCGCCGACCGGGTACGGGGGGCCGCTGCGGGGCTTACCGCTCTGCTCCGTGAGGCGGAGGCGGCACGGCTGCTGCGGGCGGAGGTGTCGGGCGACGGTGCCGACGCGGTCTGCGCGTGGAACCACTTCGAGAACATCCCGACGTTCTACAACTGGAACAACCGGCCACGCTGAAGGGCGGTTCCGCGATCAGGGACCTGCCGGCGAGTCGGCACGGCAGGCCCCTGCATCGTCGGTCGTACGCCGGCTCAGCAGAGCACATGCGTGAGCACGCGGGGGTTACCGCGTGCTCAGATGTGACCGGAGGTCAGCGGGTCGGACGAGCCCAGGTGTCCGGGTCGTCGTCCGCGTGGTCCTCGTCATCGTCGTCGACATACTCTTTGTAGTCGTCGTCGAAGTTGTGCTCAGACTTTCCACTACCCGCCAGTTCGCGCTGCAAGGCGGTTAGGTCGGTGTTCGGGGAGTGATACTTCAACTCCCGCGCCACCTTCGTCTGCTTGGCCTTAGCACGGCCGCGCCCCATGGCTCGACCCCCTCGCACAGAATGCGGGGCAGCCCGAAGGCGGGCCCCGATGACGTCAGGCATCTCTCGTGGCTCTTACGGTACATGGGGATGCCATCGTTCGGCACCTCGGGTCACCGTCGACCGGACCTGCGCGTTGCGGTGGTCCAGCCGTCACAAAGTGTACCGGGTAAGGGGTAGGACCCGGGGCTGGCCATGACACCGGACATACCGGCATGAACGGTGCCGATGGTCAGCTTAACGCGCGCGGCCCCCGGGGTGGAGCCGCCGCTCCACCCCCGGGTGAGCTTCACCGCAGATGAATCGCGCGCAGCCGGCCGACCTCCGCCATCCGCCGCTCGGCGAGCCGGTCCGCGGCGACCGCCGGCGGCACGCCCTCGTCGTCGGCGAGCCGGAGGATCTGCCGGGTGGTGTCGAAGATCCGGGTCGCGCGCAGCTTGGCGCGGTCGAAGTTGAAGCCGTCGATCTCGTCGGCCACCTGGATCACGCCGCCCGCGTTCACCACGTAGTCGGGCGTGTAGAGGATGCCCCGGTCCGCGAGCACCTTCTCGATGCCCGGGTGGGCGAGCTGGTTGTTCGCCGCCCCGGTGACCACCTTGGCCCGCAGCACCGGCACGGTGTCGTCGTTCAGCGCGCCGCCGAGCGCGCACGGGGCGTACACGTCGATGTCGGAGGTCACCAGCGCCGCGGTGTCGTCGACCAGGGTGACCTGCGGGTGGGTGGTGCGCGCCCACTCCTGGGCGCGCGGGCTGACGTCGGTCGCCACGACCTCGGCGCCGTCGTCGAGCAGGTGGGCGGTCAGGTACTTGCCGACCTTGCCCAGCCCGGCCACGCCGACCCGGCGGCCGGCCAGCGTCGGGCTGCCCCAGACGTGTTCGGCGGCGGCCCGCATCCCCTGGAACACGCCCCAGGCGGTGAGGATCGACGAGTCACCCGCGCCGCCGTGTTCCACGCTGCGGCCGGTCACGAAGCGGGTCTCGCGGGCGATCACGTCCATGTCCGCCACGTAGGTGCCCACGTCGCAGGCGGTGTAGTAGCGGCCGTTCAGCGACTCGACGAAGCGGCCGTACGCGCGCAGCAGCGCCTCGCTCTTGATCTGCTCGGGGTCACCCCAGATGACCGCCTTGCCGCCACCGAGGTCGAGGTTCGCCAGGGCGTTCTTGTAGGCCATGCCGCGCGAGAGGTCGAGCACGTCGGCGAGGGCGTCGGCCTCGCTGGCGTACGGGTAGAACCGGGTGCCGCCGAGCGCGGGGCCCAGCGCGGTGGAGTAGATCCCGATGATCGCCTTCAGGCCGGACTGCTTGTCCTGGCAGAACACGACCTGCTCATGCCCTGTGGAAACGGGGTCGTCGGTACTGGCGAATACGCTCATGGCTGACTCCTGTGTCGGTGAGCGCCCTTGTGGGGTGCGGAACCTGGTGGCACGCCGGCGGGATGCTGCCGGTGTCGTCGAGCCTAATATCGGCCCGAACCGTACTGTCGCGCATGTCACGCCACGGGCCCAAGGGCGGCGACGGATGGTCCCGTCTCGTGGGAGGATCGCGCCGTGCCGTCGCTCTTCGCTTCATACCTGCGCGTGTACGAGCCGCTCACCGCCTTCGACCGGGATCGGCAGTCGTACTGGCGCCGGTACGTCAGCGAGGGCCGCGCGATAGCCCCGCTGGAGGGACCGGTACGGCAGCGGTCGGCGGTGATCGAGGCGCTCGGCGCCGGCTGGACCCGGCTGCCCGACCTGCCCGACGAGGCGTACGTCCTGGAGGCCGACGACGCGCTGCTGGTCTGCCCGTGGAACCTGCGGATCCGGGTCGCCGAGGCGGCGCTGAGCGCCCGCGACGGCGTGCCCTCGGTGCTGGCCGACGCGTTCGTGCCGCCGGTGCTCGCCGGGCAGGCGAAGGCAGTGGTGGAGGACTGGCGCAGCGGGGCCCGGGTGCTGGAGCACGGGGTGCCCCGGGTGCACGAGCATATCGCCACCTGGGGGGTGCCGCTGCGCTGGTTCGTGCTGTTCGAGGCCGGTGAGCGGCACCTGGTCACCGAGCCGGAGCGGCGGGCGCTGCGCTACCGCACGGAGATCTCCAAGGCGCGTCGCCGGGCGTCCCGGGCGCTGTCGGTGCTGCGCAAGTCGATTGGCGAGGCGCCGATCACCGAGGCGGTCGAGGAGGCGGCCCGGTGGCTGGAGGAGTTCCACCCGCGTTCCGTGGTCGAGCTGGACTACGGCGGCCTGGTGCAACTGCTGCCGGACGAGACGCTCGAGGCCGACGACTCGCCCGAGCTGGTCGCCACCGGACTGTCCGGACTGGGCCGGGGCGAGGCCGAGGAGGCGTCCGCCGCGTACGACAAGCTGGTCGCCCGCTGGCGCGCGGTGCAACTGCTGGAGCGCTGCAACTGACGCCCGGTTTGCCACACTTAGTGGCCTTGGACACGAGTGTGTCTCGTAGTTGATGCATCACGAACCGTGATCATGAGTCCGAATAAGGTAGTTTCTGCGGCATAAAAGTCGTAAAAATCGGGCATGGTTCATCCGTCCGTCTAGGGACCTTCAGCCGTTCGGCCCATGTCGGACATCGGGGACTAGCCGGACCATGGGAGACGCGTCGGCCGGCGGGACCCCGGCCGATGTCTATACATGTGGAGGAGTGACCCCGATGGCATCGCGAACGCACGAACCTGAGCCGCTACTCACACCGGCCGAGGTGGCGTCGATGTTCCGTGTCGACCCGAAGACGGTGACCCGGTGGGCCAAGGCTGGCAAGCTCAGCGCCATCCGGACCCTGGGCGGCCACCGCCGCTACCGCGAGTCGGAGGTTCGAGCTCTGCTACAGGGGCAGATCCCCCAGCAGCGCCAGGGAGACTGACGAACCGGCGTTCTCCGGCGTTCCGATCAGGGGCGGTGCCGTCGCGGCAGCGACGATCCACCGCCCTTAATCGTGTCCGGGCTCAGTCGTTTCCGGGGTCGACCCGTCCAGTACGATCCGCAGTCCCACCGTGCCGCGCTCACCCCGGCGCAGCCGGCTACCGAGCAGGCTCAGCCGCCCGATCAGCCGGTACTTCTGCTTGAGCAGGCCCCGCACCCGGTCGGTGCTCTCCGCGTCGGCGATCGTCGCGTGCCCCGGGACCGCCGCGCCGTGCGGCCGGCCGCGCACGTCGCACGGCGCCACGGTGACCCGGCCGTCCCGCCGGATGCGCTTCACCTTGCCGGAGTCGGCCACCGTCCACACCGCGAGCCCGTCGCCGTCGCGTACCGCCCACACCGGAGTCGGCACCGCCCGGCCGTCCTTGCGGAACGTGGTGAGCAGGACGTACTTCTCCGCCGCCAAGC
This sequence comes from Micromonospora sp. NPDC048887, assembly GCF_040649715.1. NCBI lineage: Bacteria > Bacillati > Actinomycetota > Actinomycetes > Micromonosporales > Micromonosporaceae > Micromonospora > Micromonospora sp. NPDC048887. Next base: position 205,839 of record NZ_JBEZGA010000005.1, on the reverse strand, counting down.
GGTCCAGGTCGGTCACGCCGCCAAGGATACGGCGTCTCCGGCCCCCGGATAGCGTTGCGGGCATGACCGGGGAACCCGAGATCGGCGACGTGTTCGGCGAGATGATCCGCGACGCGTACGCGGTCGCCACCGGAATCGGGCCGCGCCCGATGGCCGGCGGTCGCCTGCCCCGGCCGGTCATCGAGATCATCGAACGCGACGACGGGCTCGTCAACGGCGCACCCGCCGGGCACTACCTGGACCCGCCGCAGCTGTGGCAGCCGCACGACCACCGGGCCGTGGACCGGGTACGCGGGGACGTGCTCGACGTCGGCGTCGGCGCCGGCCGGATCGCGTTGCACCTGCAGGACCGGGGCGTGCCGGTCACCGGGCTGGACACCTCGCTCGGCGCGCTGCGCGTCAGCCGCCACCGGGGCGTACGCGACCTCGTGCACGGCACCGTCGACGAGCACGCCGCCGACGGCCGCCGGTACGACACGTTCCTGCTGCTCGGCAACAACCTCGGCCTGTTCGAGGGGCGGGAACGCGCCCCGGCGATGCTCGCCGCGCTCGCCGCGCTGGCCCGCCCCGGCGCGCGGGTGATCGCCCACGGCACCGACCCGTACGGCACCACCGACCCGGTGCACACCGCCTATCACGAGCGCAACCGGCAGCGGGGCCGGATCGGCGGGCAACTGCGGCTGCGGCTGCGCTACCGCCTGCTCGGCACCGAGTGGTTCGACTATCTGGTCTGCTCGCCCGAGGAGTTCGCCGGACTGGTCCACGGCTCACCGTGGCGACTGACCGACGTGGACGACACCGACCACCCCTACTACCTCGCCACGCTGGAGCTGCGGCGTTAGGAAGGGCCCCTTTCAAGCGCCTAGGCGTTAAGAAGGGGCCCTTCCTTACATGCTCAGACCTGGACGGTGGGGGTGGTCTGCTCCGGGGGCAGCCCGCCGTCGCCGTCGACCACCTCGTCCGGCGTGCCGTCCTCGTCGATGTCCACCATGGTGATGTCCACCTTGCCGTCACCGTCGGTGTCGAACTGGAACAGGTCGGCCTTGCCGTCGCCGTCGGTGTCCACCACCCACACGTCGGTCTTGCCGTCGTTGTTGGTGTCCGCGCGGAGCAGGTCAATCCGCTCGTCGCCGCGGGTCTCGACCGTCTCGGTGCTCTCCGCGCTCTCCGGTGCCTGGCTCATCTCGTTCCTTCCTTCGGCGTTGACGGCCGTCCTTACCCCGTCCGCTCCGCCCCCACGCATCCCGGCGGCCCGGCCATGCATAGGGTCGCATGCAGGAACGAGCGAGCGGACGGGCCCGGCGGCGGAGACCCCGCGCGCCCCCGCCGCGGCGAGGGGACGTCGATGAGTGGTCGTTTTGTGGTCGTCGGGGCCGGCACCATGGGCCTCGGCATCGCGTACGTGGCGGCCGGCGCCGGGTACGCGGTCGAACTGGTCGAGGTCGACCCCGCCCGGGGCGCCGAGGCACTGCGCCGGCTCGGCGAACTCTGGGACCGGGGTGTGCTGCGCGGCAAGCTGACCGAGGAGGCCGCCACCGCCAACCGGGCCCGCGTCACGCTCCGGGCCGGGCTCGCCGAGGTGGCCGAGGGCGCCGACGTGATCGTGGAGGCCGTGCCCGAGCGGCTCGACCTGAAGCGCGCCGTACTGCGCGAGGCGGAGAGCCGCCGTCCGGCGCTACTGGGCAGCAACACGTCGAGCATCCCGATCACCGACCTGGCCGCCGGGCTGGAGCGTCCCGCCGGCTTCCTCGGGTTGCACTTCTTCAATCCGGTGTGGGCGATGGCGCTGCTCGAGGTCGTGGTCGGCCCGGCCACCGCGCCGGCTACGACCGAGGCGGCCGTCGCGCTCGCCGCCCGGCTGGGCAAGGACCCCGTCGTGGTACGCGACATGCCCGGCTTCGCCACCTCCCGCCTCGGCGTCACGCTCGGCCTGGAGGCGATCCGGATGGTGGCCGACGAGGTGGCGAGCCCGGCCGACATCGACAAGGCGATGGTGCTCGGCTACCGGCACCCGATCGGTCCACTGGAGCTGACCGACCTGGTCGGGCTGGACGTGCGGCTGGACATCGCCCGCACCCTCCAGGCCGCGTACGGGGACCGCTTCGCGCCGCCGCCGCTGCTGGTCGAGATGGTCGCCGCCGGGAAGCTGGGCAAGAAGTCGGGGCAGGGTTTCTACACCTGGAAGGACGGCGTGAGGCAATGACGGGGCTGCGGATCGAGGAGCTGCCGGACCGGCTCGTGGTGACGCTGGACCGGCCGGAGAAGCGCAACGCCATCGACGCCGGCCTGGTGGGCGAGCTGCACGCGGTCTGCGCCGACCTGGAGGCGCGTCCCCGGCTGCTGCTGCTCACCGGCGGGACGGCGGGCATCTTCGCCGGCGGCGCCGACATCGCCCAGCTCCGCGAACGCGGTCGGCTGGACGCGCTGGCCGCCATCAACCAGGGGGTCTTCGCCCGCATCCGGGCGCTGCCGATGCCCACCGTCGCGGCCGTCGACGGGCCGGCGCTGGGCGGCGGCGCCGAGCTGGCGTACGCCTGCGATCTCCGGGTGTGCACGGACCGCGCGGTGTTCGGCCAGCCCGAGGTGCGGCTGGGCATCCTGGCCGGCGCGGGCGCGACCTACCGGCTGCCGGCGTTGATCGGTGAGGCCCGGGCCAAGGAACTGCTGTTCACCGGCCGGCGGGTGGACGCCGAGGAGGCGCTGCGGATCGGGCTGGTGAACCGGGTGGTGGCCGAACCGGCGGAGCTGCTGCCCACCGCGCACGGCCTGCTCGACGAGATGGCGAAGGGTTCCGCGTTGGCGCTGCGGCTGACCAAGCTGGCGGTGGACGCCCCGGCGGCCGCGCACCCGCAGCTCGACCTGCTGAGCCAGGCGGTGCTGTTCGAGGACGAGGAGAAGCGCCGGCGGATGACCGAGTTCCTGGAGCGGCGCCGGTCACGCTGAGGACGGCGGGAGACGACGAGGGCCGCACCGGTGTCATCCGGTGCGGCCCTCCACGTCGGTGCGCCTCAGCGCTTGATGTCGACTCCGGCGTCGTCGAGCGCCGGGATGGCCGGCGCGGACTCGGCGAAGCCGATGAGCAGCAGCGCCTCCGGCCCGAAGGCCTTGATCTCCCTGGCGACGCCGCTGAAGTCCACTGGCGTCTTCGGGTCCGCGGGCGGCTCGTAGGTCAGCAGCTTGACCCGGTCCGCGCCGATCCCGGCCTTGTCCAGCTCGGAGCGGACGTTCTCCTGGAGGCCCTCGCCGTAGGAGTCCTTACGGGCCAGGATCGCGATCTTGCGCGGGCCGTCCCGGAGCATCACGTCGGCAAGCGCCCGGCCCTGGAGGCTGTCCGGCGGCGCGGTACGGAAGTAGAGGCCCTTGTCGTCCACGGTGCTCAGCCCGGCGTCGGTGTTCGACGGGGAGAACAGGATCCGCCCGGCGGCCACCACGTCCGGCAGCACAGCCCGGGAGATGCCGGAGCCGCCCGCGCCGATGATGACGTGGACGCCCCTGCTCACGTGAGAGGCGACGGTGACCTTGGCGATCTCCGGGTTGGTGCCGTCGTCGCCCTCGATCCACTTGACCGGCTCACCGAGCGCGCCGCCGGCGGCGTTGACCTCGCGGATCGCGAGCGCGGCGCCGGCCGCCAGCGGTGGGTACGCCAGCGCCAGGTCACCGGTCTTGGGCAGCAGCCCGCCGAGGACCAGCGGGGCGTCCTTCGCCTTGCCGTCACGCAGCTTGCGACCACGCGGCGGGGTCTTGGTGCTCGCCCCGGACTCCTCACCGGCGCCGACGAACTCGGTCTTGCTGTCGTCGATCTTCTGGTTGTCGAAGTGCCGGGTGCCGTAGCTCGCGGTGGCCGGCTCACCGGCGTCGGTGAACCCCGAACGGGTCAGCGACACGCTCCGGTACTCGATGTCCCGGCCGGCGCGGGCGAGCTGGAGGCAGGCCGCCACGTCGTCGCAGCGTTCGCCGCCGGTGGTCACGCCGACGATCTGCTTGGCGATCTCGGCCGGCGCGGTGGTGCCGGCGAGCTGGGCGGCCAGCACGCTGATCACGACCGCGTCGTAGGACTCGGCGGAGTAGAGGAAGTCGGTCAGCTTCGGGTCTACGGCGAGTAGCCGTTCCTTGAAGCTCTCCGGCAGCGGAGTGAGGGGCGTGGTGCCCTTCATCCCGTTCACCAGATCCGCCCGGTCCTTGAGTTCCGTGGCGTACGAATTGGTCATGTTGCCGTCGGTGCCGTAGAGGCGCACCTGGGTGGCGGGCGCTTCCTCCGGCTCGTCGCTCCCGCAGGCGCTCGTGGCGAGCAGGAGCGCCGCGCAGGCCATGGACAGGGCCGCGCGCGACGTGCGTGTTCTCAGCATGGTCGTCCTTCCTCCGGCGAAGGTCCGCTGCGCACCTTAGCGTGCTCGTGCGGCACGCGGGACTGTGGAGTCGGCTGCGTCGGCACCCCGACTGCGGGGGTCACTCTGCGTGCTCAACGGGCTGTTTCCGGGTCACCGCTTGACCTCCGGCGATACTGTTCCGCGGGTGAACGACGAAGCACAGCAGACGCTCGACGACGCGACCGCCGTGCTCCGTTCGGCCCTCGCCGGGGACGGCGCCGGGGTGGTGGGCACGTTCGACGCGGTGGTGGACCGCTCCGGCCTCGCCGGGGCGTACGGAGTGGCGTGGTGCCTCGCCGCGACCATGCTCGGCGACGACGCCCCGGCCGGCGGCGCCGCCCTCGACTTCCCCGGCATCGACCAGGCCGACTACGACACGCGGTGGGTGGCCCGCTTCGTCAGCGCGTGCGCCAACGACGACGCGGACACCGGCGAGGCGTTGTTCGGGGCGGCGGCGGCCGACGGGCTGCTGCCCGACTGCCTCCTCACCCTCGCCGGCTCGACGATCGCCACGCTGCGCAGCCGGTCGGACTGAGCCCGCCGCGCGGCCCGTCGCCCCGGCTGTGGTAGCTCTGGGTGCATGTCCGAGGCGATGCTCAGCAAGGTGCGCAAGCTGCTCGCCCAGGCCGAGGACCCGGCCTGCACGCCCGCCGAGTCGGCGGCCTTCATGGCCAAGGCCACCGAGCTGATCGCCCGCTACGGCGTCGACCGGGCGTTGCTCGCCGCGCGCGATCCGGCGGTCGACCCGGTGGGTGACCGGACCGTCGAGGTGGTCGCACCGTACGCGCGGGACAAGGCCGGCCTGCTCGCGGCGGTCGCCGAACCGCTGCGCTGCCGATGCGTACGCCGCCGGCAGGGCAACGGCTTCGTCATGCACCTGTTCGGCTTCGCCAGCGACCTGGAACGGGTCGAGCTGCTGTTCACCTCGCTGCTGGTGCAGGCCGCGCACGGGCTCGCCGGTGCTGCCGTACCGGCCGGGGAGCATCCGGCGGCGTTCCGGCGTACCTGGCTGGCCGGGTTCGCGTACGTCGTCGCGGAACGACTGCGCGCGGCCGAGAACAAGGCGGTGGCGGAGGCGGGCGGGCCCTCGACGGCGCTGGTGCTCGCCGACCGCTCCGATCGCGTCCAGCACCGGGTCGCCGAGGCGTACCCCCGGTTGCGCACCGCCCCGCGACGGCGGCTGGCGGGCGGTGGCTTCGGTTCCGGCGCGGACGCCGGCCGCCGGGCCGACCTGGGCGGCACCGGCGTGGCCGGCACCGGCGCGGCGCCGGGCATCGCCGGCTGACCCGGTGCGCCCGCTCGGCGCGGGTCAGGCGGCGGTGGTGCGGGCGACCGTCGCCAGGTAACGGCAGAGCAGTTCGTGCCAGCCGGCGGTGAGCGCCTCGCGGTAGCCCTCGGCCGCCGTGCCGTGCCTGTCGAAGTAGCGGTGCTCGACCTCCACCCGGGTGTGCTCCGGGCCGTCGGAGTGGAACAGCACCTCCACCTCGCTGGCCCGCGCCGGATCCGGCACCGGCACCCGATCCGGGCCGATCTGCCAGGTGAACACCAGCCGCCGGGGCGGATCCCAGGTCAGCACGCGACCCCAGTCGTTGCGGAAGCCGTACGGCCCGATCTCGTAGAGCATGCCGCCGGCCCGCGGTTCGATGCCGATCGCGGTGAGCGCCTCCGGACCGGACCAGGTGTATTCCCGCACCCACCAGTCGGCCAGCGCGCCGGTGAAGACGGCGTACGCCCGCTCGGCGGAGGCCGGGACGAGCAGGTTGCTGCGGAGGGAGAAGCGGTCGGATTCCTGCCGGACCTCATCCGGATCGGCCATCTCCTGTCCCATAGGTCCGGACCATACCGGCTCATGTCTCGGTGTGCAGCTTCCGAGGCGGCCGCTTCCGGACACCGGGAACTCCGTTTTCCGACAGCGCTGAGTGGTGGGACAGGCGCTCTGCGCGAAGGGCGGCGGATGCCGTACCGCAAAGCGGGTAAGCGCCGCCGACCGGACCGATGGGGGAGAGCGGGGAGCATGACCGACAGCCGAGCCACCGAACCAGTTCCGGATCCCGGCCACGAGCGGCCCGACTCGCCGGGCGGTTACGAGTCGGAGCCGGACGTCCTGCTCGACGTGCCGGAACTGACCGTCGACGAGATCCGGCTCGCGGTGGACGGGCTCGACGCCGACCTGTCGCTGCGCGCCCGGCTGGCCGACCTGCTCCAGATCGACGCCGGAGTGCGGGTACACCTGAAGGGCGTCGAACTCGACGTCACCGGGGTGAGCGCCGAGGCGCTGCTCAAGGTGCGGCTGGAGAAGCTGGTGCGGATCCTGGACCGGGCGCTGACCACCATCGACCGCAACCCGCAGCTGATCGACGCGCTGGCCCGCTCGGCCACTGCCACCCTTGACGACGTGCACCGGCCCACCGCGCCGGTGGTGGACCGGAACGGCCGTACGCGGGCCGCGGCCCGCGAGGTGGTCGAGCGCACCGGTCGGGCGCCGGTCGATCGGGCCGGTCCCGCGGTCGCCGATCGGTCGGGGCCCGCAGTGCCGGACGCCGGTGCCCGGCGGCCGGAGCCGTCACCCGGTGCCGGGGAGGAAAAGGCGGGGTCCGGGTCGGTGCCGGGCCCGCCGGCCGGCCGCCCCACCGAGAAGAAGCGCGGTCCGGAGCACTCCGGCCAGCCCGCGAGCGCCGCCGCCGAGGCGGCACAACTGGCGGGACAGGCCGGACAGGCACTGCGGCAGGCCGGCCGGAGCGTCTGGGAGGCGATCCAGGGCAACCCCACCCAGAACCGCCAACCCCCCAAACCCTGACCCCCACCCCGTTCCGGCCCCGCCCTTCGCCCCCGGCCCCCCCCGCCCTCGTTCCGGTGATCAAGGAGTTTGTGTCCGGCTCACCGGCTCCGGCTGACGCAAACTCCTTGATCAACATACTTGTTTCGACGGTTCTCTAGGTTGACAGCCTTCGAAACAGGCGGCAAGGTTGACCCTGCTTCGACAGAAATCTAGATAAGGAGCGCCCATGTCCCGCGTTCAGCTCGCCCTACGCGTGTCCGACCTCGAAGGATCGGTGGCCTTCTACAGCAAGCTGTTCGGCGTCGAGCCGGCAAAGCGCCGCCCCGGCTACGCCAACTTCGCGGTGGAGAACCCGCCGCTGAAGCTCGTACTCCTCGAAGGTGAGCCCGGCCTGCCGACGGTGATGGACCACCTCGGGGTCGAGGTGGCCACCACCGAGGAGGTGAACGCGGCCACCAACCGGCTCACCGAGTCCGGCCTGATCACGCTGGAGGAGAACGACACCGAGTGCTGCTACGCGCTCCAGGACAAGGTCTGGGTACGCGGCCCCGGCGACGAACGCTGGGAGGTCTACACGGTCAAGGCCGACTCGCCGCAGCTGGAGAAGGTGGCCGAGAGCGCCTGCTGCGCCTCGGACACGGCGGAGCAGCCCGCCGCCGTGTGAGCCGGATGCGGCGTGGTCCCCACCGGCCCGTCCGCCGGTGGGGACCGGCCCGATGGCGAGTGGTCTGGGCGATGGCTTACCCGTACTTGAGCCGCTGAGCGGCTCGCGTTACGCCCTGATCGCGAATTCCCCGACCCGACCGGCGACTTACCGTGCCTCGGCGAACTTCAGCCGTTTGAAGCCCTCGACGTAGACGAACCGCGTCCCGTCGGGCGAGAAGCTCGGGTGATGCGCGCGCTCACCGTCGGCGATCCTCGTCTTCCTGCCGCTGCCGACATCGACCGACCAGACCCCGCCCACGTGGTCCGTCGCGACGGCGGCGATCACCGACCGGCCGTCCGGCGACACCGCCAGGTCGGCGAGGCCGGGGAGCTTCGTGACGAACCGGGCTGTGGCCGAGCCGACGTCCCACTCGGTCAGGTGCCAGGTGAGGTCGTCCGGACTCACCTCGGGCGGCAGCGGCAACCTGCCGAGGGAGTCGGGTGCGGTGATGAAGAACAGCCGCTCACCCAGCGCTGCGGGCGACCGTGCCAGCACCGTCGACTCGCAGTCCGTGTCACCGCCGCTGGGATTGAAGGTCAGTCCGCCCACCGTCACCGGAGAGCCGAACTCGTACGCCTTCCCGTCGGCGAGCAGCTGGACGCCGCCCGGACCGCACTCTCGGGGCGCCTGCACATATCCCCCGCCGCCACCGTTCACGAGTGCGGCACCGGCGAGGAAGCGCGTCGACGCCAGAGGCTCGAACGTCTTGTCGGCGGGCGAGTAGCTCAGCAGCTCCGTTCGGTCCCAGCCGCATTCGAGGGCCAGCCCGAGGTCGCCGCCCGGGCCGGCGAAGAGGAAGCTGAACAGGCCCGCTTCGCAGGCGGACACCGCTGGGGCGCGTGTGAGAACGGCTTCCTCGGCGCTCCCGTCGGGCCGCTGCCGCCACACCTCGGCCTGGTCCGAGCCCGAGGTCGAGGTCACCTCCCGCAGGTAGTAGACCCAGCCATCGGTGGACCAGACCGGATGGAACAGGGAGACGGAGTCCAGGAGCCCCGAGATCCGGCCACAGCCGCCGAGCAGCACCACGGCGAGGACGAGGACCGGCGTGAGGGCCGTACGCAGCGCACGCACAGGCGACCTTCCGGTGGCGTTCGGTCCGCCGCTCGGCGGGCCCGCTCACCCTAGACGCGGGACGTGCGGCGCGAGTACCCGTTCCACGTTCCGGAGCACCCGGCCGAGTCCATCAAGCGGCCGGGCTGCGACTCCCGATGCGGCTGTCGCGCATCGAGCCGGCGCGAGGGCTCGATTGCAGAGAGTAGTTGTGGCTTCCTGGGGCCGCAAAGCAGAACGCCGACCCGCGTCTCCGCTGGTCGGCGTTCCTGTAGCCCGGCGAAAGGCTATGTGGCCAGGGGCGGGGTCGAACCGCCGACCTTCCGATTTTCAGTCGGACGCTCGTACCAACTGAGCTACCTGGCCGTGGTGCTCGGCACATGCTACCGCACGGGCCGATACGCAGAACGCCGCGCATCGAGCTGCGCGGCGTCAGCGCTTGCGGTCCTGACGGGACTTGAACCCGCGACCTCCGCCTTGACAGGGCGGCGAGCACTCCAACTGCTCCACAGGACCTGGCTGGTGTTGCATCCGGCGCGAGCCGGACCGTGCCCCCAACGGGATTCGAACCCGTGCTACCGCCTTGAAAGGGCGGCGTCCTGGGCCGCTAGACGATGAGGGCGGCCCCGCCATCATTGCACACTCGCAACTTCAAGCGGACTTGCTCCCATCCGGCCCCGCCGGAGGCAGGAGAAGCATATGTCATGCCTGCGCGGACGACCAAACCGGTATCGGCCTGACCGGGGAGTCGGACAAAACCGCAGTTCAGCGCGGTAGGGCGATGCCGTACCGCCGCTTGATGTCCGGGATCAGGTGCCGGCAGGCGGCCATCGTCTGGGCCCGGTCGCCGCCCGCGTCGTGCATCAGCACGACCGAGCCGTGCCGGGTGGCACCCGTCACCCGCTTGATGATCGCCTTCGCCGGTGGGTGGTCCCAGTCCTGCGGGTCGACGCTCCAGTGCAGTGGGCGCAGGCCCATCTGCCCGGCGATCGTGACCTCCTCGGCCGTCCAGCGGCCGCCCGGCTGGCGGAACCAGGTGATCGGCGCCTTCGGTGCGGCGGCGTGGATGGCCTGGTTGGTCCGCTCCAGGTCGGACCGGATCTCGGCCGGGGAGCGCCGGCCCAGGTTCACGTCGTGGTGCCAGCTGTGGTTGCAGAGCTGGTGGCCCTCCCGGGCGATCCGGGCCACCAGCTCCGGGTAGCGCTTGGCCTGCTTGCCGACGACGCAGAAGGTGGCCTTCACCCCGGCAGTCCGGAGCTGGGCCAGGATCTGCGGGGTGTAGCGCGGATCCGGCCCGTCGTCGAAGGTGAGCGCCACGCCCTTGCTCCCGCTGGCCCGGTGCAGGCCCGCCGGCAGCTTCTTCGGCAGCGGGCGCAGCTTCGGCTTCGCGGGGGTGTGGGTCGGTGAGGGCTTCGTCACCGGCGCCGGTGAGGGCGACGCCGAGGCCGACGGCGGTGCGGCGGCCTTCTCGGGTGACTTGCCGGGATCGCCGCAGCCGGTGACGAGGAGTACCAGGCCCAGGGCGAGCGCCGACAGGGCGCGTGGACGCATTCGTCGCTCCCGGAGGGGTCGGGGTCAGACGGACTTTCCGACCGTAGTGGACGCCGCCCCGGAACGGGAGAGGGGTTCAGCTTGTCGTCGACTGGTCCAGCGAGTCCCGTACCGCCACGGCCAGCGACAGCGCCTCGGCCAAACCGACCGGCCGGACCACGCCGGCCGGCAGCGAGTCGGCCCGCCAGCCGGGCCCGGCGGCGAGCACCAGCAGCGGCCGGCGCGGCACCGCCAGCAATGCGCTGAGCTGGCACGGGTCGGCGGTCGCGCGGATGTGCGACCACAGCACCACAGCCGCCGGCCCGGTCCGGTTGACGGCCTCGACCAGGGCCGGCACCGGCACCCGGGCGCCGAGCATGCGATAACTCACACCGGCCTCGGCCAGCGCGGCGCCGAGCGCCTCGAGCGGCAGCGAGTGCTGCTCCTCGTCGGCGCAGGAGAGCAGGATCCGGGGCGGCCCGGTGGTCCGGTAGGCCCACGCCACTGTGGCGAACGCCTCGGACACGCAGCGGGACATGAGGTGTTCCACCTCGATCAGCGCGGAGGTGGCGGCGTGCCGCTCCCCGATCCCGGCCAGCACCGGCCGCAGCAGCCCCTCCCACGTCGCCACCACTCCGTCGGCGGCCAGCGCGTCGGCGATGGTCTGGCTGATGGTCACCGAGTCCAGCCGCATCGCGGCACGGGCCAGCCCACGCGCCGCCGGCCCGGCCCGGCCGACCGGGATGGTGGTGCCGCCGCCGTCGCGTACCGTCGAGACCCGTGCCTTGAGGCCGAGCCGCTCCGGCGGCAGCACGGCCGGCGCCTGCCGGGCCCAGCGGGCCGCCTCGGCGGGCGCGACCCCCTCGGCGGTCAGCCGGCGCATGATTTCCAGCCGGGCCAGGTCGGCGGGCGTGTAGCGCCTGTGGTGGCCCGGTATGTGCTCGCTGGGACCGAGGCCGTAGCGCTGGTGCCAGGTGCGCAGCGTGGTGACCGCCACGCCCAGACGGCGTGCGACGGCCCCCGCGCTCAGCGCCTCATCGGCCACCCGACCGCTCCGGTGCCTCGGTGGCCGGTACACCCGGCCGGGACGCGTCGGTCGGGTGCAGCAGCCGGTTGACCACGCCGCCCAGCCACGGGGCGTACTCGCGCGGGTGGGCGTCCAGGTCGGCCACCACCGCGCCGGGGTCGACCCAGCGCAGGCCGGCCACCTCGTCCGGGTCGGGCCGCGTGGCCAGGTCGGCGGGTACGTCGGCGCGCAGCACGTGGTCGTACTCGAACTCGACCCGGCCGGTCGCCGGGTCCTCGGCGTAGTAGAGGTAGACGCCGACCTCGGTGAGGTCGACCGGGTCGATGCCGAGTTCCTCGGCGAGCCGCCGGTTGGCGGCCTCGGCCGGCGACTGGCCGGGCAGCGGGTGTCCGCAGCAGGAGTTCGCCCAGCGCAGCGGGAACCGCGTCTTGACCGGGGCCCGCTGCTGCAACAGCACCCGTCCCTCGGGGTCGACGAGGAGCACCGAGAAGGCGCGGTGCAGCCGCCCGGGTGGCTGGTGCGCGGCGGCGACCGTGGTCTCGCCGAGCACCCGCCCGTCGTCGTCGACCAGCTCGACCAGGTGGGTCTCCCGCTCGCTCACGACATCGCCCCGGTGACCCGGGCGGCGGCGAGCTTGCCGCTGATCAGCACCATCGGTACCCCCACGCCCGGCTGGGTGCCGGAGCCGACGAAGACCACGTTCTCCAGGGACCGGTGCAGGTTGGCGGGGCGGAACGGGCCGGTCTGGAAGAGGCTGTGCGAGGCGGCGAACGGCGTGCCGGCGGCCATGCCCTGCGCCTCCCAGTCGGCCGGGGTGACCGCCCGCATCACCTCGATGCCGTCGCCGAACCCGACGTAGCCGCGCTCCTCCAGCGTGCCGACGAGCTGCTCGGCGTACCGGTCGGTGAGGTCGCCCGGCCAGTCGAACGGCGCCCGCTCCAGGTTCGGCACCGGCGCCAGCACGTAGTAGGTGTGCTTCCCGGCCGGCGCCACCGACGGGTCGGTGCGGCTCGGGTTCGTCACCAGCAGCGACGGGTCGGTCATCAGCTCGCCTCGGCGGATCACCTCGTCGAACGTGCCCTTCCAGGAGCGCCCGAAGTGGATGTTGTGGTGGGCGATCTTGCCATAGCCCTGCGTCGAGCCGATGTGCAGCACCACGCAGGACGGCGAGTAGGTGAGCTTGCGCTGCCGGCTGGGCGGCAGCAGGTCCTGGTAGGCGACCGGCAGGTCCGGGTTGAGCACCACAGTGTCGGCGGGAATGAAGTCGCCGTCCGCGGTGACGACGCCGGTGGCGCGGCCGTTTGCGGTCTCCACCCGGGTCACCGTGGTGCCGTACCGGATCTGCACGCCGTGCTTCTCGGCGGCGCCGGCCATGCCGCGCGAGACCGCGTGGATGCCGCCGCGCGGGAAGCACACCCCGGCCACCGAGTCGAGGTACGCGATGACCGCGTAGATCGCCAGCGCGTCGTGCGGCGACAGACCCGCGTACATGGCCTGGAAGGAGAAGATCCGCTGGGTACGCGGGTCGCGGAAGAACTGGTTGATCTTCGTCTGGAGTCGCCGGAACGCGCCGTTGGCGAACAGCTTCAGCAGGTTGCCGGTGATCAGGTCGGTCGGCGCGTCGAGGTTGCGCTCGATGAAGTCGGCCCGTTCCCACTGCCACAGGTTGCGGGCGTAGTCGACGAAACGCAGGTAGCCGTCCGCCTCCCGGGGACCGCAGACGCGGGCGATCTCGGCGGCCATCCGGGTGGTGTCGGTGATGACGTCGAGCGTCGACCCGTCCGGGTAGTACGCGCGGTAGGCCGGGTCGAGCGGGGTCAGGTCGAGCCAGTCGGTCAGCTCCTCGCCCACCGCGCCGAGCGCCTCGGCGATCAGGTCGGGCATGGTGAGGACGGTCGGGCCGGTGTCGAACTCGTACCCGTCGACGCTCAGCCGCCCGGCGCGCCCGCCCGGCACCGGCTCGCGTTCCAGCACCGTCACCTGCCGGCCGCTGCCGGCCAGGTGCAGCGCGCAGGCCAGTCCACCCAGCCCGGCGCCGACCACTACCACCCGGTCGGTCCGTCCCTTGACGGTACGCATTCCGGCCCCCTTGCTCACGAAGTTGCTCATCATGCCCGCCGCGCCGTGGCGGCGGTGGCGAGACCGGTCAGCGCCGTGCGCGCGGTCTCATCGATCGGTGCGGTGTCGAGCGCGGCGAGTGCGTCGGTGACCCGGTCGGAGATCATCCGCTCCACCCGGGCCGCGGCCCCGGTGTCCCGGACCACGTCGGCGAGCCGGTCCACCTCGTGGTCGGCGGTGACCGAGCCGGCCCGGTCCAGGGCCCGGCGCTGCGCCGGGTCGGCGAGCTGCCGGGCCAGCATCAGCAGGGCCGTCGGCTTGCCGGTCCGCAGGTCGTCCCCGGCCGGCTTGCCGGTGGTCTCCGGGTCGCCGTAGACGCCCAGCAGGTCGTCGCGGAGCTGGAACGCCTCGCCGACGGCCAGGCCGTACCTGGTGTACGCGGCGATGAGCGGGTCGTCCGCGTCGGCGCCGGCCAGGCAGGCGCCGAACAGCAGTGGACGCTGGACGGTGTAGCTGGCGGTCTTGTACCGGGCCACCCGCAGTGCCCGGTCGACGGTCCAGCTCGCCGGGTCGTTCTCGCCGAGCACGTCCAGGAACTGCCCGGCGACCGTCTCCACCCGCATCTGGTCGTAGCAGCGGCGTACGTCGAGCAGCCGGTCCGCCGGGACTGCCGCGTGTGCCATGAGCCGGTCGGCCCACACCATGCAGAGGTCGCCGATGAGGACGGCGACGGCTTCGCCGTACCGGTCGGGGTCGCCGGTGTGTCCGGCGGCCCGGTGCCGGGCGGCGGCGGCCCGGTGCGCGGTGGGCAGCCCGCGCCGGGTGTCGGAGGCGTCCATCACGTCGTCGTGCACCAGCGCGAACGTGTGCAGCAGTTCGAGCGCGGACAGCGCCGGGAGCACCGAGCACAGCGGCTCCTCCCCGCCGACCACACCCCGCCATCCCCAGTACGCGAACGTGGGGCGGACCCGTTTGCCGCCGGCCAGCACGCAGTCGCGTGCCGTCGCGGCGAAACCACCCATCGCTGCGTCGATCTCGGTGAGCGATTCGACCTCCGCGGCCAGGAACGCCGTGAGCGTCTCATCGACTCCTTTGATCAGGTCTTTCGTGAACGCGGCCAGTACGCCGCGGACCGGATCGTCCGTCGCCCCGGGCTGAGCCGGCGCGACGCGGAGCGCGTTACCCGCAACTGCGTCGTTGGCCATGTGGGCGAGCGTACCCTAGGGTTACGAGTTGCGTCGATTGCTGCGTCGAAACTGAGGAGGGCCGATGGACACGGATCTGACCGCTGCCTATGACCGTTGCCGCGAGCTGCACCGCCGTCACGGCCGTACCTACTATCTCGCCACCCGGCTGCTTCCCGCCTGGAAACGGCGGCATGTGCACGCCCTGTACGGCTTCACCCGCTACGCGGACGAGATCGTCGACCGCACCGAGGACCTGCCGCCGGCCGAGCGCGCCGCCCGGCTGCGCGAGTGGTCGGATCGATTCGTGGCCGGGCTGCGCGGTGCGTCGGTCGACGACCCGTTGCTTCCCGCGGTGCTGCACACCATCGCCGTGTTCGACCTCGACCGCGACGACTTCGCGTCGTTCCTGCGCAGCATGGCGATGGACCTGACGGTCATGTCGTACCCGACCTACGACGACCTGCTCGACTACATGGAGGGTTCGGCCGCCGTCATCGGCACCATGATGCTGCCGATCCTGGGCAGCTCCGACCCGGCCGCCGCCCGCGAGCCCGCCCGTCAGCTCGGCTTCGCGTTCCAACTCACCAACTTCATCCGGGACGTCGCCGAGGACCTCGACCGGGGCCGGACCTACCTGCCCGACGAGGACCTGGCCAAGTTCGACGTCACCCGTGACGACCTGCTCGCGGCAAAGGCCGCCGGCCGCACCACGCCACGTATCCGCGAGCTGATCGAGTACGAGGTGACCCGCGCCCAGGCCCACTACGTCGCCGCCGCGCCGGGCATCCCGCTGCTCCACCCCGCCTCGCAGGCGTGCATGCGCACCGCGTACGCGCTCTACGGCGGCATCCTCGACGAGGTGGCCGCGCAGGACTACGACGTCTTCGTCCGCCGGGCCCTGGTGCCGCAGCGGCGGCGGATGGCGGTGGCCGCGCGGGCGCTGCTCACCCCGTCCGGCACGCCGGTGCGGGTGCCCGGCCCGGCACTGGAACCGGCCCTGGCCGGATGACCGGCCGCACGGCCGTCGTGCTGTTCACCCGTGACCTGCGGGTGCACGACCACCCGGCGCTCGCCGCCGCCTGCTCCGCGTTCGACCGGGTGGTGCCGCTCTACGTGCTCGACCCGGCGCTGCGGAAGCTCTCGCCGAACCGCACCCGGTTCCTGCACCAGAGCCTGGCCGACCTGCGCGAGGCGCTGCGCAGGCGCGGTGGCGACCTGGTGATCAGGCGCGGCGACCCGGTGGCCGAGACGGTGAGGCTGGCCCGGAAGGTGGGCGCCGAGGGCGTCGGGCTCTCCGCCGACGTGAGCCGCTACGCCCACCGCCGGGAACGCCGCCTGCGCGCCGAGTGCGAGCGGCACCGGATGTTCCTGCGCCTGTTCCCCGGCCGGACCATCGTCGAGCCGGGCGCGCTGCGCCCCGGCGGCGGCGACCACTACCGCGTCTTCAGCCCCTACTTCCGGGCCTGGCAGGGCGTGCGCCTGCGGGACGAACTGGCCGCGCCGAAGCGGGTCCGGCTGCCCGACGGCCTCGACCCCGGCCGGTTGCCGGACCCACCGAAGGGCGACAGCCCGGATGCCGCCGTCGGCGGCGAGGCCGTCGCCCGGCGCCGGCTCACCGCCTGGCTGCCCACCCTCGATCGGTACGACGACATCCACGACGACATGGCCGGCGACGAGACCTCGCGGCTCAGCCCGTACCTGCGCTTCGGCTGCGTCTCGCCACTGGCCGTGGCGAACCGGGCCGGCGACCGGGACGGGCCGTTCGTCAGGCAGCTCTGCTGGCGCGACTTCTACCACCAGGTGGTGGCCGGTTTCCCCGACCTGTCCACGGTCGCCTACCGGCGCGGCGCGCGGGAGGACTGGCGCGACGACGCGCACGCGTTCGACGCCTGGGTCGAGGGGCGGACCGGCATGCCGATCGTGGACGCCGGCATGCGCCAGCTGCGCGCCGAGGGCTGGATGCACAACCGGGCCCGGCTGATCACCGCCGGCTACCTGACCAAGCACCTCGGGCTGGACTGGCGGCCCGGCCTGGAGGTCTTCTTCCGCCGGCTGCTCGACGGCGACCGGGTCAACAACTCGGGCAACTGGCAGTGGGTGGCCGGCACCGGCAACGACACCCGGCCGTACCGCGGCTTCAACCCGGTACGGCAGGCCGAGCGCTACGACCCCGACGGCGCGTACGTGCGACGCTGGGTGCCCGAGCTGGAGCCGGTGGCGGGCAAGGCGGTGCACCAGCCGTGGCGGCTGCCCGACGAGACCCGCCGCACGCTCGACTACCCGCCGCCGCTGGAGGTGCCCGGCGCCGACCCGGTCTGGCTCCGCTGAAGCCGCCCGCTGGCTCGCGCGGACGGAAAGCGCCGCGTAGGTCGTCGCCCGCGCACGATACGAACGCCGCCGGCGCGGACCTCCGTGCCGGCAGGGCCGTCGGCCTGCTGCGACAACGGCACGAGCGCTGCTGCAAGGCCGGGTGGTGGCGCGGCTGCGCGGCGCGTCGGGGCTCGGCTTCCTCGGTGACTGCCAGTGATGCGTGCCCTGCCGAAACCTTCCACCTCCGATCCCCTTTGCTCTGCAGCCATATCCGCAGCGGTCGCGGAGCGTGATCACCTCCGCCCCGCGCGGTTTTCGGACCTGCGAGGAAATCCCTGCTCAGGGCGGTGCTGCGCCGATGGCTGCAGAGCAAAGTCGGAAAAGGGACCGCAGGGCCGCCCGGCCAGCCGAATGCGCTGTGTGACGATGCCCAGATGTCACCGAACGTGACGGTCGGTCAGAGGCAAAAGTGCAGCACCTCGGTCAGCTCCTCCACCCGGTCGTGGTCGGCGAGCCGCGCTGTCGCGTACGCGAAGGTGTAGCGCCGCCCGGGGTCGGCCCAGGCGCTGCTGCCGCCGATTCCGCCCATGCCCCAACTGCCGTCCGGCTCCCACTGCATGCCGAGCGTCCAGTTCACCGGCCGCTCCAGCAGCAGGTCCGGGCCGGAGTACTGCACCCGCGTCGCCTCCGCGGCCAGCTTCTGGCTGAACAGGCGTACCCCGTCCAGGGTGCCGCCGGCGAGCAGGCCCGCGTACAGCCGGGCGAGCCCGGCGGCGGTGGCGTGCAGGTTCACCGCCGGAATCTCGGCGGCCCGCCACAGGTCGCTGTTCACCATCGCCACGTCGCGCCCGCCCGGCGGATTGTCCAGCGCACGCGCCCACAGCGAGCCCGGCTCGCCGCCCGCCCGGTCCGGCCAGGCCGGATCGCCGTACGACAGGTCGGCGCACCGGCGGCGGTCGGCGGCACCCAGGCCGAACGCCAGGTCCAGGCGCCACGGGCCGGCGATCTCCTCGGCCAGGAACCGGCCCACCGAGCGCCCGTCCACCCGGCGGACCAGCTCGCCCACCAGGTGCCCGTACGTCCAGGCGTGCTCGGCCGCGACGGTGCCCGGCGTCCACTCCGGCTCGGCCGTCGCCAGGTCGGCGCAGAGCAGGTCCCAGTCGGCGATCGCTTCGGCGGGCCGGGGCACCGGGAAGGCGGGCAGCCCGGCCGTGTGGGCGAGCACCTGCCGCACCGTGGCCGGGGCGCGGAATCCCGGCCAGTACGCGGACACCGGCGCGTCCAGGTCGACCCGGCCCCGGTCGACGAGCAGCAGCAGGCAGAGCGCCACCACCGGCTTGCCGGTCGAGTAGACGTCGACCAGTGTGTCCGGCCGCCACGCGCGGTCCGCCCCCGCCACCGGGACGACCGCGCCGGGCGGGACCTCCGCCGACGTGCCGCCCACCAGGTCGATCACCGGTACGCCGTCGTGCCACACCGCCAGCGACGCGCCGGTCTCCCGGCCGGTGGCGAACAGCTCGTGGAAGCAGTCCCGGACCGGGGCGAAGCGCGCGTGCATGCGGCCACGGTAGGCGGTCGCCCTCGTCAGCGGCGCGGGAATTCGGGCCCGGTGCGGTGGCCGGTGTCCCGAACGTACGGAATGCTTGCGGAATGGCGGAGCCGGAGCTGGTGGATGTGGTCGTTGTCGGGCTCGGCGTCGGCGGCGAGGAGGTGGCCGGGAAGCTCGCCGAGGCCGGCCTCACAGTGGTCGGCATCGAACGGGACCTGGTCGGCGGCGAGTGCCCCTACTGGGGGTGCGTGCCGAGCAAGATGATGATCCGCGCGGCGAACGCGCTGGCCGAGGCGCACCGGGTGAACGAGCTGGCCGGGTCCGCCCAGGTGCGGCCCGACTGGGCGCCGGTGGCGAAGCGGATCCGGGCCGAGGCCACCGACACCTGGGACGACAAGGCTGCGGTGGACCGGTTCACGGGCAAGGGCGGCCGGTTCGTCAGGGGCAGCGGGCGGCTCGACGGCCCGAACCGGGTACGCGTCGGCGACCAGGTCTTCGAGGCGCGCTACGGGGTGGTCCTCGGCACCGGCACCCGGCCGTCGGTCCCGCCGATCGACGGGCTGGCCGACACGCCGTACTGGACGAATCACCAGGCCATCGAGGTCGAGGAGCTGCCCGCGTCGCTGCTGGTGCTCGGCGGCGGCGCGATCGGGCTGGAACTCGCGCAGGTCTTCGCCCGGTTCGGCGTCCGGGTGACGGTCATCGAGGCGGCCGACCGGGTGCTCGCAGTCGAGGAGCCGGAGGCGTCCGCGCTCGCCGCCGACGCGCTGCGCGCCGACGGGGTGGAGATCCACACCGGGGTCAGGGCCGGCCGGGTCGGCCACGACGGCGGCGCGTTCACCGTGTATGCCGACGGCGCCGAGTTCACCGGCGAGAAGCTGCTCGTGGTGACCGGCCGCAGGGCACACCTGGAGGAGCTGGGCCTGGACACCGTCGGGGTGGACGCCGGGCAGCGCTACCTGCCGGTGAACGACCGGATGCACGTCACCGGCGGGATCTGGGCGGTCGGCGACCTCACCGGCGAGGGCGCGTTCACCCACATCGCCATGTACCAGGCCGGCATCGTGGTGGCCGACGTACTCGACCACATGCGGCGTACCAGGGGCGGCCCGGACGCCAGCGGCACCGCGAGTGTCGTCGGCGGCGCGGCCGGGGTGGTCAGCGCGGTCGGCGGCGCGATGAGCGCGGGCGGCTCGACCGCCGCGCCCGGCAGCGTCCCGGTCGCCGACTACCGGGCGCTGCCCCGGGTCACGTTCACCGACCCCGAGGTCGGCGCGGTCGGCCTCACCGAGCAGCAGGCCCGCGAGCGCGGCGTCAACGTCCAGGTCGGATACGCCGACCTCACCTCGTCGGCCCGCGGCTGGATCCACAAGACCGGCAACGCCGGGTTCATCAAGCTGATCGCCGACGCCGACCAGGGCGTCCTCGTCGGTGCCACCTCGGCCGGGCCAGCCGGCGGTGAGGTGCTCTCCGCGCTCGTCGTGGCGGTGCACGCGGCGGTGCCGATCAGCCAGCTCCGGCACATGATCTACGCGTACCCGACGTTCCACCGCGCCATCGAGGACGCGTTGCGCGCGCTGAAGTGACGCCTCAGCCGGCCGGCGCACCGTGCCGGCCGGCCCCGGCGGCGAACCGGCCGGCGCCGCGTACCCCGTCCGCCGCCAGCGACTCCAGACCGTAGGCCAGCTCGGCCGCCATCGCCTCCGGCTCCGGCAGCCCCGTGCCGTCGAGCACCGCGGCCCGGTCGTTGCGCAGGCACGTCTGCGGAGACCGGGCGATCCCGGCGGCCAGCTCCTCGGCCGCCGCGCGGGCCTCACCCGGCGCGACCAGCCGGTTGACCAGACCCATCGCGTACGCCTCGTCGGCGCCCACCGGGCGGCCGGTGAGGATCAGGTCCATCGCGCGGCTCTCGCCGATCAGCCGGGGCAGCCGGGCCGTCCCGCCGTCGATCAGCGGTACGCCCCACCGGCGGCAGAACACGCCAAGCGTGGCATCCGACTCGGCGACCCGCAGATCGCACCAGAGTGCCAGCTCCAGCCCGCCGGCGACCGCGTACCCGGAGATCGCGGCGATCACCGGCTTGGACAGCCGCATCCGGGTGGGGCCCATGGGCCCGTCGCCGTCGGGCTCGACGCGGTTGCCGCGTGGCGTGCCGACGGCCTTGAGGTCGGCGCCGGAGCAGAACGTGCCGCCCGCGCCCCAGAGCACGGCGACCGCCGCGTCCGGGTCGGCGTCGAACGCGCGGAACGCGTCGGTGAGCGCCCGGGCGGTCGGCCCGTCCACGGCGTTACGTGCCTCGATCCGGTCCAGGATCACAGTGGTCACGGCACCGGTGTGCTCGACGCGTACCCCCATGGGCTCAGCATGCCCGCGACGCACCTGCGAGGGAATTCCCGGGCGTCCGGTTTGGGGGCTCTCCTGCCGGGAAGTCGGAACGGGTGCGCGAACTACTGACGAAGATCGAACAGGCCACCGGTCTCGACCGGGTGGGCGACCGGTTGCAGCGCGCCGTCCAGGGCACGCTGCGTTCCCAGCGCGTACGCGACGCGCTGCACGGCGTGTGGCTCGGCCATCCGCTGCACCCCGCGATGGTGCAGGTGCCGGTCGGCGCCTGGATCTCCGCCGCCGTGGTGGACCTGCTGCCCGGCCAGCGCCGGGCCGCCACCGCGCTGGTGGGTCTCGGTACGGTCAGCGCCGTGCCCGCCGCGCTCGCCGGGCTCAACGACTGGGCCACGCTCTCCCGCGACCAGCGTCGGGTCGGGCTGGTGCACGCCGCAGCCAACACGGTCGGCCTGGCGTTGTTCGCCGGCTCGCTGGCGGCCCGGCTCAACGGGCGGCACGGCCTCGGCCGGGCGCTGTCCTATCTGGGGCTGTCCGCCGCGAGCGGCGGGGCGTACCTGGGCGGGCATCTCGCGTACAAGCAGGGCGCCCAGGCCAGCCAGAGCGTCTCCGAGCTGCACCTGATCAGCGATGGCTGGCACCGGGTCGGCGACCTGGGTAGCCTGCCCCGGCACGAGCTGGTGACCAAGAAGATCGACGACGTCTCGGTGCTCCTCTACCGGGACGGCGACGACGTCACCGTGATGCTGGAGCGCTGCCCGCACCAGAGCGGCCCGCTCGGCGAGGGCAAGGTGGAGCAGATCGACGGCCACCCCTGCGTGGTCTGCCCCTGGCACGGCAGCGCGTTCCGGCTCGACGGCGGCGAGGTGGTGCACGGCCCGGCCGCCAACGACCAGGTCGTGCTGCCCACGCGCGTGGTGTCCGGCCAGGTCGAGGCCCGGCTGCCCTGAGTCAACCCCGCCGGTGCCGCCCGCTCGACAGCGCGCGGGCGGGCGCCGGCCGCTTGCGCAGCCCGAGCAGCGCGCCTATCTGCGCGCCCACGATGCTCGCCACGGCCAGCACCGCGGAGATGGCGAGCGGCCGGTTGATGCCCTCCTCGGCCGTGGCCCGGGACGCTCCCGCCGACATGGCCGGCGGCTGACCCACGGGTGCCTCCACGGTGGGCGTCGCGTCCCGCGGCGTGGGCTTGGGCTTCGCCTTCGGAGTGGTCGACGAGGCGCCGCCCCCACCCGGCTTCGCCGGCGCCGTCTCGGCCGGTTTGGTGACCACGATCCGTCCGGCGGCGTGCCGCCGGGCACCCGAGTCCGTCGCGTCCTCCGGCAACGTGATGAGCTGACCCGGGCGGATCCGGTCCGGGTCGGTGAGCCGGTTCAGCCGGGCCAGTTCCCGGTAGCGGTCGAAGTCGTCCAGATAGCGATCCGCCACCTCGCCCAGGTAGTCGCCCTTCGCCACCCGGTACACGGCCGGATCCCCGGCCTTCGACGCGGCCGGGGCTGGTCCTGCGGCACCTGGCGCTGCGACGGCCGGCGAGGTGACTGCGGAAGCGGCGACGGCCGGGGCGACGACCGCCGGGGCGGTGAGCGCGGCGGCACTCGCCGCGGCCGGGCTCGCGGCCAGGATCAACGCGACCGAACCCACGAGCGCGGCGGCCGCCTTCTGCTGGCGACCCATGCCCGGGAGCTTCGGCGCCGGTCGGTGTACCACCGCCGCACACAGTTCCACCAGCACGGAGAACGCGAACGTCGCCCAGCCGAACCAGCCCACCACCGCAAGCGCCCGCAGGAACAGCTGACCATCGTCGCGGCTGGTCAACGCCGTACCGATCTCGGTCAGCGTGGGCAGATGGTCCGGCAGCGGGTTGCCGGCGAACGCCAGCAACGCGATCGGGCCCCCGGCCAGCACACCGACGAGCACGACGAGGGCGCCGAGCCCGGTGAGGACCTGGCCGGCGCGGCGGACGGGGGAGCGTCGGAGTGCACCCATGGCGGCCTTCCTTCCTACGGTGGTCCGGTGAGCGCCCGGGCGGTGGCCTCACCGGTGACGGTGGCGGTCTTCGACGCGCCGAACAGGCCGAGCAGATCCCGGCGGTAGACGATCCGCACGTGGACCTGGATCTGGGTCTCGGCGCCGACCACGGGAAAGTCGACCTCGTGGTCGTGGACGCCGCCCGCGGCGTCGAGGTAGTCGGCCACGGCCGCGCGGGCGGCGACCTGGTCGATCCGTTTCGGGCCACCCTCGATGGCGCGGGCCCGGTCGATCATCTGGCCGCCGCTGCGGGCCGCCTCGGCGGCCAGGTTGTCCGCGCGTTGCAGGGCGCGTAGCTGCCCGGCGCCGTCGTAGGCGAGGCTGATGACGGCGAGCACACCCGTCATCGCCACGGCCAGGAACAGGCTCACCCGGCCGCTCTCCGCGCCGTGCCGCCCGGTCATCCGCGACTCCGGTACGTGTCCAGCGGCGAGGTGAAGCTCGCCGAGACGGTCTTGCCGCCGGGCACACCGGGCAGGCCGGGGGCGCTCAGGTCGTCGAAGGAGACGGTGCAGGTCACCGTGACCGTCACTGTCGCCGGCACGCCGGCGGCGCTCTCGTACGCGGCGGCGAAGCTCGTCGTCTTGCCGGCCACCGAGCCGGCCAGCTCCAGTTGCGGCGGACCGGCGCAGTTGAGCGCGGCCCAGCCGAGTTGGTCCCGGGCCGCCACCTCGGCGGCCTCCTCACCGTCGTCGGCGTTGCGGGCGAGCGAGGCGGCCCGGGCGGCGTCGTGGGCGGCCGACTCGACCGCCTCGTCCGCGACGGCGGTGCGCCCGGCCACTCCGGCCAGCACCATCAGCCCGATGAAGGCGGGGGCGAGCACCGCCACCTCGATCGAGACGGAACCGCGCTCGCGTCGCCGCCCGGCGCTCATCCGGTGGTCCACCGTTCGGCCGGGCCGCGCGCGGTCTGCGTGACCTCGAACGAGACGCCCGGGACGACGGACAGGGACCGCCCCCGCACCGTGCAGGTGACAGCGGTCTCGGTCTCCTCGCAGGTCGGTCCGGTCTTCTCCCAGCCGACGAGCCAGTCCCCGGAGCGTTTCAGGAAGCTGGTCGCCCGTTCCCGGCCGGCGTCCGGCCCGGCGTCGATGGTGCGCTGGGCGTTCACCCCGGTCTGGGCTGCGTTGAGCGCTGTGGACCGGGCGACGAACCAGACCGCGACCTGGATCGAGCCGAACAGCAGCACCAGGATCACCGGCATCACCACCGCCAGTTCGACCGGGTTGGCACCCCGCTCGCCCTCGGCCAGGCGGGTACGCAGGGCAGCGGCGATCCGCCCCGGACCGGGCGGGCCGGGGGGCCGGCCGGCGGACGCCGGCCGGCTCCGGACCGTACGGGCGGGGCGGGGCATCACTCCGCGCCCGGCTCGACGTGGTCCGGGATGGCGTCCATCCAGTCGTTGGCCTTGGCCAGGGCGACAGCGGTGACCGCCATGGCGACCGCGACCAGGCCGAAGATGATGACGGCGGTCGGCACCGGGCTGTCGCCCCGCTCGCCGTCCCGTCGCAGCTCGGCGAGGCGGCTTCGGGTTGCCACATACAGGTAGGTCAAGAGGTACATGGTCGTCTCCTTCGCGGGATGGGGTTCACAGACGGGCGAGGAACGGATAGATGGCGAAGCCGAGCAGGACGAACACCAGCAGCGAGCCGGGGATGTCCAACTTGCTGGTCACCCCCTCGGCGCGGGCCAGGTTGTCGGTGCGGATCTGGTCGCGCAGCGAGTCGGCACGGGACCGCAACGTCTCGTGCACCTGGGCGCCCTCGCTGCCGGAGGAGCGCATGATGGCGCCCACGTCGCCCAGCTCCGGGATGCCGATCCGCTCGGCCAGCTCCTGCAACTCGTCCCACGGCGAGTGCATCTGGAGCTGGGCGAGCCGCAGCGCCTCCCGGATCCGGTCGAAGACCCAGCCGTCGCAGACCGCCGCCGCGCGCTCCAGCGACTGCACCGGGCCGTGCGCGGCGGAGAGCTGCAACGCCACCAGGTCGAGGTAGGTGCAGACCGCCTGCCGGAACTCGTCCCGGGCGGCGTCCGCCTTGACCAGCACCGAGCGGTGCGCGAGCAGGGCGGCCACGAGCGCCAGGCCCAGGCTGGCCAGCACCGGTACGGCCATCGGCAGCGCCACCCCGCCGACGAAGAGCACTGCCGAGGCGACCGCCGGGGTGGCGAATCCGACGAGCGCGGAGAGCAGGACGGACAGCGCGTACTGCTCGGGGGTGCGGTCGAGCAGGGCCAGTTGCCGGTGCGGCGGGCGCAGCCAGCGGGCGAACCCGCCGAGCCAGTCCGGCCCGGCACCGGCGGCCGGGGCCTGGCCGGGCGGCTGGTGCAGCCGGCGCAGCGCCGGGCCGAGCGCCGGAGTGGCGGGCAGCGCCTCGCGTACCACCAGGAACAGCCCGAGCCCGATCGCACACCCGCCGACCACCGCAACGGCCATCTGCCAGTTGAGTGCGCTCACGCGATCGCCTCCTCCAGGTCGGGCGCCGGCAGGAAGCGCGCCGGCCGGGGCGGCTGGCTCATCGAGCGCACCCAGACCAGCAGGCCGACGAACGCGGCACCGAGGACCGCCATCACGAGCTGGCCGGTCACCGTGCCGTAGGGACGGATGTAGTCGCTGTTCACCAGCCCGTACGCCAGGGTCGCCAGCGTCATGCCGGTGAGGAAGCGGACCGCGAACCGGGGCTGGGTGCGCTTCGCCTCGACCTCGCGCCGGGTCGTCACCTCGGCCGAGGCGGCGGTGGCGATCGACCCGAGCACGTCGCCGAGGCGCTCCCCCCGATCGGTGAGGTGCAGGATCAGCGCGGCCACCACCTGGTCGGCGACCGGGTCGGCGATCTCGTCGGCGAAGGCGAGCAGCGCGGAGCGGGCCAGCCAGCCGGCCTGGAGGCGGGCGGCGAGCGTGCGTACCTCCTCCTGGATCTCCTCCGGCGCGGTGGCGATGGTGCCGATGATCGCCTGCTGGAGGCCCTGACCGGTGGCGGAGATGTCCTTGAGTCGCCGGGTCCACTCGCCTACGGCTTCGACCCGCGCGATGGCCCGCTGCTCGGCCCGGCCGACGGCGAACAGCCACGGCACGCCCGGCACCGCGAGCGCCACCAGCAGGCCGACCACCGGCAGCCCGGTGAGCAGGAACGCCAACGCCCCGGCCACCACTGCGGCGCCGAGCAGGAACTGGTAGCGGCGCTGGTCGGCGCGGCTCGCGCCGGACCCGGTCCAGAGCCGGCTCAGGCCCGGCCGGGCGCCCGGTGCCGGGCCGGGTGGACGGCGGGTGCCGACCAGTGCCACCACGGTCAGCACCAGCCCGGCCACGCACGCGGCACCGGAGACCAGGGCGATCAGTTCGATCTGTGTCACGCCCGGCCCCCGTTCGGCCGCGCGCCGAGGCGGGTGTGCCGGGGCCGCCGCCACGCGCCCACGCCGGCCTCGACGAACCGGGTGAGCAGGCGGGCGTCGTAGCCGACGCGCAGCAGCTGGTCGCGGATGCGTTCGGGCAGGTGGCGGGGGACCGCGCGGCCGTCCGGCCCGGGACCGAAGACGGTCGTCGTGGTGATCCGGTTGCCCTCGCCGACGCCGATGACCTCCTCGACGTGTGAGACGAACCGGTACTTACGCCCGCCGATGGCGGTCTCGTCCTCGACCGTGACGTAGACGATCAGGTCGAGCGCATTGCCCGCCATGCGGCGGGCCTGGTCGACTGTCATCTCCCGGCCGTGCGACAGCGCCAGCTCGATGATGCGTTCGCTCACTCCCGAGGGGGTACGCGCGTGGATGGTGCACATCGACCCGCGGCTGGTGGTCATCGCCTGGAGCATCGGCACGATCTCCCGGGACCGCACCTCGCCGACGATGATCCGCAGCACGCCCATGCGCAGCGACACCGGGATCAGGTCGGCGATGCTCACCTCACCCGCCGGCCGCCCGTCCGCGCCGCGCTCGCCGTGCCCCTCCCGGGACTCGAAGCTCATCACCGCCCGGTGCTTATGCCCGCGCCGGGCGGGCAGCAGTTCCCGGCTCTCCTCCAGCAGCACGTACGGCTCGTCGGCCGGGATCTCGTCCATCAGCGCGCGGATGATCGTGGTCTTCCCGGCCCCGGCGAGCCCGGCGACCATGATGTTCAGCCCGGCGCGCATGGACGCGCGGAGGAAGTCGCGCAGCAGCGGATCGATCATCTCGTCCAGGTCCGGCCGGGCGCCCGTGATGTCCTCCAGGCTGACTTCGAGCGTGTTGTGCTTGCGGATCACCGCGTACGGGCGGTGGCTGACCAGGAACACGGCGGCGAGCCGGCTGCCGTCCGGTAGTTGCAGGTCGAGCGTGGGCTTCGAGGTGGACAGGGACCGCTCGGTGGCACCCGCGCGGCGGGCCGCCGCCTGGAGGATCTCCACCAGCTCGTCGTCGGTCTCGGCGATCGGCTCGGCCCAGTCGACGCCGCCGCCGTGCCGGGTGACGCGTACCTGGTCGCAGCCGAGGATGTGCACCTCCTCGATGCTGTCGTCGACGAGCAGCGTCTGGAGCCGGCCCAGCCCGACGAGTTCGGCGGTCACCTGGTCGAGCAGCAGCCGTTCCTCGTCCGCGGCCATCGGCGTGCCGGACCGGCGTACCGAGTCGGCGTACGCGGAGACCACGGCGACCGCCAGCCGGGCGCGCTCGACCTCCTCGGCGTCGGCGTCGAACTCGCGTCCGCGCTGCCAGTGGGTGAGCCGTTCGCTCAGTTCCCGGCGCAGTTCGCGGACCACGGCGAAGTCGACCCGGGGGCGCGGCGGTGGCGCCGGCGCCGCGGCCGGTGCCGGACCGGGGACGTGGTGCCGGCCGTTCGGCGGGGCGAGCGGCGGGACCGTGGAGAGGACGCCCGGCTGCTGTCCGCGTGGGTCGTGGGAGACCGGCTCAAACCGCACCGGGCACCCCCGGCGCACTCGACGCGGTCACCGCGCGCGGTGAGGTCGCCCCGGGCCAGGCGAGCCGGGCCCGCCGCCGGTCCAGCAGCGCCCGGACGGGCACCTCAAGGGCGCCGGCCGCGCGCATCAGCGGCCGGTTCGCCCGTACGGTGCCGCCGTGGCCGAGCACCTCGGCGGTACGCGGGTCGTGCGGCAGGCGGGCGATCACCGGTAGCCGCAGCACCTTGCTGATCTCGCTGGTGCCGTGCCCGTCGCCGACCACAAGCAGCCGCAGCGTGCCGGGCGGTACGCGGTGCTCGGTGAGGTCCCGCTCGATCGCGCGGGCGGTGGCCTGGGTGGCGGAGAGGTCGGGCAGGTGCGCGCGGGTGACCAGCAGCACCACCGCGGCGGCCCGCAGCAGCGGCCACGGTGGACCGCCGACCGCCAGCCGGCCGCAGTCGACGAGCACGTCGTACGGCGGTTCGCCCCGTTCCAGCCCGACGAAGTAGTCGGCGAAGCGCTGCCAGAGCGGGATGACGCTGCCGGCCTGGGCCGGGTCCACCACGCCCGGCAGCAGCAGCCGCTCGCGGCGCGGCGCGTCCAGGTCGACCAGCTGGGACCAGAACGCGCGCTCCAGGCTGCCGTCGCGCAGCTCGCCCACGGCGAGTTCGCCGATGCCGCGCGGGCCGTCCAGCGCCCCGCCGAGGTAACCGGCGAGGATCGAGCCGCCCGCCGGGTCGCACTCGGCCAGCACGAGCCGCCGGTGCCAGCTCAGCGCGGCGGCGAGTGCCGCCGTGGTGACGCCCGGCGAGCCCTTCGCCGAGACCAGGGCGATGATCGCCATCAGGCCGCCTCGGTGAGGACGAGCGCGATCCGGTCGTCGGCGGCGAGCGCCACGACCGCCGGCACGTCCCGTACGGTCAGCGCCAGGTAGACCACCACGTCGCCGCTCTGCGGCGTGACGCTGTCGATCACCGTGCCCTCGAACCGGGTCCCGCCGCCGCGCGCGGCGTCGGTGCTGTTGGTGCTTCTGCTCGGCGTGCTGACCAGCAGGACCTTGTCGCCGGGGTGCAGCTTGCGGGCCGGCACCTGCTTGGGTTTGAGCCCCAGCGCGATCTGCTGCTGACCGGGGCCGAGCAGCGGGGCCTCGGTGAGCTGCGCCGCCGTGAGCAGCGTGCCCGGGGTGAGCCGGACGGCCGCCCGCAGTCCCAGCACCTCGTCCATCCGGTCGGCGGGTACGGGCCGGAGTTCGCGGCCGCCGGAGACGCGTACCGGCACCAGGTCGTCGGCGGTCAGTTGCCGTCCCACGTCGACCGGCCGGGCCACGGCCAGGTACGTGCCGGTGGAGCGGACCGACGTGACGGCGAACGCCGCGCCCAGCCCGCCGAGGGCGATCAGCAGGACCGCCAGGCCGAGCAGGCCGGGCCGGACGCGTCGTTGCCGGACCACCTTCGGCGGGGCGACCGGCGCCTCCACCGGGGATCCGTTACGGGCTGCCACCACACTCATCGGGTCACCACCTGAAGCTCGTTGATCTGTACCGGGATGACGCCGCTGGACCGGCTCTGGGCGATCACGCCGCTCTCCCCGCCGCCGGACCACTCGACGGTCCAGAACGTGGTGGCGCTGACCCGGTAGGTGCCCGCCTTCGGATAGCCCTGGTCGAGGCCGCAGTCGGGTGAGGCGGAGCCGGCGTTCGGCCCGTCGGCCCGGTACGGCGTGCCCGGCCCGTGGCAGGTGACGTCGATGTCGTCGGACATGTGCCAGACGATCCGGTCCACCCTGGCGGTGATCTCCACGGTCAGCCCCCGGTCGGAGGCGGAGGCGGACAGCGGCCCGAAGTACGAGGCACCCGGGCTGGCCCACATCCAGACCGGCAGCCCGACCAGGCCCGGTCCCTGGCTGCGCCGGGGCGCGACCGAGGCGCGTGGCGGGAGCAGCGAGATCGACGCCAGCGCGCGGCGGGCCAGTTCCTCCGGGTCCGGCGGCGTGCCGTAGCCGGGCGGCGGGGCGTCCAGGAGTGCCTGGCGCATGCTGCCCGTGTCGCCGCCGTTGCAGGTCAGTTGGTACCACTGCTTGCCGGGAGGCGCCTCGTCCTGCGGCTCGGCGAGCTTGTAGTAGCAGCCGTCGGCGTTGTTGAACCAGCCGAGCGCCTCGTTGTAGCAGGGGATGGCGCGGCCGTTCCACTGGCACTTCGCGGTGCCGCCGCCGTTGCCGCCCCCGCCGCCGTTGTCCCCGCCGCCACCGGGGCCACCCGGCCCGCCCGGGGTGCCGGGGTCGTCGTCCCAGACGTCGCAGTCGGTCTGCTCCGGCGGGCACGAACCGCCCGGGTCGGCGGCGCGCACGGGTGCGCCGGCGAGCGTCAGCAACGCGGCCAGGCCGGCGGCGAGCAGCAGCCGGCGGGACGTCCCGGCCCGGGTCGGCCGGGCCGGGACACCCCTTCCTCCCCAGGTCAACACGGCTGGTCCTGGTGTGCGCTGCCGCCGTTGATCAGCCACCGGCCGTCCGGGAAGCGGACCGCCGTGGCGGTGGCCAGGTAGCGCCCGCCGCGGGTGCCCGGTACGGCCTTGCGGTCCTTGGCGTAGACGAGTCGGTAGCCGCTCGAGTCCAGGCAGTCCTGGATCTCGACGGTGGGTGGGCGGGCGGCCAGGTCGACCGAGACGACCTCGGGGTCGGAGAGCAGTTTCCCGGTACGCATCGCGCCGTGCTCCTTCGCGTCGAGAATCGCCATTCGCACCCGGGTCAGCAGCGGGTCAGCCAGAAATCGGGTCAGAGCGGGATGGGACGGATCGCTGCGCGCACTGGCCGCCCGGGACGCGTCGAGATAGCCGGAATATGCGGTCAGAGCCGCTTTTCCGGCCGCGTTCTCCTCGGCGCTGGAATGGGTGGCGGGGGCGGCGGCACGGCCGGCCAGGGGCCCGGTGGCCGCCTCCGGCTCGGTGCCGCAGCCGGCCGAACCGACCGTCAGCGTGAGGCTGAGCAGGAAGATTTTCCATCGGCGGGAGTGCCGTGTGCGCAACGCCGATCCTCCTCGGTGCCGGCCCGGGGCGATCACGCCGACCTGCTCCGGGCATGCGGAAGCGCGCCCGGAACTGTCACTCCGGGCCCCCGTCGCCACCACTGGTATTTACCTGTACTGATCACTGCGGATTCGGTGCCTGGTGCCTACGACGCCAATTGATCGGGGGTTGCGTCGTACCCAAGGGGCGAGCATAGGCTCACGTCCGCCGATGCAACAGAGGTAATTCACGTGAACACGGTGAGTGAAGACGGGAGGTGGTGGTCGGTGTGTGTCACCACGATGACGAGTGGGCTCCGGCGGGGCTTCGAGCCGGATGGCGTGTGCTCGCCCGTACACGCCGCGGCGGTGGTGACGAGCCGCCGGTATGGGTGGGGAGGGTGCCGCTCGTCCGATCCGTCCCGCCGATCCGCCCGGCGCCTGCCCCGGCTCGGCGCGGTCTCCGGCGCGTCGCGTCAGGTGCACGTGTGGCGTGCAACCGTCACATCGCAAGATGAACCAGAATCACTCTGCGTACTCGGTGATGGAACGCACGGCGATCGAACGGGAGGGCCGGCATGACGGCGGAGCGGGTGCGGTGTACCGGATCGGTGGTCGACGCCGGGCTCCCGGCCGCCCTCGCCGTCGTACCCCTGCTCCGGCTGGCGGTGGCGCGCTACTCCGTACCGCAGGGGTGTCCGGACCGGACGGCGTGCGACGGCTGCGGCGCCCCGATCGGGCTGGACCGGCCGCTGCCGGCGCTCGGGCCCGCCGCCCGCTGCCCCGGCTGCCGGGCCCGGGTCGGCGCGCCGCCCGCGGTGGTGGAGGTGGCGCTGCTGTTCGCGGTGGCGGTGCCGCTGTTCGCCGGCGGTGCGCCCGCCGCGCGGCTGGCGCTGGCGTGGTGGCTGGTCTGGGCGGTGCCGATGACGATCGTGGACGCGATGGCGCACCGCCTGCCCGACCGGCTCACCTGGCCGTCCGCCGCAGGCGTGTGGGCACTGCTCGGGGTGGCCGCGCTGACCGGTCCGGGAGCGGGCCCGTGGGTACGCGCCGTCCTGGCCGGTCTGGCGCTGGCCGGCGGCTTCGCCGCGACCACGCTGCTGTTCGGGCGGCGCGGCTTCGGCCTCGGCGACGCCAAGCTGGCGCTCGGCGCGGGCGCGCTGCTCGGCTGGTACGGCTGGCCGGCGCTGGTGACCGGGCTGGTGTTCGCGCTCGCCCTGGCCGGGCTGGCCGGGGTGGTGCTGCTCGCCGCCCGGCGGGTCCGCTGGTCCGGGCACCTGCCGTTCGGGCCGTTCCTGGTGCTCGGCACCGCCGCCGCGATGGTGCTCGTCACCGTGTGATCGGCCACCCGCGGGTGCGGGCGGGTTCGCCACGGGTATCGGAGTCCCAGCCACCTCCCAGCCGGGTCTGGTTCGGTGGCGGTCCAGGCTTCGGACTCGGGAGGGCACGTGTCGCACGGCGACGACGGTTGGCGGATCCGGCGCACCAGCGACGACCTGGACCGGCTGGGTGAGACCGAGTCCGTCTTCGCGCTCGCGAACGGCTGGGTGGGCTGGCGCGGGACCCTCGACGAGGGCGAGCCCTGCGGCATGCCCGGCAGCTACCTCAACGGGTTCCACGAGCAGCACGAGCTGAGCTACCCGGAGAGCGGATACGCGTTCCCGGAACTCAGCGACACCGTGATCAGCGCGCCGAACGCCGCACTGATCCGGCTCTGGGTCGACGACGAGCCGCTGGACCTGGGCACCGGCACGATCCGGCGGCACCACCAGGAGCTGGACCTGCGTGCCGGGGTGGTGCGCCGGGAGACCGAGTGGGTCTCGCCGGGCGGCCGGGGCGTGCGGATCCGCAGCACCCGCCTGGTCTCGCTGACCCGCCGCCCGGTCGCCGCGCTCGACTGGACGGCGGAGCCGCTGGACGGGCCGGTCCGGCTGCGGGCCGGTGCCGACCTGCTCGCCAACCAGCGGGTGCCGGAACGCGCCGACGACCCCCGGGCCGCCTCCGTGATCCACGATCCGCTCACCGGCGAACTCCGCCGCGAAGACGGTCTCGACGGCGTGCTCGTGCACCGGACCGGGCGCAGCGGCCAGCGGGTCGCCGTCGCCGTCGCGCACCGGATCGAGGCGCCCGGCGAGGTCGCCACCGGCACCGAGCTGACCGCCGACCGGTTCCGGCTGGCGCTCACCGGCCCGGTACGCCCCGGCGAGCGCATCCGGGTCACCCGGTTCGCCGCGTACGAGTGCGCCGACGTCGACGGCATCCCGGCCGGTGAGCTGGCCGACCTGGTCGTCGCGGAGGCGGGCGCGGCCCGGGACGACGGATTCGACGCCCTGCTCGCCGAGCAGCGCGCCGCGCTCGACGCGGCGTGGGCCACCGCCGACGTGGAACTGGACGGCGACCCGGAGCTGCAACTCGCGGTGCGGTTCTCGGTGTTCCACCTGCTCCAGTCCGGCCGCGCCGACGGCGACCGGACCATCCCGGCCAAGGGGCTGACCGGCAACGGCTACGACGGGCACGTGCTCTGGGACACCGAGGGCTACGTGCTGCCGGTGCTGACGTACCTGGCGCCGGAACTGGCCCGCTCGGCGCTGCGCTGGCGGCACGCCCACCTGCCGGAGGCCCGCGAGCGCGCGGCCGAGCTGCGCCTGACCGGCGCCACCTACCCGTGGCGGACGCTCAGCGGCCGGGAGTGCTCCGGCTACTGGCCGGCCGGCAGCGCGGGTCTGCACGTCAACGCGGACATCGCCGACGCGGTGCTGCGGTACGTCTCGGCCACCGGCGACACCGCCTTCCTCGCCGAGTGCGGTGCCGAGGTGCTGATCGAGACCGCCCGGCTGTGGCACGGATACGGCCACTTCGACGACGGCGGCGCGTTCCACCTGACCGGCGTCACCGGCCCGGACGAGTACTCCGCGCTGGTCGACGACAACGTCTTCACCAACCTGATGGCCCGGCGCAACCTGCGCGGCGCGGCCGACACGGCGGAGGACTGCCCCGAGGTGGCCGCGCGGCTCGGTGTCGACGCCGCCGAGGTGACCGCCTGGCGGGCCGCCGCCGACGCCATGTTCGTCCCGTACGACGGCAAGCGCGGCGTGCACGAGCAGTCGGCCGGTTTCACCGCGCAGCCGGAGTGGGACTTCGCCGGCACCGGCGAGGACGACTACCCGCTGCTGCTGCACTTCCCCTACCTGGAGCTGTACCGCAAGCAGGTGGTCAAGCAGGCCGACCTGGTGCTGGCCATGCTGCGCTGCCCGGGGGAGTTCACGGCCGAGGAGAAGACGCGCAACGTCGCCTACTACGAGGCGCGGACCGTCCGGGACTCGTCGCTGTCGGCGTCCGCGCAGGCGATCCTCGCCGCCGAGGTCGGGCATCTCGACCTGGCGTACGACCTGTTCGCCGAGACGGCGTTGCAGGACCTCGCGGACCTCGGCGACAAGACCGCCGACGGGCTGCACCTGGCGTCGCTGGCCGGCGCGTGGCTGGTGGTGGCGCAGGGCTTCGGCGGGCTGCGCGACGACCGGGGCGTGCTCTCCTTCGAGCCGCGGCTACCAGGGCCGATCAGCCGGCTCGCGTTCCACCTGCGCCGGCACGGGCAGCGGCTGCGGGTCACGCTCACCGAGCGGGAGGCCCGCTACGAGCTGCCGGACGCCGGGCCGGGCGACGCGGTGGAGCTGTGGCACCACGGCGAACAGCTCCGGGTCACCGGCGACGGGCCGGTCACCCGGCCGATGCCGCCGGTGCCCGACCCCGGCCCCGAGCCGCAGGCCCCGCCCGGCCGCCGTCCGGAACGGCGCGCTCAGGAGGCGGCCGGCGGCGACGACTGAGGTGGCAGGCCGGACATCCGGGCGACGACCTCTTCCAGCGCCTCGAACGCGTACGCCCAGTTGTGGCACTTGAAGCTGCGCAGCCCGGTGATCGGGGTGCGGCAGTCGGCACAGTGGACTCCGGGGATCGCGTCCGGCACCTCGGTGTTCACGTACTTGCGGTCGCCGAGGATCACCCGCGCGATCATCGTGTGGTCGTGCACGCCGTGCAGCGCGGACGCGACGATGTCGTACCAGGTGACCCGCCGGCCGCACTTCGGGCAGTCCGGGTCGTCGCCGCTGACCCACAGCGGTGCGCCGATGCTGCGCGCCGGCATGTTCAGCAGCTTCTCCAGCCGCCGTACGTCCGCCTCCGGGGTGGTCCACCGGTGCCGCCCGGGCAGCGACGCGGGCGAGTCGTAGACGGCGCGGAACACCGCCGGCTCGACCTCCACTGTCTCCCGTCCACCTGTCATCGGTACCTCCTCGCGACGGTGTATTCCCACCGTCGTACCAGGTGGGGGGCGGGATCAACCGGATCACCGACACGACGGGTCAGCGGTGTGTCGCGCAGAGTGCTAGACATCGAGGCGTGACGGAGGCTGAGAACCGACCCAATGTCGCCCGGATGTACGACTACTACCTCGGCGGCTGCCACAACTTCGCCGCCGACCGCGCCGCCGCCGAGGAGATCCTGAAGATCTTCCCGGACACCGGCGCCGCCGCGCAGAGCAACCGCGCGTTCCTGCGCCGGGTCGTGCGCTGGGCCGCCGAGCAGGGCGTACGCCAGTTCCTCGACATCGGTGCCGGCCTGCCCACCCAGGGCAACGTGCACGAGGTGGTCCGCACGGTCCGCCCCGACGCCCGGGTGGTCTATGTCGACCACGACGAGGTCGCCGTCGCGTACGCCCGGCGGCTGCTGCCTGCCGACGGCCGCACTGTCGTGCTCCAGGGCGACCTGCGGCGTCCCGCCGAGCTGCTGGCCGACCCGGCGCTGCGGGCCACCATCGACCTGTCCGAGCCGGTGGCGGTGCTGCTGCTCGCGGTGCTGCACTTCGTGCCCGACGCCGACGACCCGTACGCGGCGGTGGCGACGCTGCGCGACGCGACAGTCCCGGGCAGCGTGCTCGCGCTGTCCCACCTCACCCTGGACGGCCTGCCGACGCTGCCCACCGAGCAGGGCACGGCGATCTACCGCCGCAGCAGTTCCCCGCTCGTGCCCCGCACCCGCGACGAGGTGGCCCGCTTCCTCGACGGCTACGAGTTGGTCGAGCCGGGCCTGGTCAAGGTGGCGGACTGGCGGCCCGACGGGGAACCGCAG
Source organism: Micromonospora sp. NPDC048887 (assembly GCF_040649715.1). Taxonomy (NCBI): domain Bacteria; kingdom Bacillati; phylum Actinomycetota; class Actinomycetes; order Micromonosporales; family Micromonosporaceae; genus Micromonospora; species Micromonospora sp. NPDC048887. Next base: position 169,922 of record NZ_JBEZGA010000005.1, on the reverse strand, counting down.
GCAGCGGTGTCGCACGGCTACGGCGGGGTCGGCCTCCGCCGCTGAGCCGCGCGGTCAGCCCAGGCCGCCGTGCGCGCCCCAGAGCGCGACGGCCCGGTCGGCCGCCGCCGCCACAAGCGCGGCCAGCTCGGGCCGGTCGGGCACCCGGAACGAGACGTACGCGCCCCGGCCGCCGGCGGTGGGCCGGCCGTACGCCTTCGCGGCCAGGCGCCCGTCCGGCAGCAGCCTGATGTTGAGCGTGGTCAGCGTGAACTCCTCGCCGCGCCGGGTGTCGGTCCAGCGCAGCTCCTCGGGCACCGTCACGTTGACGGCGAGGGCGCTGACGTCGGGTGGGGCGGCGCTGCTCATCGCCCGATCGTCGCACGATCGCCGGCTCAGCGGCGCAGCGTCGTCTCGCGGGTCATGTGGGACAGCTTCTCCGGGTTGCGCACCGCGTAGAGGCCGCTGATGCGGCCGTCGTCGAGGCGTACCGCGACGACGGTGTCCAGCTCACCGTCGAGGCGTACCAGCAGCGCCGGGTAGCCGTTCACCTGCGCCGGTTCCATCGACGCGACGGCGGCGACGCGGCGCCACCCACCCGCGAGCAGGCGGGCCACCTTGTCGCCGCCGCTGATCGGCCGAACGATCGCCTGCTTGATCCCGCCGCCGTCGCCCACCAGCACCGCGTCGTCGGCCAGAACGCGGAGCAGCCCGTCCAGGTCGCCGGTCTCGACCGCCCGCCGGAACGCGTCGAGCGCGTCGCGGGCCTCGGCCGCCGAGACGGTACGCCGGGGGCGGCGTGCCGCGACGTGGACCCGCGCCCGGTGCGCGATCTGCCGCACCGTGGCCGGGTTCCGTTCGACGGTCTCGGCGATCTCGTCGTAGCCGACGTCGAACACCTCGCGCAGCACGAACACGGCCCGCTCGGTCGGCGTCAGTGTCTCCAGCACCAGCAGCATCGCCATCGACACGCTCTCGGCCAGCGTCACGTCGTCCGCCACGTCGGGCGCGGTGAGCAGCGGTTCGGGCAGCCACGACCCGACGTACGACTCCTTGCGCCGCCCGAGCGTGCGCAGCCGGGACAGCGCCTGCCGGGTGGTGATGCGCACCAGGTACGCGCGCCGGTCCCGGACCGCGCCGAGGTCGACCCCGGCCCACCGCAGCCAGGTCTCCTGCACCACGTCCTCCGCGTCGGCGGCCGAGCCGAGCATCTCGTACGCGACGGTGAAGAGCAGGTTCCGGTGCGCGAGGAAGTCCTCGGTGGCCGGGTCCGCCATGACTGACTCCTTCGCCGCTCGGGTCCGTTCCCCACCAGACGCCGCCCGCCGCCGCCGTGTGACACCGGGTCGCTGTGGCGGTCCTCACCCGGCGACGCCGTCACGCCGGACGCGTCCCCGGCATCTCGTGGTCGTCAGACACCACCCCAGCAGAGAGGGCGCCACCATGCAGACCCGATTCAACCTGTTCGACAACCCGGTCTCGGCGACGTTCATGAAGCGCTTCGCCGGCGCGGGCCTGGTGATCCACCAGTCGTCGCTGCCCCGCACCGTCCAGGAGTTGGTGTCGCTGCGGGCCAGCCAGATCAACGGCTGCGGCTGGTGCATCGACATGCACACCAAGGAGGCGGTGGCCGGGGGCGAGAGTGCGGTCCGGCTGAACCTGGTCGCCGCCTGGCGTGAGTCGACGGTCTTCACCGAGGCCGAGTGCGCGGCGCTGGCGTTCGCCGAGGAGGGCACCCGGCTCGCCGACGCCCACCAGGGCGTGTCCGACGAGACGTGGGAGCGGGTACGCAAGCACTACGACGACGACCAGATCGCCGCGCTCGTGTGCCTGCTCGGGCTGATCAACGCGGCGAACCGGTTCGCGGTGCTCGTGCACCAGCGCGGCGGCTCGTACGAGCCGGGGATGTTCGCGGCGGCCCTGAGCTGAGCGCGGCCGTCACCGCAGGTTCCAGAAGAACGACCGGACGTCGTCGACGAACAGCTCCGGCACCTCCAGGGCGGCGAAGTGACCGCCCCTGTCGAACTCGCTCCACTGCCGGATCGTGTACGTCAGCTCGGCGATCGGGCGTACCGGCCGGGTGATGTCGTGCGCGAACACGGCCACCCCGAGCGGGGGCGGGCAGGGTGCGGGCGGGCCACCGAACGCGCTCTCCCGCACCAGCCGCGCGGACGAGGCGGCGGTGCCGGTGAGCCAGTAGACCGAGACGTCGGTGAGGACGCGATCCACGCTGACGGCCGACCCCGGGTCGGTCCACTCGGTGAACTTCTCGGCGATCCACGCGAGCTGCCCGGCGGGTGAGTCGTGCAGCGCGTACGACACGGTCTGCGGACGGCTGGCGTAGAGCACCTGGTGGGGGTGCCGCTGCGTCTTGAGCCGCATGATCCGGGCCAGCCGGTCCCGGTCCTCGCTGGACAGTCCGGCCTCGCCGGTCCAGCCCGGTGGCGGGGGCGTGGGCAGGTAGTTGAGGTGGACGCCGACGACGTGCTCCGCGTCGATGCCGCCGAGCCGGGTGGAGATGACCGAACCCCAGTCACCGCCCTGTGCGCCGTACCGCCGGTAGCCGAGCCGGCGCATCAGCTCGGCCCAGGCGCGGGCGACGCGGTCGACGTCCCAGCCGCGTTCCCGGGTCGGCCCGGAGAAGCCGAACCCGGGGATCGACGGTACGACCAGGTGGAACTGCTCGGACAGCGGGCCGAGCACGTCGAGGAACTCCACGACCGAGCCGGGCCAGCCGTGCGTGAGGAGCAGCGGCAGCGCGTCCGGGGCGGTGGAGCGTACGTGCAGGAAGTGGATGTTCTGCCCGTCGATGGTGGTGGTGAACTGCGGGTACCGGTTCAGCTCGGCCTCGGCCGCCCGCCAGTCGTACGCGGTGCGCCAGTGCTCGGCAAGCTCCCGTACGCGGGCCAGCGGGATGCCGTAGTCCCATCCTGCGTCTGGTAGCTCGTCGGGCCAGCGGGTGCGGGCCAGGCGGTCGGCCAGGTCGTCGAGGTCGGCCTGCGGGACGTGGACGCGAAACGGCTCGATCACGGCTTCCGCCTTTCCGTTGGTGGCACTAACGTTTGTATGACTAACGGTAACGTAGATCGTTGGGGACGCCAACGGTTTCGGATAGGCTGGGCGCGTGGAGAACCCGGAGCCGGACCTCGTGCCGACACGCCTGGCCGGCCTGCCGAGCTGGCTGATCACCCAGACCGCCGTACGCGCCGGCCGGCTGGTCGCCGACGGCCTCGCGGCTGCCGACGCCCGGGGCTACCACTTCCGGCTGCTCGCCACGCTCGACGAGTTCGGGCCGGCCAGCCAGGCGGCGCTCGGCCGGCGCAGCGGCATCCATGTCAGCGACGTGGTGGCGGCGCTGAACGAACTCGCCGAGCGCGAGTTCGTCACCCGCAGCCCGGACCCGGCCGACCGGCGGCGCAACGTCGTCACCGTCACCGCAGCCGGGCGGCGGCAGCTGCGGCGGCTGGAGAAGCGACTCGCCGCCGTGCAGGACGAGCTGCTCGCGCCGCTGTCGCCGGACGAGCGGGCGGACCTGGCCCGGCTGCTGGCGCGGGTGCTCGCCCACCACACCCGTCCGTCCACCTGACGGCTGCCTTCCGGCACCGTCCTCTTTCGCCGGCCTACCATTATCGTTCTCGATAGTGATAAAGTCTGCGGCGTGACGACGTCGATGGAGCGGTGGGCGGAGATCGCGCTGCACCCGGTGCGGATCCGGATCCTGCGCGCGGTCGCCGGTGCCCGGGTGACCACGCACGACCTGGTCGAGCTGCTGCCCGACGTCCCGCAGGCCACCCTCTACCGCCACCTGGCGACGCTCGTGAAGACCGGGATGCTCGACGTGGTGCAGGAGCGCAAGGTCCGCGGGGCGGTCGAGCGGGTGTACGCGCTGCCCGCGCACGGCGCGGCGCTGGACCCGGCGGCCCTGGCGACGGCGACGCCGGAGGACCACGCGCGCTACTTCACCGCGTTCGTGTCGAGTCTGCTGTCGGAGTTCTCCCGCTACCTCGCCCGGGATTCCGTCGACTTCGTCGCCGACGGCGTCGGCTACCAGCAGCTCGTCCTGCACCTGACCGACGCCGAGCTGCACGAGTTCGCGGCCGGGCTCAACGCGCTGGTCGGCCCGTTCCTCACCAGAGGCCCCGGCGACGGACGGATCCCCCGGCTGCTCGCGACGGTCCTGATGCCCGCCGATCGCCCGGCGACCCCCGGCGACACACCCACGCACACGCACACGTCAGCGCACGACTCCGACACGACGAAGGGCGACGATTGATGGCCTCGACAACGCTTGACGGCGACGTGATCGACATCCGGTTCACCGGATGGGAACGACTGTGGGTCGGGCGGGAACGATTCACGCTGCGCCTGGCTGCCGTGCGGCACGCCGTCCCGGTGGACGAGCCGATCCGGCTGGCCCGTGGCGCCCGGCGCGGGTACACAGTGTCCGGCTTCGCCAAGGTCGGTGTCTGGGGCATCTTCGGCGGCCCCCGGCAGCTCGTGGCGGCCCGGCGTGGTCAGCCCGGCCTGCACCTGGTGCTGGACCGCGCGGCGGCCGGCGGGGAGTTCGACGAGGTGGTCGTCTCCGATCCGGCCGCCGGGCACCTCGCCGAGGCGATCGGGCGTGCGACGAGGGGCCGGCCATGACCGGCGACCGGCTGGCGATCGAGGCGTCGGGCCTGACCAAGCGCTACGGCGACGTCACCGCCGTCCGCGACCTGACCTTCACCGTACGACCCGGCGCGGTCACCGGTTTCCTCGGCCCGAACGGCGCCGGCAAGACCACCACGATGCGCATGCTGACCGGACTGGTGACGCCGACCAGCGGCACCGCCACGATCGGCGGGCAGCCGTACGGCCGGCTGGCCCAGCCGTCGCGGACCGTCGGCGCGGTGTTCGACGGCAACGCGTTCCACCCCGGCCACACCGCCCGTGACCACCTGGGTGTCTACGCCGCGATGGCCGGCTGTCCGGACAGCCGCGTCGCGGAACTGCTGGACCTGCTCGGCCTCGCGCAGGCCGCCGACCGTCGCACCCGGGAATTCTCCACCGGCATGCGCCGACGGCTCAGCCTCGCCACGGCGCTGCTCGGCGACCCGCGCGTCCTGCTGCTCGACGAACCGTCGAACGGCCTGGACCCGGAAGGCATGTCGTGGCTGCGCGGACTGCTGCGCCGGCTCGCCGACGAGGGCCGCACCGTGCTGGTCTCCAGCCACGTCCTGCACGAGGTCCAGCAGGTGGTGGACGACGTGGTGGTGATCCGGCGCGGCGTACTCGTCGCCGCCGGGCCGTGGTCCCGGCTCACCGGCCCGTCGACGGTGCTCGTCACCTCGCCGGACGCCACCGACCTGGCCGCCGCCCTGACGGCGGGCACCGGGTCCGTCGAACCGGCCGGGCCCGGCCGACTGCGGGTACGCGGACTGGACGCGCCGCGCGTCGCCGACCTCGCCGCGGACCACCGGCTGCGGATCCACGAGCTGGTCACCGAGACCACAAGCCTCGAACAGCTCTTCCTCGACCTGACCACCGACACGGCGGAGGCCCGATGAACCTGGTCAGAGCGGAACTTCGCCGGGTGCTGGCCACCCGCATGTGTACCGGGCTGCTGCTCGCCGCCGTCGCGCTCGGCGGCGGCCTGGTCGGGCTCATGGCGCTCGTCGGACCGGAGAACTTCGACCCGCCGATGCCCGGCCTGCACACCGAGGAGGGCCTGCGGTCCATCCTCGGCCTCCTCGGTTTCACCGCCTTCGTGCCGGCCGCGGCCGGGGCCCTCGCGGCGACGTCCGAGTACCGGCACGGCACCGCCGCCGTCACGTTCATGTTCGCGCCGCGCCGAGGGCGGGTGCTCGCCGCCAAACTCGCCACCCACGCGATCGTCGGCCTCGGCTACGGGGTCGCCCTGGCCGGCTCCGCCGCGGTGGCCCTGTTCACCGTCGCCGCCGCGCGTGGCGTGTCGCTGGGCCTGCCCGCTCCCACAGTGCTGGCGCTGCTCGCCCGCATCGGCGTCGCGATGGGGGTGAACCTCCTTGTCGGCACCGGCGTGGGCGCGCTGCTCCGCAACCAGGTCGCTGCCGTGTGCGTCGTGGTCGGCTACCTGTACCTGGCCGAGCCCGTACTGATGATGATCCCCGGCGTCAACGCGCTCTACCCGCTCCTGCCCGGCGGCGCCACCGCCGCACTCACCGACTTCACCTACGTCGCCGACGCGATGTCCGCGCAGCTCGGCAGCGACGCCGTCGCGCTCCTGCCACCGGCGGCCGGCGCGTTGTTGCTGACCGGGTACGCGCTCGCCGCCGCCGCGGTCGCCGTGGTCGTCCCGATGCGCCGCGACATCACCTGAGCGTCGCCATTTCGTCGCCGTCCGGCGTATCAGGGCTGGCGCCGACCGAAGACGATTCGTACTCTGGTCATCCGACGTCGGGGGTCGACGGTGGGGGAGGGTCGACGCTGCATGGAGCCGGTCCTCGCCGGTCTGCCGACCGACCGCGTCGTCGCCCTGCCCGGCGCACACGCCGACACGGTCGCCATGACGATCGCCCACGACCACGCGGAGCCGGCCGCCGTCGTGCACCGCCCGGCCTCGGCGTACGCGATGCCGGCCGACTTCGTGCACGCCGCGCTGGACCGGCTCGAACAGGTCGCCGTCGAGCTGCTCCCGGCCTGGCTGCCCGAGACCGCTGACGGCGTCCGCCCGGACGTCTCCGGCCTCGCCGCCGTACGGGCCGCGGCCGCCGCCCGCTCGCGCCGGGACCGCTACCCCGGCTCGTTCCTGACCGACCTGGCCGTCTTCGCGGTCACCGGGCGGCGGCCGAGCGTCACGACGCTCCCGCTACGTGTGCGGGCCGCCGCGCTGGCGCGTCTGGTGGCCGGCGCGTTCGGTCGGCGGAAGGTGGTGCTGCTGGTCGAGCCGGTCCACGGCGACGCCGCCGTTGTCGCGGCCGGTGGGGGATGGCTCGTGCAGCACGGCGGTCCGGCGGTCTGGCTGGTCGGCGCCGGCGCGGCCGGGCTGGACGGTCTTCCGGCGTTCCCCGCGCCGCCGACCGTGCCCGCCGCGCCGCCCGCCGGGCACGCGCCGGCGGCGGGTAGACCGCATCCGGGCAGCGACGCCGAGAAGCGCCTGGAGGCGGCGCTGGCGGCGCAGAGCTGGTCGGCCGGGCGGCGATGGAACCAGAGCTACCAGTCGCACCGCCTGGCCGCGCCGGTACGCCTGGATCTACTGTGGCCGGACGAGCGATGCGTGGTGGAGATCGACGGTCCGGAGCACTGCCGCCCGGTCCGGTTCGAGGCCGACCGGCAACGCGACGTCCAACTGCAACTGGACGGCTACGCCGTCCTGCGCTTCACGAACGCCCGAGTAATCCACGACGTCGGCACCGTGGTCGCGCAGATCGGCACCTGTCTGCGGGCCCGTCGCCGAGACCTGGCGGAAGGACGGCACCATGGCCGGCGATGACCTGACCGCATCCGAGAGCGCGATCCTCGTCGTGCTCATGGCCGAGGCGCGGGAGGTGCTGAGCACCGAACTGCGGGACCGTTACGGCCTGGTCGTACGCAAGCCGCAGCGCGACAAGCTCACCCGCCTGCACTACGTCGCCAGCCGCAGGAGCGGACCGACGTACGCCCTGCAACTGGACGACAAGGGCTGGGTACGGATGCAGAGCGAGCTGGACTTCGCGCTGCGCGGGGCGAGCGCGCTCGGCGCGGCGCTCACCGCCTTGCAGGTGAGCCTGCGCGATCGGGTCCTGGCCCGCAGCGGCTGCGCGACGCTCGCCGAGCTCTTCGCGCTCACCGACGTGCGCGCGCCTGCCGCTGAGCCGTCCGGGTCGATGGAGGCTCGGGTGGTCGCCGCGTACCGGGCGCTCGCCGACGAACCCGGCGCCTGGGTGAGCCTGCGCCGGCTGCGGCCGTTCTTCGCCGACGTGCCGCGCGGCGACCTGGACGAGGCCCTGCGCCGGCTCAGCCGCTCCGAGGGCGTCACCATCGCGCCGGAGTCGAACCAGAAGACGCTCACCGGGGCCGACATCGAGGCCGCGCTTCGCCTCGGCGGGCAGGACAATCACCTGCTGGCGATCGGCGGGTAATGAACGAGGCGGAACGGAACGCGCTGGCCGCCCTGCGGTTCGACTGGGCGCCGGTGCCCGACGACGTGTGGCGCCCGTTGCCCTTCCACGTCGACGGCCTGCACGTACCAGTGGTGCGGGAGGTTCTCGCCGGGGTCGACGAGGCCGCGCAGAACCCGCACGGCAGCCCGCTCGGCCTGGTCGTCCAGGGCCAGCGCGGCTCCGGCAAGACCCACCTGCTGGGCGTGATCCGCCAGCAGGTGCAGGAGCGCGGCGGCTACTTCTTCCTGGTCGGCCTGCTCGACGCCGGCGGCTTCTGGGACGGTGTGCTCGCCGCGATGCTCGACGGCCTGTCCCGGCCGGTGCCCGGCAGCAGCGAGACGCAGCTCAAACTGCTGCTGCGGCGGTTGTCCGCGAAGGTTGGGGCGCCCCGGACGGCACGCCGGGCCGTCATGGGCGACACCGAACTGACGAAGGCGGCGCTCGACGCCTTCCTGGACGGGCTCGGTGACTTCGACAGGCACACCGCCCGCACCTGCCAGGAGACGGCGCGGGCGCTGGCGCTCAGCGCCTCCGAGGACATCGCCCACCGCGACGTCGCGGAGAACTACTTCCTCTCCGGTGAGGAGATGGTCGCCGGGGAACGCGCGGCCTGGGGCATGCGCCGCGTCCCGCGCCCGGCCCAGCAGATCGTGCAGGACCTGTCCTGGCTGCTCGCCCTCACCGGCCCGTCGGTGGTGGCGATCGACCAGATCGACACGCTGATCGCCCAGTTGGCGATCCAGAGCGACCCGGCGCTGGTCGGCGCCGCCGCGATGAGCCCGGAGCAGGCGCTGATGCTGGCCCGGATGGCGGACGGCCTGATGGCGTTGCGGCAGTCGACCCGCCGCACGCTCACCGTTCTCGCGTGCATCCCGAACTCGTGGACCGTCATCAGGTCCGCCGCCGCCGACACCGTGGCCGACCGGTTCCGCGAGGCGCCCCGACTGCGCCGGATCGACGACGCCGACCTGGCTCGGGCGATCATCGAGAAGCGGTTCACCGTCCGCTACCGGGAGGCGGGGTTCGTGCCTCCGTACCCGTCCTGGCCGGTGTCCCCGCGCGCCTTCGCCGAGGCCGGCGCGTTCACCCCGCGCCAACTGCTCATCGAGATCGACAGGCACATCCGCGCGTGCATCGCCGACGACGAGGTCCGGGAGATGACCACGCTCGGCGAGCCACCCACCGCCGAACCCCGGGCGCCCCGGCCCGCCCCGGTCACCGCCACCGGCGAGGAGATGGACCGGTACGACGCCCGGTTCGCCGAGCTGCGGGAGGCCGCCGACGTCACCGGGCCGCTGCGACGCGTGTCCGAGGACGAGGTGATGCCGCCACTGCTCGCGGCCGGGCTCACCGCCTGGATCCTGGAGCGGGGCGACGCGGGCGAGGCGTTCAGCGTCGACCCGCCGCCGAGCACCGACCCGCCGCTGCACGCCCGGCTGCGGCTCACGCTCGACGAGCGCACCGAGGATCAGGTGCACTGGTGTTTCCGGGCGATCGCCGACGACCACCACGGCAACGCCGCGCTGGCCCGGCTCCGCAAGGCGAGCGTGTCCGCCGCCCTCGACACCGGATCGGGCCGGCGGAAGCTGTTCCTGCTGCGCAACCGCGCCTGGTCGGCGAGTGCGGCCACCGGCCGGGCGGTCGCCGCGTTCACCGAGGCGGGCGGCCAGACGCTCGGCGTCGACGAGGAGGACGTGCGCATCCTGTCCGCGCTGCGGGTCATGCTCGCCGAGGCCACCATGGACCTCCAGGGCTGGCTGGCCGCGCGCCAGCCGACCCGGGAACTGAAGTTCCTCCAGCACGCGCTGGCCGATGTGGACCGCTGGACCGCCGACGCCGGGCCCTCGCCGGAACCCGCCGGGCCGACGCCGGCCGCCACCGCTCCGGCCGACCCGTCCTTCGTCATCGGGCACGGGTACGACGACGGCGAACCGGTGCCGCTGGCGCTCGAGGCGCTGCGCAAGCACACCACGATCTTCGCCGGCTCCGGCTCCGGCAAGACCGTCCTCATCCGCCGCATCGTCGAGGAGTGCGCGTTGGCGGGCGTCTCCGCCATCGTGCTCGACCCCAACAACGACCTCGCCCGCCTCGGCGAGGAATGGCCCGAGTCACCGCCACAGTGGCGGCCGGGCGACGCGGACCGGGCCCGGGACTACCTCGCGCACACCGACGTCGTCGTCTGGACGCCGCGCCGCAACTCGGGCCGCCCGCTGAGTTTCCAGCCGCTGCCCGACTTCACCGGCGTACGCGACGACCCGGACGAGTTCGCCGAGGCCGTCGAGGCGGCCGTCGCGTCGCTCGCACCGCGCGCCATGGTGACCGGCCGGGCCACCCGGGCGCACCTCGGGCTGGCCGTGCTGCGCAAGGCCGTCGAGCACTACGGCCGGCGCGGCGGCTCCCGCCTGCAGGGCCTCATCGACACGCTCGCCGACCTGCCGGACGGGCTCATCGACCTGGACGACGCCGACCGGATCGGCCTGAGCCTGGCGCAGACCCTCACCGCCGCCATGGTGAACGATCCGCTGTTCGGGGGCGAGGGCACGCCGATGGATCCCGGTGTGCTCCTCACCCCCGCGCCCGGCAGGAGGGCCCGCGTCTCCGTGGTCAGCCTGGTGGGGTTGCCGTCCGACGACGTCCGGCAGAGCTTCGTCAACCAGCTCCAGATGGCCCTGTTCGCCTGGATCAAGAAGAACCCCGCCGGGGACCGCCCGCTGCTCGGGCTGCTCATCATGGACGAGGCGCAGACGTTCGCCCCGTCCGGCGCGATGACCGCGTGCACCCAGAGCACGCTGGCGCTCGCCGCCCAGGCCCGCAAGTACGGGCTCGGGCTGGTCTTCGCCACCCAGGCGCCGAAGGGCCTGCACAACCGCATCCCGGGAAACGCGGCGACCCAGCTCTACGGCCTGATGAACAGCCCGATCCAGATCGAGGCGGCCCGTGAGATGGCCCGGGCCAAGGGCGGCGACGTGCCGGACATCTCCCGCCTGACGGTCGGCGAGTTCTACCTCGCCGCCGAGGGCGCCGCACCCCGCAAGATCCGGACCCCGCTGTCGCTGACCCACCATCCGCGCAGCCCGCTCACGGTCGAGGAGGTGCTGGACCGGGCCCGTGGCGGTCAGGGGCGCAGCACGTAGCGCCCGCGTACCCCGCCCTCCGCCACCGCGCGGTGCGCGTCCGCCACCTGGTCCAGCGGCACCACCGCGTGCACCCGCGCGGGCAGCTCACCGGCAGCGGTGCGGGCGAGCAGGCCGGCCAGGCGTGCGCCGTCGGGGCGCACGTCGACCGCGCGCACAGTGACTCCGCGCTCTGCGGCCGGCAGGGCGTTCGGCCGGACGCCGACGAACACGCCGCCGTCGCGGACCAGCGCGAACCCCTGTTCCTGCCACCCGGCGGCGTCGGCGACGGCGTCCCAGCCGGGCTCGGCCGCGGTGGTGAAGTCGGCGCCGAGGTCGCGGACGAACTTCTCGTCCCCGGCCCGCGCCAGGCCGGTCACCCGCCATCCCCGGTCCCGGGCGAGCGGCACGACGTAGCCGCCGACCGCGCCGGCCGCGCCGGTGACCAGCAGCCGGCCGCCGTCGGGCGCGTCGCCGAGCAGGTCGACGATCTGCGCCGCGGTCTGGCCGTTGAGCGGCACCGTCGCCGCCGCCGCCAGATCCAGACCATCGGGTACGACGGCCAGGTCGGACACGGGTACGACGAGCTGCTCGGCATACGTGCCGAAGTCGCGGTCGAACCCGCCGACCAGCCCGGCGACCCGGGTGCCCACGGTGAGGTCGACGCCGGGACCGGTCGCGGCGACGACACCGGCGAAGTCCCAGCCGAGTCCGGTGTGGTGCGGCTGGTTGATGAGCCCCAGTGAGTGGAAGAAGCCGCCGACGACCCCGAGGTCGGCCGGGTTGACCGGTGCCGCCGCGACGTCCACCCGGACCTCGCCGGGTCCCGGCTCGCGCTGCGCGACGTCGATGATCTCGATCGAGTCCGGCCCGGCCGGGGTGCGGACGACTGCGGCGCGGAAGGTGGGCGTACCCATGGTTGTGTCTCCTTGTTCGTGAGGGGTGTTCCCGCTCCACGATGGAGGGGTAACTTTCTTTCGGGAAGTACGCACTTCGGAGTGCGTTGGGTACCCCCGGGTAGGAGGCGCGGACGATGCCGACGCAGACGGCGGCGCAGCGGCGGGCGCAGGCGCGGGAGGAGTACGACGCGTTCCTCGCCGAATGCCCGAGCCGGCAGCTCCTGGACCGCATCTCCGACAAGTGGGTGGCGCTGATCCTGGCCGCGCTGGGCCGCGACGGCCCGGACCGCAACGCGGAGCCGCGGGTCATGCGCTACTCCGAACTGTCCCGCCGGCTGGCCGGGGTCAGTCAGAAGATGCTCACCCAGACGTTGCGCTCGCTGGAGCGCGACGGCCTGGTCACCCGCACCGTGACGCCGAGCGTGCCGGTGACTGTCACCTACGAGCTGACCGGCCTCGGCCAGTCGCTGCACCAACTCATGTACGGCATGAAGCTGTGGGCCGAGGCGCACATGGACGAGGTACACGCCAACCGCGAGCGGTACGACGCCGACGCCGATCGCTGACCGGCCCCGCCGGGCTCTCCGAAACTTTCGGTCCTCGCTGCGCCTGTCGGCGCCCGGGTCGAGCGCTGCCCTGTGACGTCCCTCGATGGCCTGACGCCCTGATCAGCCGGGCTGGCCCCCTGTTCGATTGAATATCGACATTGACCGATCGTGCCGTCGCGGATATCTTCCCAGGGAAGTTACCGGTACATCTTCGAAAAGTTTCAGGGCAGTGACGCGAGGGGTGCGCACGCCGGCTCCCGTCCGCGTCCAGCCGGGCATCGCCAGCGCATCATCGTCCGATATGCAGAGGAGTGTCATGAAACATCTACCGAGGCGCAGCCACCGCGTGGTGCTGGCCGCCGTCACCAGCGCGCTGGCACTTGCCGGTGCCGCGCTCGTGGTGCCCAGCCTGGCCCAGGCGGCGGCGAGCACGCTCGGCGCCGCCGCGGCACAGTCCGGCCGCTACTTCGGCACCGCCATCGCGGCGAACCGGCTGAACGACTCGACCTACAGCACGATCGCGGCGCGTGAGTTCAACATGATCACTGCCGAGAACGAGATGAAGCCGGAGGCGCTGCAGCCCAACCGGGGCCAGTTCAACTTCTCCTCGGGTGACCAGATCTACAACTGGGCCACCCAGCGCGGCCTCCAGGTCCGCGGCCACACGCTGGCCTGGCACGCGCAGCAGCCCGGCTGGATGCAGAGCCTGAACGGCAGCAACCTGCGTCAGGCCATGATCGACCACATCAACGGCGTGATGGCCCACTACCGGGGCAAGCTGGCCGCGTGGGACGTGGTCAACGAGGCGTTCAACGAGGACGGCAGCCGCCGCAGCTCGAACCTCCAGGGCACCGGTAACGACTGGATCGAGGTCGCGTTCCGTACCGCGCGGGCGGCGGACCCGTCGACGAAGCTCTGCTACAACGACTACAACATCGAGAACTGGTCGTATGGCAAGACGCAGGGCGTCTACAACATGATCCGGGACTTCAAGTCCCGTGGGGTGCCGATCGACTGCGTGGGTCTGCAGACCCACTTCACCGGTGGTAGCTCGCTGCCGGGCAACTTCCAGACCACGCTGCAGAACTTCGCCGCCCTCGGTGTCGACGTGGCGCTGACCGAGGTCGACGTCACCAACTCCTCCACCAGCCAGTACGCCGGGCTGACCCAGACGTGCATCAACGTGCCGCGCTGCATCGGCATCACCGTGTGGGGCGTGCGGGACAGCGACTCGTGGCGTTCGAACGAGAACCCGCTGCTGTTCGACGGCAGCGGCAACAAGAAGGCCGCGTACAACTCGGTCCTCAACGCCCTCAACGCCGCGACGCCCAACCCCACCCCGACCGTGACGCCGACCGTGACGCCGACCGTGTCGCCGACCGGCGGACCGACCACGCCGCCGCCGACCGGCGGCGCGAGCCGGATCGTCGGCAGCCAGTCCGGCCGGTGCATCGACGTACCGAACTCCTCGCAGAGCAACGGCACCCGGGTGCAGCTCTACGACTGCCACGGCCAGACCAACCAGCGGTGGACCTACACCTCCAGCCGGCAACTGACCGTGTACGGCTCGATGTGCCTGGACGCCGCCGGCTCCGGCAACGGCTCGGCCGTCCAGATCTACAGCTGCAACGGCCAGACCAACCAGCAGTGGAACGTGAACTCCAACGGCACCATCAGCGGAGTCCAGTCCGGCCGCTGCCTCGACGTCTGGGGCACCGGCAACGGCCAGCAGGTGCAGATCTACGACTGCAACGGCCAGGCCAACCAGCGGTTCCAGCTCGTCGCGGCGAGCTGACCTCCTCGTACGGAAAACGGCTAACCGTCGTGGTCTCGGCCACGGCGGTTAGCCGTTTTCGTGGTGCTCGCGTGCTGCCGGTGTCAGCCGATCAGCAACTCGGTGCGGTAGTCGGCCGCCAGCGCGGCGGCCCGGTTCCGGCGCTCGGCCTGCTCCTCCTCGGTGAGAGCCGGCGGCGGCGAGGTGGGACCGTCCACCCGGTCGCCGACGCGCAGGAAATACTCGTCCTGCCCGGCCGGCGTGCACATGCACAGCAGCCGCGCGGGCTGGTCGAAGGAGTTGCGGAAGAAGTGCGGCGCGTTCGCCGGAATGTTCACCGTCTCACCGGCCCGCGCCACGGTCTGCTCGCCCCGGAACGTGAACTCCACCGCCCCGTCGAGCACCGTGAACATCTCCTCGAAGTCGTGCCGGTGCGGAGGCGGGCCACCACCGGGCGGAACCCGCATGTCGATCAGGCAGTACCGGCCGGCCGTCTGCTCACCGGTGACCAGGATCGTGTAGGTGCCGCCCGCGATGGCGAGGTGCGCGAGGCCGGGGTCGTCGGGCCGGGCGTGGACGAGGGTACGGGTCGGATCGTCGGACGGGATCGCACCGCTGGCCATCGGCTCTCTCCTCGATCGTCGGTCTACGGATCGATTCCCCTCATAACCATCCGGCAAGCTGCTAAACCTGGGACGCTTCCCGTGGCAGGACCGTCATGCCGGGCGGCGGGCGACAACCGCCAGGGCCATGCCGAAGAACTTCAGCGGCGAGCGTTCGATCGCGTCGGTCACCGGCCGGATGCGGCGTCCGAAGCGGGACCTGTCGAACGGCGGCATGATGTAGTCCACCGCTATCGGCTCCAGCCCGGCCCGCCGGAGTTGCCCGGACAATCCACGGGCGGTGAAGGAGCGGGCGTCGGCGAGCCGACGGTGCAGCGGCACGATCCACGGCAGGAACGGACCCCGCGCCGGCCGGTACCGCCGGCCTCGGATCAGGAAGCCGTGCGTCTCGAACGGGAACCACCGGTTGGGCGTCGTCAGCGCGAACCGGCCGCCGGGCACGAGCACGCGGTGGACCTGCCGCAGGGCCGCATCCAGGTCGTCGATGTGCTCCACCACCTCGATGGCGGTGACCAGGTCGAAGCTGCCGTCCGGGTAGTCCAGTTCGGTGGCGGACAGCTCCCGTACGTTGATCTTCCGGGCCGCCGCCGGATCGTCGGCCAGCCGATCCCGGAACAGTTTCAGCCGGTCCTGCTGGATGTCCACGGCCTCGATCTGCGCGAACGCGTCGACCAGCCGCATCGTGTACGTGCCGTCCCCGCAGCCGATCTCCAGTAATCGCCGGCCGGTCAGCGATGTGTGCCGGCTCAATGTGCCGAGTCTCTTCGCCACCCCACGCTCGCCGAATGCGCTGCCGTGCCCCAGCCCCAGATTGCGATTCGCATTCACCATGGTCGCTGACCATAGACCTAACGAGCGTTAGCGTGGGGGCACCCGATCGACAGACAGTGCCGGCCGCGTACCGCGTCGTCAGCCGCCGTTGGCGACGTAGATGTAGTAGCGGGTGACATCGGTGTCGGTGCCGTCCGCCTTGTGGCCGGTCACCGACAAGGTGTACGTCTGGTAGTTCTGCGTCGGCGTGTAGGTGATCGACGCCTTCCCCTGGCTGTCCGCCGGCACGTCCGTCGCCGGTCCGTCGTCGATCTGCCAGGTGAAGGAGACGATTCCCGGGGTGCCGCCGCTGAACTCGAAGGTGCCGGGAACACCGGCGCCGCCCGACCAGGTGCCGTCCGGATACTGAGCGCTCACGACGTACGGCGCGTTGCCGACGGTGAACTCGAAGTCCGTCACCGGCGAGAACTCGCCGTCCGCCGTACGGCTCCGCACGTGGATCGTGTTGGTGCCGTTGCGTTCGAACGGCACCGCGACCCGCGTCGACGTGCCCTCGGTGCTCGCCGGCAGGACCTGCTCCGGGCCGTCGTTGACGCGGTAGTGGTACTCGGTCACCTCGCCGAACAGCTGCGTGTGGAAGTAGAAGTAACCGGTCCAGCCGATCCCCTTCCGCGACCAGTCGTAGGTGCTGTACACGCTGACCATGTTGTCCCGGACGCTGAAGGCCGCGATCCGCAGCTCCGACTCGGTGCCGTCCGCGCCGACGCTCGTGACCCGGACGTCGTCGTAGCCCCACGAACCCGGCGTGTACGTGACAGTCGCGGTGCCGTCGGGACCGGCCGCGATCGTCTGCTCCTCGGCACCCCTCAGCAGATAGCGGTACGAGACGACATCCGGCAGCCCCGGACGGAACGTGAACGTCACGGGCCGGCCGACAACGGCGTCGCCCTCCGGCGTCTGCGTGACCACGGGCCCGGACCAGATGCGGAACGTGTAGGTGGTGGCGGGTGATCGGGTGCCGTCCGACAACAGCGCCTGAACGACCACTGTGTTGTCGCCGGAGTGCTGCGGCGTGACAGTGACGTAGGCGTACGGGTTGCCCTCGCTGGACACGGTCTGCTCGGCGCCGCCGTCGAACCGGTAGACGAACCCGGTCAGGTTCGGCAGCCGGCTTCCGAACTCGATGCTCAACGGCACGCCGACCCCGTCCCGGCGGGGCCAACTGGACAGGTCGTGCGCGTAGGCGGTCGGGCGCGCGTCGATGATGAAAAACTGATATTGGGTCTCCATCGACGTGGAACCGTCCGCCTTCACCGACCGGACGACCATCGAGTGCCAGCCCGGCGTCGCCGTCCACGACAGCACGGCGATGTCGTCCTCGGCCGCCGAAATGGTCTTCTACTCGTCGTCGAGGTAGTACTGGTAGGCGACGACGTCGCTGTTGCGTGGGGTGAAGCGGAACGTGCCGACCTTGCCCGCGACCTGGTCGGTGTCCAGGTTGAACTCCGCCGACTCGACGCCGGGGGCGTCGGTGACCCAGACGTTCAGCGTCTCCTGCCCGATCAGCTTGTTCCGGGCATAGCTGCGGACAGCCATCTCGATCTGGCCTGTTGTGGTGAACGTGATCGGACCGGTGGCCTTGCCGTCGACCGCCGGGAGGCGGACCTCAGCGCCGTCCTTGAGCTGATACCCGAACGCGGTGGTCTCGGGCTTCGACGCGACAAACGTGATCGTGCTCGGCAGGCCGACGCCGTTCACCACGACCTCGGCGTACGGCGCGGTCTCGGCGACCCGGAACCGGTAGTTCTTCTCGGGTCCGCGGTTGCCCGCCGCGTCGACGGACGCGACGTAGAGGTCGGTGCTGAACCGCAGCTTCGGGGTGTACTTCAGGATCCCCGTGCCGCCCGGGCGCCGGGCGGGAACCTGCCCGGAATACCCCGAGGAGTCACGCCAGGCGAACGCAACCACGTCACGGTCGCCGGCCCCGTCGAAGCGGAACGTGCCCTCGATGCCCGTGCCACCGCCCGGGGAGTCGCCCTCCGGATACGTCCGCGACGAGACCTGCGGCGGATTCGCCGGAGCGGTCACGTCCATGACGATGTAGCAGGTCTTGCTCCACGGCCCCTCGTCGTCGTAGTCGCTGGCCCGGGCCTGCCAGGCGAGGACCGTGCCGTCGGCGTACTGGCTCAGGTCCGTGCCGTAGTAGTCGTGGAACTCGCGACGCTGATCGGGATGGTCGACCGGCCAGATCGCGTACAGCACGGTGGTGTAGTCGCCCTCGTCCCGATCGCTGGCGGTGGCCGCGAACACCGTGTTCCGCGCCGCGGGCGACGGCTTGGCAAGCGTTCCGCACGGCCGGTCCGGGTACTTCAGTTGCAGGCCGGTGATCGTGGGCGGATGGTTCGCCGTGGCACTCAGCACCGGCTTGGCGAAGGTGCGACCGGTCCGCACGTCGGCCTCCTGAACGGCGGCGACCCGAATCTCCACGGTGATGCTCTTGTCGCGCCGGCTCAGCGCCGCGTTGAGCGTGGCCACCATGTCCAGGCCCAGGTAGGCCGGGCAGGAGGCGCCGGCCCCCCGAGTGGTGGTCAGGAGCTTCTCGACCTCGGCCGGCGGACGCAGCCAGGTGGTGCTGTCAGTGACCGGGCGGGTCCGCCACACCTCGATGGTCGCCGGGGCGGAGCAGTCGGTGACCGTCTTCTCGACGGTCCACAGGTACGAGTCGTGGACGACAGTGCCCTTCAAGTTGCTCAGGTCGTACGTGAAGTAGGAGCGGTAGGTGTGCGTCCGACCGGCCGCGTCGCGGGACGTGCCGACCGGCGGCGTCACGTCCGCGTCGACGAACTTCGCCCTGGGGCTCTGCGAGTCGAGATAGGCCCAACTCTTCAGCGGAACATCGTAGGAAGTGGCGGCTGAGGCCGGAGAGCCGACGGTGAGCCCGGCGGCGACGACGGCGATCGGGACAGCAGCTCTGAGGCGTTTCATGTGGACGCTACCTCCCCCGTGGCGGCGCCTCTATCGACGCCGGCGGGCGTCATCGTAGCGAGGGGAATCCATGCGATGGAGGGTAGCTGACTGTCGTTGTTCTTCCAGGACAACGCCACGATCGGCGTCAGCCGACCGAGGCAGGTCGTCCTTGGAGATCCGATACACGCGCTGGTGTTCGCGACCCACGCGGCGGGGATCAGAAGCGGACAATTCCGTCCTTCTCTAGGCCCGTCAGCGCCAGTCGGTCGCCGTGGCCCAGGGCTCGCGGAACTTTCTGGTCAGCGAACAGGAAGCGCGGCCGACGCCAGAAGCTCGAACCGTAGAACACGTTGTTCGACACTGATAGCCATGGAACGCATCGGGGTCCGGGAGCTGAACCAGAACACGAGCCAGGTGTTGGCTCGGGTGAGTGGCGGCGAGACCGTCGAGATCACCGACCGTGGCCGACCGATCGCCCGAATTGTCCCCGTTGGCGATGACCGGTCGGTCTTGGTCAAGTTGGTAGCGGCCGGGCGAGCTGTCGCCCCCACCGTCGGCGGCTCTGTTCCACTCGCACCAAAGCTCGGTGACGAGAGTGTGGATGTGGCCGCCCCGCTCGCTGCGATGCGTGACGAGAGACGCTGCTGATCTATTTCGCTTCAGCTGCCGTCGTCAAGCTGGTTCGGCAGGAGGTGTGCAGCGTGGACCTTGTCTCCTGGCTCAACGATCACGACGACGTACCGCTCGTTTCCTCCGCGCTCGTCGAGGTGGAAGTGCCCAGAGCGCTGCGCCGATCAGCTCCGCAAGCTTTGATCGGAGTGCCGGCTGCCGTCGGCACGCTGGCCGCGCCTTGTCGTGGGTTTCTGCCGCTGCCGGATGGTGGCCGACGTTTGACGGCGTCTTGTGCCCCTTCGCGCCCCGAGCGGATCCCCTCGTCGCAGTCGGCGGCCTCTGGTGTCCAGCGGACACGGTTAAGGAAGCGTGCGGTGTCGGGCCATCTCCCCACGCGCCACTCAGCCACTCACGATGCGTCGAGGCCCTTGTTCCAGAGTGGCGAGATTTCGGCGCACCTCACGCAACGTGAGTGCGCGTGAGCGGACTCGACGAGCGGCGCAATCCATCGCCACCTCGGTCCTTGATGCTGCCACGCATGGTTACTGACAGTTGCCCTCTTGCAAGCGAGAGGCAGATGCCATATATTCGCCACAATCACTCAACGAGACCCGGCGGGGGTTAGTGTTATGAAGATGCGGGCAAAGAAGTTGCTTGACACTAATAAGGCAGTAGCGTTGACGTTTCTTGCCACTGCCACTGTCGCCGCCAGTTCCCTAGTTGCCGCAGCCCCGGCGCAGGCCAGAGTGCAGAGTTGCCAGCCCAGCAGCGTACAGGCAGTACTTAGGTACAAGGACGGAACTAAATCTACGTTCAGCTGCACCGGTACCTACTACCCGTTCAATAAGGATGCGGGCAGCTTTTCGAGCGTAGCTTGGTCCGGATACATCACCTATAGCAGCGGCGAGCGGGATGTGTTCTGCAACGACTCCACGGTGTGGTATCCCAACGGTATCAGGGTGACCAAGGTGGAGCTTTCGCCGACTCGGGTTTGCTAGGTTAGCTCAAGCTAGCCAATCTGCGAATGATAATTGCGGCGGCGCTAGCCAATTCGCTAGCGCCGCCGCGCTACTTGGCTGGAATGTTGCCTCGGCGAGCAACGGTTGATAATTTTATAGCAGGCCATCAGCCCTTGCTCGTCGGTGTCGAACTGCTGCACCAGGAGACGAAGACGGTCGCCTCGGCCGCAACCCTGCCGCTGCCGGACATCTGCACCGTGGCGCTCGCCGCCGCACCGCGAAGAGTGCCGCCCGGGATGCCGCCGGTCCCGCCTGGCAGCCCTCAGATCAAATCTTCACCACCCGCTACGGGCGGCCAGTCGAGCCGCGCAACTTCAACCGCTTCTGGGACCGGCGCTGTGACGCGGCCGGAGTCCGGCGGATCACCGTCAGGGATGCCCGGCGGACCTGCGCCTCGCTCCTTGCGGACCTGGACGTGCACCCTCGGGTGGCGATGCAGATCCTCCGGCACGCGCAGTTCGCCATCACCATGGAGATCTACACGGTGGTGTCCTCGGCGGCCACCCGCGACGCCCTCAAGCGGCTTGGCAGCGCACTGGACCGGTGAGGCGCTACTGCTGTACTTCGCTGCTGTACGAGGCGTGCTGACAAAGACAGCGGCCCTGCAAAGGGCCGCTGAGCTGGAACGGAGTGGGCCGCCAGGGACTCGAACCCTGAACCTATGGATTAAAAGTCCACAGCTCTGCCATTGAGCTAGCGGCCCGCACGCACAGGTTACCCGAAGCCGATCAGCCCGGCGTGCGTCGCTCATCGACCCTCCCGACCATCCTCCGGCCCGCCACGGCCCCACTTCGGGACCCTCCGCTGCGTCCGCGAACCGCTACGCTTCGGCAATGTCGAGCTGGCGCCGACACGGCCTCAAAGCGGAAGCCGCACTGGTGCCCGCCGTCGCCCTGGTCGCCCTGTTCGGCCTGATCGTGCAGTCGGAGGGCATCGACACCACAGCCGAGATCGTGGCGCTGCTTGTCGTCCTCGCCTCCTCCGCCGCGCTCTACCTGCGCCGGCGATACCCGGTGGCGGTGGGCGCGGTGGCGCTGGTCGCCGTCGCCGCGTACGGGGCTCTGCTGCACCGCCCCGGGCCGATCATGCTGGTGTTCGTCGTAGCGCTCTACACGGTCGTCGACGAGGGGCACCTCGCGGTCGCGGTGGGGCTCGGCCTGGCCTCGGTCGTCTCGTTCGCCGTCGCCGACAGCTACACCCGGACCGGTGTCGGCGGGAACGGGGCGACGTTGCTGCACGCAGGGTGGCTCGTCGCGGTCATCGTCGGCGTGACCCGTAACCGGCGGGCCTATCTCGCCGAGGTGCAGGCGCGCGTGCTCGCAGCGGAGCAGCGCAAGGAGGAGGAGGCCCGCCACCGGGCCACCGAGGAGCGGCTGCGCATCGCCCGCGAGCTGCACGACCTGCTCGGCCACCACCTCTCGCTGATCAGCGTGCAGGCGAGCGCCGCGTTGCACCGGCCCGATCCGGAGCGGTCAGCGGAGGCGCTCGCCGTGATCAAGCAGACGAGCCGGGAGACGCTACGCGAGCTGCGGGCGGCGCTGGGCGTGCTCCGGCAGGAGGGTACGACGCCGAGTGATCCCGCGCCCGGTCTCGACCGTCTCGACGAGCTGGTCACGGGGGCGGGGCGCTGCGGGCTGGCGGTGCGTACCGAGGTGACGGATACCGGGCCGTTGCCGCCGGAGGTGGATCTGTCCGCGTACCGGATCGTCCAGGAGGCACTCACGAACGTGAGCCGTCACGCGGGCGCGAGCACGGCGGTGGTCCGGGTCGTGCCGGACGGCGACGAGGTGGTGGTGGAGGTGGCGGACGACGGCGTCGGTCCGGCCGGGCCGCCCGGGACCGGGGTCCTCGGCATGGGCGAGCGGGCCCGGGCGCTGGGTGGCTCGCTCACCACCGGGCCCGGGCCGGACGGCGGGTTCCTGGTGCGAGCCCGCCTGCCGCTGCGGCCCGCCTCGCTGCCGGTCCCGGCGCCACGCGCGGAACTGGGGGAGACGACGTGATCCGGTTGCTGCTCGCCGACGACCAGACTTTGGTGCGCGCCGGCTTTCGCTCCATCCTCGACGGCGAGGACGGCGTCGAGGTGGTGGGCGAGGCCGCAGACGGCGCCACGGCGGTACGGCTGGCGCGGGAAGTGCGGCCGGACGTCGTTCTCATGGACATCCGGATGCCGCTGCTGGACGGGCTCGCCGCCACCCGGGAGATCGTCGCCGGCACCGACGCCCGGGTGATCATCCTGACCACGTTCGACCTGGACGACTATGTCTACGGCGCGTTGCGGGCCGGCGCGAGCGGCTTCCTGGTCAAGGACACCGAGCCGGCGGAGCTGATCCACGGCGTACGGGTGGTGGCCCGTGGCGACGCGTTGATCGCCCCGGCCGTCACCCGCCGGCTGATCGCCGAGTTCGCCGCCCGCACGCGGCACCCGGACCCGGGCCCCCGGCTGAACGCGCTGACCGAACGGGAGCGGGAAGTGCTCGCCCTGGTCGCCGCCGGCCTGTCGAACGACGAGATCGCGGCCCGCCTGGTGCTGAGCCCGGCCACCGCGAAGACGCACGTCAGCCGGATCATGACCAAGACGCGGGTACGGGACCGGGCCCAGCTCGTGGTGCTCGCGTACGAGTCGGGGCTCACCGTGCCCGGCTGGCTCACCGCCTCCTGAAGGAGCAGCCCGGCCTGCGCGAGCGACCGGGCCGACGCGAGCCGCCGGGACGGACGAGCGACCCGGTCAGGCGGTGCGGCGGGAACGGGCCAGCGCCAGGCCGCCCAGCACCGCCCCGATCAGCCCGAACGCCACCCCGGCGACCGCGCCCGCACGCCCCTGGCCGCTGCCGAGACCCTCGGTGGTCAGCGCCAGGTGCCACGCGCTGAGGACCAGGCCGACCACTCCTGCCGCGGCGGCCACCAGGGCCTGGACGCGGCCCTCACCCGGCCCGCGGCGGGAGCGGCTCAGGGCCATCCCGCCGACGACCACGCTGGCCAGGGCCACCACGGCGAAGACAGTGGCCCCGACCCGGCCGGAGCCGCCGATGCCCCCGGCGGCCAGCGTGGTGTGCGCGGCCGGGGCGAACTCCCCGACGACTGCGGTGGCGAGCAGGTGACGGATCGGCATCTGGGACTCCTCGGGGTCGTGGCAAGTGGTGACGGCGGCAGCGTATGGACGCGCACCGCCGCCGGTCGTCGTCCCGGAGTCGTCGACCGGGCTACCACCACGGGAGTACGCGCTCGGCCCGCGTACCCCAGGGGTTGTGCTCACCGAGGCCGACCCGGAAGGCTGGCTCTGCCCGCGCTGCCTGGCCGCCACCGTGGGCCGCCGCGACCGCGAGAAGGGCTGGGTACGCACGAACCCCCGTCCGTGAGCGGTTGCTGCCCGATCCAGTGGGTACGGCACGACCATGCGCATCGTGATCGTGGGGGCGACCGGCAACGTGGGGACGGCGGTGCTGCGCCGGCTGCGGCGGGAGGCGGGCACCGAACTGGTCGGCGTGGCCCGCCGGCTGCCCGGGCCGGACGCCGGTGAACCGTACGACGACGTCGAGTGGCACTCGTGCGACATCGGCGCGCCGGGCGCCGCCGACCAGCTCGTCCGGATCTTCGCCGGGGCGAGGGCGGTAGTGCACCTGGCCTGGCAGATCCAGCCCAGCCACGACCGGCGCACGCTCTACCGGACCAACGTCGGCGGCAGCCGCGCGGTGATCGAAGCCGCCGTCCGGGTCGGCGTTCCGGCCCTGGTGTACGCCTCATCCGTCGGCACCTACGCGCCCGGCCCGAAGAACCACCCGGTCAGCGAGAACTGGCCGGCGACCGGGGTGGACACGTCGTCGTACAGCCGGGACAAGGCGGAGGTGGAGGCACTACTCGACGGCGTGCAACGGGAGCACCCCAGGCTGCGCGTGGTACGCCTGCGGCCCGGACTGATCTTCCAGCGGGAGGCCGGTACGGAGATCAGCCGCTACTTCCTCGGCCCGCTGGTGCCGGTGCGCCTGCTGCGGTACGGCCGGATTCCGCTGGTGCCGGCGAACCGGCGACTCCGGATGCAGGCGGTGCACGCCGACGACGTGGCGGACGCGTACGCCCGGGCGGTTCTGGGGGACGCGAGCGGCGCCTTCAACGTGGCGGCCGACCCGGTGCTGACGCCGGAGCTGGTGGCCCGGCACTTCCACGGCTGGACGCTGCCGGTGGCGACTCCGGTGCTGCGCGCCGCGGCGGCGGTCACCTGGCGGGCGCGGCTGCAACCGGTCGACACCGGCTGGGTCGACCTGGCGCTGAACGTGCCGCTGATGTCCAGCTACCGCGCCGAGACAGAACTCGGCTGGGCCCCGGCCGTCGACACGGTGACCGCCCTGAAGGAGTTGTTCGCCGGTATGGCCAACCGGGCCGGCACCGACTCCCCGCCGCTGTCCCCGGACCCGGCGCTCCCCGGTCGCCCCGCCGCCCTGACCCGGGGCCACCTCCCCGGCCACCCCAACCCCTACTGACCCACCCCACCCTCGCCCACCCCGCCCGCGCCCCCACCCTGCCCCGGTGATCAAGGAGTTCGCGTCCTAGTTGATCTCCTTGGGTGACGCAAACTCCTTGATCACGGGCTGAAGAGGGCGGGGTGCGAGGCGCGCGGGCGAGGCGGCCAACTTCATGATCAGCCGGGTGCCGGGCGAGCCGGTCAGGCGTGCGAGAGCGCGAACGCGACCAGGAAACCGAGCACGGTGATCAGCCCGACCAGCAGGTGCGCGTCGGCGAACGCCTCCGGGACCATGGTGTCGGTGATCATCGCCAGGATCGCGCCGGCGGCGAGCGCGGTGATCGTCGCCAGCACCTCCGGCGGTGCGCCGCCGAGCAGCGTGTACCCGGCCAGCGCCGCCGCACCGGAGATCAACGCGATGGCCGTCCACAGCCCGAACACGTAGCGCCGGGTGCGCCCGGCCAGCCGCATGCCGGCCGCGCTGGACAGCCCTTCCGGCACGTTGCTGAGGAACACCGCGATGACGGTGACCAGGCTGACCGGGCCGCCGGCCAGCAGGCTCGCGCCGATCACCACCGATTCGGGTACGCCGTCGAGCAGCGCGCCGACAGCGATGGCGCTGCCCGAGCCGGGCTGTTCCCGCTCGGAGGGCTGCTCGTCGCCGGAACGCTTGCGGTGCCGGGCGCCGTGCCGGGCCAGCAGCACGTTCGCCCCGGTGTACGCGAGCGCGCCCGCCGCCGCGCCGATCGCCACCGGCAGCAGGCCGCCCTGCTCGTGCGCCTCGTCGATCAGCTCGAACGAGACGGCGGAGAGCAGCACGCCCGCCCCGAACGCCATCACCGAGGCGGTCACCGGGCGCGGTACGCGCGCGAAGAACCCGACGGCCGCCCCGATCAGCAGGGCCGACCCGGCGAGCAGGCCCCAGAATCCCGCTTCCAGCCACTCCGGCACGCGCTGCACCCTACCCTCGGGCGGGTGCCGCCAACCCGCCTCAGAAGTCGGCGAACAGGTGCGGCAGCTCCCGGGGGAAGAGCCGGCGCAGCTCACCGGCCGCGTCCACGGGCACCTCACCCAGTCCGCGTACGACCACCTCGGCCGGGTCGAGCACGCCGTAAGCCAGGGCGGACAGCCCGGCGGCGGTGAGCCGGGCGGCCGGGACGCTGCCCTCGGCGGCGGTGGAGGCCGGCAGCACCGCGAGCTTGCCGGTGGTGCCGTCGAGCAGGTGCCGGCCGGCGAGCCACCTGTCGGCGACCACCTCGACCAGTACCCGGCCGACCCCGACCGGCTGCTCGGTGAGCGCGTCCAGGCTGAGCAGCCGGGCCATCGGCGCGGTCGGGTAGGGCCGGGCCACCCGCGCCTCCACCTGCACGTCGAGGTCGGTTAGCCACAGCTCGGGCAGTTCGTCGGGGGGCACCTGCACGCTGATCCGGGCCACCTGGTCGACGTGCCGGGCGAAGAACTGGAGCACCGACGCGCGGGCGTACGCGTCGTCGACGAGCAGGTCGTCGGCGAGCAGCGTGCCGGCGTGGTCGTCGATGCGGTAGGTGACCGCGCCGACCGTCTCCCCGCCGCGCACCACGCTGACCAGCCAGCGGTCGTCCCGGTCGCGCAGCCCGACCGCCCGGAAGTCCGGGAAGACCGCGAAGCCGTGCCGCTCGCGCAGGCACCGCTCGGTGTACGCGCGCCACCTCGGATACCCCGCGCCGATCCGCTCCCAGACCAGCTCGTCGGGCAGTTCGGCGCGCAGCAGCGGCGCCAGGTCCGCCGGGTCGAAGATCGCGGTACGCCGCCGGGGCAGCCCGATGTAGCCGAAGCGCTCGTAGAACGAGGCGCGGAACGGGTGCAGCGCGGTGAGCTGGTGGCCCTCGTCGCGCGCGCCGTCGAGGAGCTGCTGCATGAGCGTGCGGACGTGGCCGCGCCGACGGGCCAGCGGATGGGTGGCCACGCCCGCGACACCGGCCATCGGCAGCACCGCGCCGCGCAGGTTCTGCCGCATCGGTATCGCCGACGCGGCCGCCGCGGTGACCCCGTCCTCCTCGGCCACCAGCGTCGTGTTCCCGGCGTTGTACGGCAGGTAGGCGCGGAACTGGTTGGTCCGGGTGGCGCCCATCGGCGAGGCCTCGAACGCGTACGCCTGGAGCGGGAAGCTGGTGGTCAGTCGTTCATCGGCGGCCAGCCGGCGAATGTGCATCCGTTCATCCCAGCCGCACCCGCCGTGGTCCGCAACCGGAAAGGGCGGCGGCTCACGCCTCGGTGACGTCCGAGATGACCACCGTCACGTTGTCCGGCGCGCCGGCCTGGTGGGCCAGTTTCACCAGTTGCTCGCCGCACTGCTGGCGGTCGCCGTAGGTGGCGAGCGCCGCCGCGATGGCGGCGTCCTCCACGTAGTCGGAGAGGCCGTCGCTGCACAGCAGCAGCCGATCACCGGGGAAGACGGTGAGCGCGCCGACGGCGGGTGGCGCGTCGGAGCCCTGTACCGCGCGGGTGACCAGCGAGCGCTGGGGGTGGTGCCGGGCCTGGTCACGGGAGAGCGCGCCCTGGTCGACGAGCGCCTGCACGAACGTGTCGTCGCGGGTGAGCTGGGTCAGCTCGTGGTCACGCAGCAGGTAGCAGCGGGAGTCGCCGACCTGCGCCAGGACCAGGGTGTCCCCGGCGAGCAGGGCGGCGGTCAGCGTGGTACCCATGCCGTCGCGGGCCGGGTCCACCGTGATGGCCGCGCGGATGCGCTGGTTCGCGGTGCTGACCACGGCGCGCAGCGCGTCGGCCGCCTCGTCGGCGCCGGTGGGCGGCGTCAGCTCGTCCAGGATCCGGATGACGATCTCGCTGGCCACCTCGCCGGCGGGGAGTCCGCCCATGCCGTCGGCCACCGCCACGAGGCGGTCACCGGCGAGGGCGGAGTCCTCGTTGTTGGTCCGGACGAGGCCGACGTCGTTGAGGATGGCCGAGCGGAGGATGAGCGTCATGACGACAAGCTTGCCAAGAAGAACGGCTCCGCGTCTGCACGCGCTGGCGGGTCTACTGAAAGAAATGTCATCCGCTTACATCCTGGGTATGCGTCAACTGTCCGGTGTGGACGGACGAGGATAACGCAGCAGAAGGCTCGCGTGGACCTCCTCCTCGCCCACCACCGCATAGACGTGCGGCACGTCGGAGGTCCACCGCAGGTAGCCCCCGGGGCCGGCGGTCAGTGGGGCGTCGGCCGGGCCGGCGCGCAGCACCCCGGAGAAGATCGTCACGTGCTCGGTGACGCCGCCGGAGTGGGCGGGGGAGAGCTGCGCCGGCCCCGGGCCGACCCGCATCCGGTACAGCTCGTAGGTCGCCTCCCTGTCGTCGAACACCTCAAGCAGCGTTGCCCCGACCGCCGTGCCGCGTACGGTCGGCGTCTCGCCGGGCGGGGAGAGCACGGCGGTCAGCGGTACGCCGAGCTGCGCGGTGATCGCGTACAGGGTCTCCAGCCGGGGGTTGCGCACGCCGTTCTCCAGGCCGGAGAGCGTGGCCTTGCCGACGCCCGCGAGGCGGGCCAGCTCGGACAGGGAGATGCCCCGCTCGGTACGGAGCGAGCGGATGCGCCGGCCCACCTCCTGGGCGCCCCGGTCGTCGGCTGGTGCGGCGGCTGTCATGGGGGCTATCGTGCTACACCGTGCCGTTCCGTAAACGGAACGGTCGGAGGAGGTGGGCATGGGCGGTCGGCTCCAACCCGTCCTGGCCGGCGTGGTGACCGCCCTGGTCGGCTTCGCCAGCTCGTTCACAGTCGTCCTGGCCGGGCTGCGCGCGGTCGGCGCCGATCCGGACCAGGCCGCCTCCGGCCTGCTCGCGCTCTGCGTCGCCAGCGGCGCCTGCGCGGTCTGGCTCGGCCTGCGGCACCGGCTGCCGCTCGCCATCGCCTGGTCCACGCCGGGCGCGGCGCTGCTCGTGGCCACCGGGCCGGTCCCCGGCGGCTGGCCCGCCGCAGTCGGCGCCTTCCTGGTCGCCGGGCTGCTGATCATCGCGGCCGGGCTGATCCCCGCGCTCGGCCGCGCGGTCGCCGCGATCCCCGCCCCGATCGCCTCCGCCATGCTCGCCGGGGTGCTGCTGCCGTTGTGTACGGCACCGGTACGCGCCCTGGTCGAGGTGCCCCGGCTGGCCGGGCCGGTGGTGCTGGTCTGGCTGCTGCTGCACCGGTTCGCCCGCCGCTGGGCGGTGCCCGGCGCGCTCGCCGTGGCAGTGGTCGCGATCGCGCTCACCACCTCCGGGCCGGCCCGGCTGGACGCCGCACCCGTCGTCGCGCTCACCGCGCCGGCCTGGACGCTGCCCGCAGTCGTCGGGCTCGCGCTGCCGCTGTTCCTGGTCACCATGGCCGCCCAGAACGTGCCCGGCACCGCTGTGCTCGCCGGGTACGGCTACCGCGCCCCGCTGGGCTCGGCGCTGCGGGTGACCGGCCTCGCCACCGCCCTCGGCGCCCCGGCGGGCGGCCACGCGGTGAACCTCGCAGCGATCACCGCCGCCCTGGCCGCCGGACCGGACGCCCACCCTGACCCGGAACGGCGCTGGATCGCCTCGGTCACCGCCGGGATCGGCCTGGCCCTGCTCGGCATGGGCGCCGGCGTGGCCACCGCCCTGGTGCTGCTCTCTCCGCCGGTGCTCGTCGAGGCCGTCGCCGGGCTCGCCCTGCTCGGCGCGCTCGCCGGCGCGGTCACGGCGGCGGTCGCCCAGCCGGGCGCGCGGGAGGCGGCGGTGGTGACGTTCGTGGTCACCGCCTCCGGGGTGAGCCTGCTCGGGGTGGGCGGCGCGTTCTGGGGCCTGATAGCGGGCTGGCTGATGCTGCTGCTGTTCCGCCGCCGCGCGACCCCGTCCGTGCCGGAGCAGGCCACACGGGGTGAGAGGGAAGCGGTCGAGGTCACTCCTCGGCGGGTAGCTCCGCGACCGGGACGGTGAGGCGTACCGCGCCGTCGCTCACCGCGGCGATCCGGTCGGCCAGCACGTAAACCGCGCCGGTGCGGACCAGCTCGGTGGAGACCTTGAGGTAGCCGTCGCGCAGCAGCCGGGCGGCCAGGTCGGCCGGTACGTCCGGCTCGTCGACCGCCGCCGACTCGATCAGCTCGTCCAGGCTGCTGCCCGGGTCGACAGGTGCGGGTGCCTGCACGGTCACCGCGGCCGGGTCGCCGCGCTGCACGAGATCGACTGTGCCCACCTCGACGCCTGCGGAGTCGACCACGCGCATGCCGGTGGTGACCCGGGAGACGGTGTCCTGCTGCTGGCTCATGCGGAAGCGGTTCCCGGGGCGCGCGGGCGCTAAACGGACGGGGCCCAGCCGCCCGGCGGACGGGGGGACAGCTCGCGCCAGGTGTCGGTGCCGTCCAGCAGCGCCCGGACCGTCTCCTCGGCCTCCTCGACGCTGGCGTGCTCGTAGAACCGGGAGACCCCCTCGGCGCCGCCGGCCCGCTGCTCCACGTGCCAGCGGTCGCCGTCCACCCGGAGGAAGACGTCACGCCGGGCGAGGCGTCCCCATTTCCCGTTCCACCAGTGCCTGCGCTGCTCCATGCCCGGACTCTATCGAACATGTGTTCGATGCACGTCGGCCCCCGCGAGATCGTCGCGGGGGCCGATCGGCTATGGCGTCAGCGCGGCGCGGGCGGCTCCTGCCGGCGGCCGAGCACGTCGTCCAGGGCGCTGCGCTGGCCGGGCGTGCCGTGGTTGCCGGCGAGCAACGCGTCCCGGATCTCGGTGAGCAGCTTGACCTCCTCGCTCGGGGCCGAGGGCGGCGGCTCCTCGCCGCGCTTGCGGCGCTCGGCGAGCTTGTTCATCGGGTAGACGACGAGGAAGTACAGCGCCGCCGCGGTGAGCACGAACGTGATCGCCGCGTTGACGAAGGCCACCCAGTCGAACGGGATGCCCCGGAACTTCGGGGTCGATCCGCTGAGGCCGTCCTTGCTGCCCGTGATCAGCGCGATGAACACGCGTACCAGCGGTTCCAGGAACGACTTGGTGAGCTGGGTCACCACGCCTGTGAACGCGGCGCCGATGACGACACCGACCGCGAGGTCGACGACGTTGCCGCGCATGATGAAGTCTTTGAAGCCCTTGAGCATCCGTACTCCCGTGCCCTGATGAGTCTGCGTCGGGGACAACCTATGCCTCGGCGGGGCCTTCGAGAAAAGCACCGGCCTCGATCGCCGCCCGCTGCGGGTCGCCGGCCCGGATCGCCTCGACCAGCCGGCCGTGATCCACGTACCGCTCCGGGGTCAGCGCCTCGCCCATCGCCTGGGCCACAGTGCTGCGCAGCGCGGCGCCGACCGAGGCGTACAGCTCGGCCAGCATGGCGTTGTGCGCGGCGGCCACCACGGCCGTGTGCAGCGCGGCGTCCGCCTCGACGAACTCGTTCACCCGGCCGCCGCGCCAGGCGGCCTCGCGGGCCGCGAGCGCGCCGTCGAGCGCCGCCAGGTCGTCGGGGGTACGCCTCAGCGCGGCGAGCCGGGCGGCCTCCACCTCGAACGCGCGCCGGACCTCGACCACCTCGGTCATCCGGTCGTCGGTGAGCCGGCGGGCCACCACCGGCGCTAGCTCGTCCGTCGACACCACGTACGTGCCGGAGCCCTGCCGGCACTCCAGCACCCCGGCGTGCACGAGCGCCCGGACCGCCTCGCGGACGGTGTTCCGCCCGACGCCGAGCGCGGCGACCAGCTGCGGCTCGGTGGGGATGCGCCCGCCCACCGGCCACTCGCCGCCGAGGATCCGTTCCCGGAGCGCTTCGATCGTCTGCCGGACCCGGTGACCGCGGGGCGGCACGGTGACGGAATCCCGGGCGGGTGTCACGGGTTACACCTCGTGCCGAAATTCATCCCATGATTGTAGGTTCGAGGTCATGACTCCGCCAACTGCGCCCGCCGCGGCAGTGCCCACGCCGGGTGCCGCATCCGCGCCGGCCCCCGCCCCGGCGGCCGGTCCGGTCCGGGGCGGCCTGCTCGTGCTCGCCGGGATGCTGCTCGTCGCGCTGAACCTGCGGGCCGCGGTGACCAGCCTCGGCGCCCTGCTCGACGAGATCCGGGTCGGGCTGGGGCTGTCCGGCGCGATGGCCGGCCTGGTCACCACCCTGCCCACCATCGCGTTCGCCGGGCTGGGCGCGCTCACCCCGTGGCTGGTCCGCCGCTGGGCCGCGCCCCGGGTGCTGGTGCTGGCCATGCTGGCGCTCACCGTCGGGCAGGTGCTGCGCGCGGTCACCGGCTCGGCGGCGATCTTCGTGCTGACCAGCGCGCTCGCGCTGGCCGGCATCGCGGTGGCGAACATCCTGCTGCCGATGCTCGTCAAGCAGCACTTCCCGCACCGCACCGGACTGGTCACCGGGGCGTACACGATGGCCCTGACGGTGGGCACGACGGTGGCCGCCGCCTCCGCCGTGCCGGTGGCGCACGCGTTCGGCTCCTGGCGGGCCGGACTCGGCATCTGGGCCGGGCTGGCCGCGCTGGCCGTACTCCCGTGGGTGCCGCTGGCGCTGCGGGCCCGCGCCGCGCGACGGGCCGCGCCCCCGGCGGTGGCGGTCGCTGCCCCGGCCCGGGTGCAGCCGGGCCGGACCCGGCTCGGCTGGGCCATGGCTGTCTACTTCGGGGCGCAGTCGCTCAGCGGGTACGCGATCATGGGCTGGCTGGCCCAGTTGTTCCGGGACGCCGGATACCGGCCGGAGACAGCCGGGCTGCTGCTCGCCGGCGTGACCGCGTTGGGCGTGCCGGTGGCGCTGATGATGCCGGCGCTGGCCGGCCGGCTGGCCACGCTGCGCCCGCTGGTGCTGTCGCTGACTGTGTTCTCCGCCGCCGCGTACACCGGTCTGGCGCTCGCCCCGCACGGCCTGGCACCGCTGTGGGTGCTGCTGCTGGCGCTCGGCCAGGGCGCGTTCCCGCTCATCCTGACCACGATCGGGCTGCGCGCCCGGACCGCCGAGGGCACCGTGGCGCTGTCCGCGTTCGCGCAGAGCACCGGGTACGTCATCGCCGCGCTCGGGCCGCTGCTGGTGGGCATCCTCTACGAGGCGACCGGCGGCTGGACCGCCCCGATCGGTTTCCTGCTGGTGGCGCTGGCCGTGCAGACGGCTGCGGGCATGGTGATCGCCCGTCCCCGCTACATCGAGGACGAGCGCTGAGCGGGATCGGTCAGGAGGAGGCCGGGGTGGGATCGCCCGCGACGGCCTGCTCCACCGTCGGGTACGTGTGCAGCACCTCGACCAGGCCGCTGACCTCGAGGATGCGCAGCACGCCGCGCTGCGGGGCGGCCAGCCGGACCACGCCACCGGCCTCGTCGCAGTTGTTCTTCGCCCGGACGAACACCGACAGGCCGGTGGAGTCGCAGAACGAGACCTCGGCCAGGTCGAAGACGAGGCGGCTGCGCCCCTTGTCCAGCAGATCCGTGATCTGGTCCTGGAGCTGCGGTGCCGTGGCCATGTCCAGCTCGCCCGCGACCGACACGACGACCACGTCGCCGCGTTGTTCCGTGTGCACCGTCAAGGACATTCGTCGACCTCCTGTGTTCGGGGGAAACGGTATCCCACGACGGGCGCGTCGCGCAGAACGGGAGCGGTCACAGGTGCGGCCGATCATTCTTTGCTCTGCGACAAGTAGCGCGTCAGGCTCCGGTGATAGAGTCCGCCCGTCCAAATCAGGGAGGTCAGCATGGCGATGAGCGCCGAACAGGGTGGTCGGCTCGCCCACCTGCTCAGTCAGCACGCGGATCGGCTGACCAACCGCTGGACGGAGATCGTCGCGAGTTCGCTGCGCGGTCGCCTGAGCCGGGCCGAGCTGGCCCGGCAGGTCCAGGAACTGCACCGGGCGCTGGTCGAGGCCGGTCAGCACGGTGTCTCCGACCTGGCCGACGAGTACGGCGGTGAGCTGCGGGCGGTGCTGTCCGAGCTGTCCACAAACCGGGCCCGGCAGGGGTTCTCCGCGACCGAGACCGCGATCAGCGTGTTCGCGCTCAAGGACACCCTGCTGGAGGTGCTGGAGGACGAGAAGGGCACCGACGCCCTGCGCGACTTCGTCGCCTTCTCCGCGCTGGTCGACCAGATGGGGCTGTTCACGTTCGAGACGTTCGTCCGGGCCCGCGAGAGCCTGATCGCCGACCAGGCGGAGCAACTGCTGGAGCTGTCCACCCCGGTGGTCAAGCTCTGGGAGGGCGTGGTCGCCGTCCCGCTGGTCGGGACGCTGGACTCGGCCCGCGCCCAGGTCGTGATGGAGCGACTGCTCCAGACGCTGGTCGACACCGGCTCGCCCTACGCGATCATCGACATCACCGGCGTGCCGGCGGTCGACACTCAGGTCGCCCAGCACATCCTCAAGACCGTGGTGGCCGCCCGGCTGATGGGCGCCGACTGCATCATCTCCGGCATCCGCCCGCAGATCGCCCAGACGATCGTGGCCCTCGGCATCGAGTTCGGTGACATCGCCACCAAGGCGAGCCTCGCCGACGCGCTGCGCCACGTGCTGCGCCTGACCGGGGTCGAGACCACCGCCCGCCGCCCGCGCCGGGAGTCCTGATGGAACGGGTGCCGATCCTCAAGATCGGCGACATCCTGCTGGTCTCCATCCAGGTCGACATGTCCGACCAGACGGCGATCCAGCTGCAGGAGGACCTGGCCGAGCGGATCGTCGCCACCGGCTGCCACGGCGTGATCATCGACATCACGGCGCTGGACATCGTCGACTCCTTCGTCGGCCGGATGCTGTCGACCATCGCGTCCATCTCGAAGGTGCTGGACGCCGAGACGGTGGTGGTCGGCATGCGTCCGGCCGTCGCCATCACGCTCGTCGAGCTGGGGCTGTCGCTCAACGGCATCCGTACCGCGCTGAACGTCGAGCGCGGCATGGAGCTGATCGCGGCCAGCCGTCCCGACGAGTGGGACGAGGCGGCCGACGACGAGGACACCGAGACGACGGCGACGGCATGACCGTGGGCGTCGACCTGGGTGTGCCGGCGACGCAGGCGATCCGCAGCGACGAGGACGTGGTGCGGGTCCGGCAGTTGGTGCGTACCACAGCCGTCGCGACCCGGCTCTCCCTGGTCGACCAGACGAAGCTCGTCACCGCCGCCAGCGAGCTGGCCCGCAACACGCTGATCTACGGCGGTGGGGGCAGCGCCGAGGTGAGCACCGTGTCCGACGGTCGGCGGCGCGGCGTACGGATCGTCTTCGCCGACGAGGGACCGGGCATCCCCGACCTCGACCTGGCGCTCACCGACGGCTACACCACAGGCGGCGGGCTCGGCCTGGGGCTGAGCGGCGCCCGCCGGCTCGTCGACGACTTCGACATCCGGACGGCTGTCGGCGAGGGGACGCGGATCACCGTCACCAAGTGGTCGCGATGATCTCCGACGTGGTACCTGACCACGGCATCTGGTTCCGGGTCGACACCGGCGCGACAGCCGGCAGCGTACGCCGGGCGGCCGAACGCCTCGGCCGGCAGCTCGAACTGAGCGCGCCGCGCGTCGCGGACCTGGCCATCGTCACCGCCGAGATCACCAGCAACCTGGTCAAGCACGCCCGCGAGGGCACGCTCCTGATGCGTCCGGCCCGCCGGGGCGAGCGGGCCGGGGTGGAACTGGTGGCCATCGACTCCGGCCCCGGCATGGCCGACCTCACGCTCTCCTCCGTCGACGGCCACTCCACAGCTGGCACGCTCGGCATCGGTCTCGGCGCGATCACCCGGCAGTCGAGCCGGTTCGACGGCTACTCGTCGCCGGGCCGGGGCACCGTCCTGGTCGTCCAGGTCTGGGACGACGCGCCGCCCGAGCCGGACTGGGCCGCCGGGCTGGCCCGGCCGATCACCGGCGAGCAGACCAGCGGCGACGGGTACGCGGTCCGCCAGCTGGACGGCCGGCGGCAGGTGCTGGTCTCCGACGGACTGGGACACGGGCCGCTCGCCGCCGCCGCGACCGGCGCGGCCGTGTCCGCGTTCCGTTCGGCGCCGGACGGGCCGCCGGACGTCGTGGTGCGCCACCTGCACGCCACCATCTCGCACACCCGGGGCGCCGCGCTCGCCGTGGCCGAACCGGATCCGGCCGCCGGGATCCTCCGCTACGCCGGGCTGGGCAACATCGCCGCGATGATCGTCGCGCCGGGCGAGCGACGGCGCGGGCTGGTCTCGCTGCCGGGCATCGCCGGGCACCAGCGTCCGGCGATCCGGGGATACGACTACCCCTTCTCGCGCGACGCCACCCTGGTCATGCACAGTGACGGGGTGGTGGATCGCTGGGATCTGGACGACTATCCCGGGCTCGCCGGCCGCAACCCGCTGCTGGCCGCCGCGACTCTGCTGCGTGACGCCGGTGTCCGACGCGACGACGCCTGCGTCCTGGTGGCCCGGGGGGCGGCATGACCGAACCCCTCCTGCACCTCGCGCTCCGGGTGGAGCAGGACATCTTCCTGGTCCGGCAGCGCGGCCGGGAGGTGGCCGCGGCGGTCGGGCTGGAACACCAGGACCAGGTACGGATCGCCACCGCGCTGAGCGAGGTGGCCCGGGAGCTGCTGCACGGTGTCGACGGCGCGGACGTCACGTTCGCCCTCGACCGCGACGCCGTCGGCCGCCGGGTCCTCCAGGTGGACCTGTCGCCGCTGCGTCCGCTCCCCGGCGGGCGGTACGAGCCGCAGTCCGGCGCCGTCGCGCGACTGGTGGACACGTTGCGGGTGGTGGCTGTCGATGGCGATACGGTCGTGAGGATGTCCCGACGAGTGCCCGACAACAGCGAGGAGCTGACGGTGGAGCGCGCCGCCGAGCTGCGCGCCGAGCTGGCCGAGCGGGCGCCGGGTTCCGCGCTTGACGAGTTGGCCGCCCAGAACGCGCAGCTCATCACCGCCCTCGACGAGGTGCGCAGCCAGCGCGACGAGCTGGCGGTGCTCAACTCCGAGCTTCAGGAGACCAACCG
Organism: Micromonospora sp. NPDC048887; assembly: GCF_040649715.1. NCBI lineage: Bacteria > Bacillati > Actinomycetota > Actinomycetes > Micromonosporales > Micromonosporaceae > Micromonospora > Micromonospora sp. NPDC048887. The sequence continues at coordinate 133,182 of NZ_JBEZGA010000005.1, read as the reverse complement.
TGGTGTGATGGCGCTCTACAACCAGCTCACCGAGGAGCTGGAGGAGACCAACCGCGGCGTGGTGGCGCTCTACGCCGAGCTGGACGAGAAGTCCGCCCAACTGCGGTCCGCCAGCGAGTCGAAGAGCCGCTTCCTGGCGAACGTCAGCCACGAGCTGCGCGCCCCGGTCACCGCGATCATCGGCCTGGCCCGGCTGCTCGCCGACTCCGCCTCCGACCCGCTCACCGGCGAACAGGCCCGTCAGGTGGGGCTGATCCGATCCTCGGCGGGCGACCTGCTGGGGCTGGTCAACGAGCTGCTCGACCTGGCCAAGGCGGAGTCGGGCCGGATCGAGCCGGACTGGTCCGACGTCGATCTGCGCGCGGTGTTCGGGCAGTTGCGCGGCACGCTGCGGGCGCTGGCCGCGCGCCCCGAGGTGGAGCTGGTGGTGGAGGAACCGCCGGCTCAGGCGACGCTGCGCTCGGACGAGGTGCTGCTCGCCCAGGTGCTGCGCAACCTGCTGCACAACGGGCTGAAGTTCACCGAGCGCGGCGAGGTGCGCCTGCGGGCCGAACGTCAGGGCGACCAGTGGACGCTCTCGGTCACCGACACCGGTGTGGGCATCCCGCCGGAGCTGCACGAACGGGTCTTCGAGGAGTTCTACCAGGTGCCCGGCACGACCCGGGTCGGTGGCACCGGGCTCGGCCTGCCGTACGCGCGCCGGCTGATCACGCTGCTCGGCGGGACGCTGGAGCTCACCAGCGAACCCGGCCGGGGCAGCAGGTTCACAGTGGTCCTCCCCGCGGGCGGAGCGTGACGGTGGACGGCGGGCCGGTGACCGTGCTTGTGGTCGATGACAGCGGCCCCAAGCGATACCTGCTGGTCAACTGGTTGACCCGGGCCGGATTCGTCACCGTCGAGGCGGAGAACGGCACGGCGGCGCTGGAGCGGGTGGGCCGGGAACACATCGACCTCGTGGTGCTCGACGTGCGGCTGCCCGACATGAGCGGCTTCGAGGTGTGCGAGCGGATCAAGGACGAGTACCCGTACATCCCGGTCATCCACGTCTCCGCCCACGCGGTCGACGTGGTGGACCGGGCGCAGGGTCTCACCCGGGGCGCGGACGCCTACCTGGCCGAGCCGATCGAGCCGGAGGAACTGGTCGCCACCGCCCACGCGGTGCTGCGCTACTACCAGGCCCGGCTGCGTGCCGAGCAGCTCGCCGAACGGCTGGCCGCGCTCGCCGACGCCACAGTGGAGATGCACGCGACGCCGAACTTCGTCCGGCTGCTGGAGGCCGCCGCGAGCGGCGCGGCGCGGATCTTCAAGGCCCCGGCCGCGGTGGTCGCCGAGACGTTCGACGGGGACTGCCTGGCCGGGGTGGCGGACGACCCGCACACGCCGGCCCGGATCGTGCCGTGGGTGGTGGACGACACCGGCGTGCCGATCGGCACCCGGGTGCGGGTCGACGAGCCGGCCAACTGGGCGGTGGCGGACTGGCCGGACGGTGACACGGTGACGGTTGCCGCCTCCCGGCTGCGGGAGGACCGCGCCCCGCTCTACGTGGTGGTGCCGACCGCCACCCAGACCGTCCGTACGCCGGTGCTGGTGCAGCTCGCCCAGGCGGTCGCCTCGGCGGTGGAGGCGCAACGGTCCTTCGACGAGGAGCACCGGATCGCTGTGACGTTGCAGCGCAGCCTGCTGCCGCAGCGGCTGCCCGACGTCGTGGGCCTGGACCTGGCCGTCCGGTACGAGCCGGCGAGCGCGCAGACCGAGGTGGGCGGCGACTTCTACGAGCTGGTGATGCTCGACGGGCATCTCCTGGTGGCGATCGGCGACGTGGCCGGGCACTCGCTGCACGCCGCAACCGTGATGGCCGAGTTGCGACACGCGGTGCGGGCGTACGCGGTCGAGGGCCATCAGCCCGGGGTGATCCTGGACCGGGTCAACGAGCTGATGCGAACCCTGCTGCCGAACGAGCTGGCCACCATCTGCGTGCTGCTGCTCCACCCGCCGACGGGGCTGGTCCGGCTGGCGAGCGCCGGGCACCTGCCGGCGTTGCTGAGCCGCGACGGCCGGGTCGAGTTCGTGGCGCAGTCCGCGCCGCTGCTCGGGGTGCGCGCGAAGCGCCCGCCGGATCTGGAGTTCGTGCTTCCCGCCGGGGCCACGCTGGTGCTCTACACCGACGGGCTGATCGAACGGCGGGACGCCACCATCGACGACGGCATGGCGGCGCTCGGCGTGGCCGCCACCCGGGTCGACGACAACCTGGACGAGTTCTGCCAGCGACTGCTGGTTGAGCTGGCGCCGCCGGAGATCCAGGACGACGTGGCGGTGGTGGCGGTCCGCCGCCGCTGACCGTGTTCCGCGCCCATCGGCAACTGCGAGATCTTGGTACGGAATGGCCCCTATGGGGGCACTTTCGTACCAAGATCTCTCCGGTTGCTTGATGGGTGCGCGGCGGGTGGTCGTGGGCGGGAGCAGAGCGGCGCGCCGGGGGGTGCAGAGCAAGTCCGGGAGACCGGGAGACCGCGGCGGTCGGGCTGAGGACCGCGCCTCACTGGCGCAGGGCGGCCAGCGAGCGGGCGTACGCGGCGGGGGAGACCCCGGTGACGGCGGTGAACTCGCGGACCAGGTGGGCCTGGTCGGCGTACCCCAGATCGGCGGCGACCCGCGACCAGTCGAGCGGCCCGGCGGCGGCCTGTTCGATCGCCTCCTGGAGCCGGTAGCGGCGGATCACCCACTTCGGACCGACGCCGACGTGGTCCAGGAAGAGGCGCTGGAGCCGGCGGGTGGAGACGGCGTGCCGCCGGGCGAAGTCGGCGACCCGTAGCACGGTCCGGTCGGCGCGGATCTCCTCGACCAGGGCGGTGGCCTCGGCGGCGAGCGGATCAGCGACCGGCGACCACGAGGTCAGCAGGGCGTCCAGTTTCGCGCAGCGCTCGTCGTCGGTGCCCGGGCAGACCGGCCCGTCCGGGATCGGTACGCGCCGGCCGGTCAACTCGGCGACCGGGCGCCGCCAGAACGGCCGGAAACCGCCCGGGCGGAACTGGACGCCGGAGACCCGGCCGGCGCCGTGCAGCGTGACGGCGAACAGGCCGGTGTCGACGCCGGCGATCTCGCCCTGTTCGGGCGCGCCCTCCTGCGCCTGGAACACCACGTTCACGGCCGGGTGCGGCACCACCCGTTGCTCGAACGGCTCGTCCAGGTCCCAGTCGATCAGCCAGTAGTGCTCGACCCACAGGCGCAGCGCCGGGGCGGGCAGCCGGCGTCGGAACCGTACCCGCCGGCGCAGCCGGTCCGGATCGAGGATGCCCCGGTTGTCGCGTCGCGGTTCGTGTCGCATTTCTTCAAGACCGCCCTCATACGCTGCCCCTATGAGCACGAAGACTAGTGAGCTGCTCGCCGTCGCGGCGCCGCGTACGGTGGCGGTGGTACGCGGCATCTCCGACGACCAGCTGGGTCTGCCCACGCCCTGCCCCGGCTACACGGTGCGCGACCTGCTCGGCCACCTGTTCGACGTGGTGGTCAACTTCCAGACGCTGGCCCGCCGGGAGGAGGTCGACTGGTCCGGCAAGGCCGACCATCTGACCGGCGGCTGGCGGGAGCGGTTCGCTGCCGAGACGGACCGGCTGACCGAGGCGTGGTCCGACCCGGCCGCGCAGGATGGCGTCTCGCCCGGGATGGGGCTGCCGCAGGAGACGGTCGGCTTGATGGCCCTGATCGACCTCGCCGTCCACGGATGGGACCTCGCCCGGGCCACCGGCCAGGAACTGGCAGTGGACCCGGCCGTGGTGGCGGCGGGGCACGAGTTCATGGACCGGATGGGCGACATGGGACAGAAGATGGGCGCGTTCGGCCCGCCGGTGCCCACCGGCGCGGCACCGGACGGCATGGACGCGCTGCTCGGCCGGACCGGCCGCGACCCGGCCTGGGCCCGCTGAACCGAACGGCCCGCGTTGTCCCGCGCGGGCCGTTCTTGACAGTGCTATTCACTCAGCGAATAGTAAGGGAGTGTCCACTCAGCACGTCCTGCTCGGGCTGCTCGCCGCCGGGCCACGCCACGGCTACGAGCTGAAGCGTGCGCACGACGAGCGGCTGCCCCGGGCCCGGCCGCTCGCCTTCGGGCAGGTCTACGCCACGCTGGCCCGCCTGCACCGGGACGGCCTGGTCGTGCCGACCGGCCAGGAGCGGGACGGCGGTCCGGACCGGACCGCCTACGCGCTCACCGACGACGGGCGGGCGGCGCTGGACCACTGGCTCGGCACCGTCGAGCCGCCGATGCCGTACGTGGCCAGCACGCTCTTCGCCAAGGTGGTGGTCGCGCTCCTGGTGGCCGACGTCGGCCAGGCCCGCACCTACCTGATCGCCCAGCGGCAGGCGCACACGCAACGCCTGCGCGAACTGACCGCGCTGAAGACGACCCCCGGCGTCCGCCTCGACGAGGTGGTCGCCGCCGACTTCGCCATCGCCCACCTCGACGCCGATCTCCGGTGGCTGCACACCACCCTGGACCGGGTCGCCGACTGGCACCGGGAGGTGCGCTCGTGACGTTCCTGCAAGCGCGCGGAGTGGTCCGCGCCTACGGTCACACCCCCGCGCTGCGCGGTGTGACGCTCGACGTGGCCGAAGGCGAGATCGTCGCGGTCACCGGCCCGAGCGGCTGTGGCAAGTCCACGCTGCTGCACTGCCTCGCCGGCATCCTGCGCCCCGACGCCGGTCAGGTCACCTGGCGCGGAGAACGGATCGACACGTGGTCGGAGGCGGCGCGCTCGCGGCTGCGCCGTACCGAATTCGGGGTGCTGTTCCAGTTCGGTCAGCTCGTCGCCGAGCTGACCGCCGCGGAGAACGTCGCGCTTCCGCTGTTGCTCGCCGGCACGGGGCGGCGAGCGGCGCGGACCGCGGCGCTCTCCTGGCTGGACCGGCTCGGGGTGGCCGACGTCGCCGACGCCCGGCCGGGTGAGATGTCCGGCGGGCAGCAGCAGCGCTGCGCGCTGTCCCGGGCGCTCGTCACCGAACCACGGGTGATCTTCGCTGACGAGCCGACCGGCGCGCTCGACACGCTGGCCGGCGAGCAGGTGCTCACCCAGCTCGTCCGGCTGGCCCGCGAGCAGCGCACCACTGTCGTGCTGGTGACCCACGAGCCGCGCATCGCCGCGTACGCGGACCGGGAGGTCAGCCTGCGCGACGGCATGGTCGACCACACCGGGCTCGGGCTCGACCCGGCGCTGCCGGGTGGGTCACGGTGAGACCGGGCACGCTGCTGCGGCTCGCGCTGGCCGGCACCCGCACCGACGTCGCCCGGGTGGTGCTCACCGCGCTGAGCGCCGCGCTCGCGACGCTGGCCGGGCTGGCCGCGCTGACAGTGCTGTCGGTGGTGAAGCCGCCCGGCGACGCCTGGACGCAGTCCGACCAGTACACGAACGCCCTGCTGCGGGAACCCGGCCTCCGTCCCGGCGTCGCGTTCGCGTTGCTGCTGCTCTGCGTGCCGGTCCTCGGCCTGGCCGGACAGTGTGCCCGCCTCGGCGCGCCGGGCCGGGACCGGCGGCTGGCCGCGCTCCGGCTGGCCGGTGCCACCCCCGGGCAGGTCACCCGGGTCGCGGTCGCCGAGACCGGCGTGGCGAGTCTGATCGGCACCCTCGTCGGCCTAGCCGTCTTCCTGGCCGGGCGCGGGCTGCTGCACCGGCCCGACGCGGACGGGCGGCTGCCGCTGCCCACCGACGTGCACCCGGCGCCGATGGCGGTGGCCGCCGTCGTGCTCGGCCTGCCGCTGGCCGCCGCGCTGGTGAGCGCGTTGCTGCTGCGGCGGGTCACCACCACCCCGTTCGGCGTCGTGCGCAAGGTCCGCACCCGGGCGCCCTGGCCGTGGCCGGGCGTGCTCATCCTCGCCGCGCTGGCCATGTTCGCCGCGATCCGCCCGCTCCTGCTCTGGTACGAGCGGCGTGGCGCCGTGGCACCCGACTGGCAGGTGCCGACGTTGCTCGTCGTCGGCGGGCTGACCGCGACGATCGGTGTCGTGTCCGGCACCGGCTGGATCTCGTACCACACCGGCCGGCTGCTGCACCGGCACGGACGCGGCCCGGCCGCCCTGCTCGCCGCCCGCCGGCTGGTCGCCGACCCGTGGGCCGGCAGCCGCACCTTCGCCGCCCTGCTCGCCGCGCTGATCTTCGGCGCCGGTGCCGCGGCGATGCGTGCCGACTTCCAGGCCCAGGCCGAGGTGACCCGCCGCACCGGTTCCGGAATGGCCGACCCGGGCTTCTACCTCGGCGCGATGGACCTGGTCGACCTCGCGGTCGTGGTGGCGATGGCGATCGCCGGCGGTGGGCTGCTCGTGGCGGTGGTCGAGGGCATCACCAGCCGGCGACGGGCGTACGCGGCGCAGGTGGCGACCGGCGTGCCACGAGCCACCATCGGCCGGGCACTGCTCTGGGCCGCGCTCGCCCCCGCCGTACCCGCGATCGGGCTCGCGTTGACCGTCGGCTACCTGCTGGTCCGGGGCGTCATGCCGGCGCCGAGGAACGGTGGCTTCGCGCGAACCTTCTGCGACGCCGGTGCGGATCTGTGCGGCGATCCGGCCACCGCCGCGCCGTACATCCGCGTCGAGTGGGTGCCGAAGACGACGGTCCCGCCGGACGTACCGTGGGATCATCTGGCCTGGCTCGCGGCGAGCGGGTTGGCGGCGGTGCTGTGCACGGTCGTGGCCGGCCTGCTGTTCCTGCGCGCCGCGACCTCGGTCGAGGAACTGCGCAGCACCTGACCGGTCAGCGGCCGAGCAGGCCGGCGGAGCCGGCGACGGCCAGCCCGATGACAGTCGAACAGCAGCACACCACGAGCGCGGCGGCGACCACCACGAGGAGCAGCCAGGCGGGCGCGCGTCGCGCCGCCGGCTGCTCCTCGTCGCTCATCCGATCGGGTACGGGTCAGGCCCGGCCGACGCGGTCGAGGATCCAGGCGTTGACGAACGCCTCCTCGCGCCAGGAGTCGTACCGGCCGCTCGGGCCGCCGTGGCCCGCGCCCATCTCGGTCTTGAGCAGGTAGTCGCCGGACGGCGCGAGCGCGCGCAGCCGGGCGATCCACTTGGCCGGCTCGTGGTAGAGCACGCGGGTGTCGTTGAGGCTGGTCACCGCCAGGACAGCCGGGTAGTCGGCGGCGGTCACGTTCTCGTACGGCGTGTAGGACTTCATGTACGCGTAGACCTCGGGGTCGTCGAGCGGGTTGCCCCACTCCTCCCACTCGGTGACCGTCAACGGCAGCGACGGGTCGAGGATCGAGGTGAGCGCGTCCACGAACGGCACCTGCGCGACGATCCCGGCGAACGCGTCCGGCGCGAGGTTCGCCACCGCGCCCATCAGCAGGCCGCCGGCCGACGCGCCCCGGGCGACCAGCCGGTCGCTCGCCGTCCAGCCCGCCTCGACCAGGTGCCGGGCGCAGGCCACGAAGTCGGTGAACGTGTTCTTCTTGGCCAGCAGCTTGCCCTCGTCGTACCAGCGCCGGCCCAGCTCACCGCCGCCCCGGATGTGCGCCACCGCGAAGATCACGCCGCGGTCGAGCAGGCTCAGCCGGGCGATCGAGAACCACGGGTCCATGCTCGCCTCGTACGACCCGTAGCCGTAGATGACAGCGGGGGCCGAGCCGTCGCGCGGCGTGCCCCGGCGGCAGACCAGCGAGATCGGCACCCGGGTGCCGTCCTCGGCGAGTGCCCAGTCCCGGTGCTGCTCGTAGTCGGCCGGGTCGTACGGCCGCCCGTCCGGCCCGGGAAGGACCGGCTTCTGCCGGCGCAACGTCAGCTCGCGGGTCACCAGGTCGTAGTCGTAGACCGAGTCGGGGGTGACGAGCGACGTGTAACGCAGCCGCACCTCGTTCGTGCGGTACTCCGGGTTCGCGTCCAGCCCCACGCTGTAGATCGGCTCGGGGAAGTCGATGTCCCAGCTGTCGTCGCTGCCCACCGGCAGCACCCGCAGGCCGGTCAGCCCGTTTGCGCGCAGCGACACGACGAGGTGGTCCTCGAACGCGTCGACGGCCTCCAGCCGGGTGCCGGGCGTGTGCGGGATCAGCGGCGTCCACTCGCCCGGCGCGTCCGCCGAGGTGTAAGCGAGCGCGAAGTCCTCAGCGCCGTCGTTGTGCAGGATCAGGAAGCGGTGGCCGTGGTGCTCCACCGCGTACTCGATGCCCTGACGCCGTGGCGCGACGACGGCGGGCTCACCGGTCGGGTTGGCCGCCGGGATCACCCGGACCTCGCTGGTGACCTTGCTGTGGATGTCGATCACCACGAAGCGCTCCGAGCGGGTCAGCTCGACGCCGACCCAGAACCGCTCGTCGTCCTCCTGGTACACCACCACGTCCTCGCTGGACGACGTGCCGACGGTGTGCCGCCAGACCCGGTTCGGCCGCCACGCGTCGTCCACTGTCACGTAGAACAGCGTGGACGCGTCGCTCGACCAGGCGGTGCCGTAGAACGTGTCCGGCACCTCGTCCGGCAGCGACTCGCCGGTGGTCAGATCCTTGATCCGCAGCGTGAAGCGTTCGTCGCCGGAGAAGTCGGTGGAGTAGGCCAGCCAGCGGCCGTCCGGGCTGACGTCGAACGCGCCGAGGGAGAAGAAGTCGTGCCCCTCGGCGAGCTGGTTGCCGTCGAGCAGCACCTCCTCACCGTCGAGCGGGGCGCCGTCCGCGCTGACCGGGGGCGCGGTCTCGCCGGGCCGGACCGCGCGCCGGCACTGCACGCCGTACTGCTGACCCTCGACCGTGCGGGTGTAGTACCAGTGGCCGTCCTTGCGGGTCGGCACCGACAGGTCGGTCTCCTGGGTGCGCCGGCGCGTCTCCTCGAACAGCTCAGCGCGCAGCCCGGCCAGGTGGGCGGTGCGCGCCTCGGTGTACGCGTTCTCCGCGTCCAGGTACGCGATCGTGTCCGGGTCGTCCTTGGTGGCGAGCCAGGCGTACTCGTCGAGGACTGTGTCACCGTGATGGACGCGCTCGGTGGGGACGCGCTTGGCGACGGGCGGTGGGGTTTCGGTCACGGCGCCACGTTACCGGGCGCCGGGCGGCCGCCGGGGTCGCCCGCCGACCGAATCCCGCGACTCGCCGCCAGGTCTTTCGAACATGTGTACGATAGCCGCCATGGCGGATGCGGCACGTTCCACCGACCGACTCGGAGCCCTCGACATCACCCGGAAGCTGGCCGCGATCTGCGGCGACCCGTTCGCCCGCTTCGCCGGCCCGGCCGACGAGGTGGCCGGCCGTACCGCCCGGTGGGTGGCCGTGCCGGGCGGCCCGCACGCCGCCGCGGAGGTGTTGCGGCTGGCCGCCGCGTACGACCTGACCGTGGTGCCCCGCGGCGCCGGCACGAAGATCGACTGGGGCGCCGCACCGGCGCAGGTGGACATCATGCTCGACACCGGCCGCCTCGCCGGGGTCTGGCACGAGTCGCGCGACGCGGCGGTGGCCGAGATCGGCGCCGGTACGCCGCTGCGCGCGGTCCAGGCCACGCTCGCGCGCACCAACCAGCGGTTGCCGGTCGACGCGCCCTCGCCCGGCGCGACGCTCGGCGGTGTGCTCGCCGCCGACGAGACCGGCCCGCTGCGGCACCGGCACGGCAGCCCGTGTGCCCAGCTCGTCGGCGTGCGCTACCTCGACGCCGACGGCGAGCTGGTGAGCGTCGGCGAGTCCGGCACGGCGGCCCTCCGCCGAGCCGCCCCCGGCCGTGGCGGTGGCCGGGCGGGCGGACGCGGTCCGGCGGGCGCTGGCGGTTCCGCCGGTGACAGCGGTCCCGCCGGTGACAGCGGTTCCGCCGGTGGTGTGTTCGGCGACGATCCGGTTCGTGGTGGCGGCGATGCGATCCTCGGCCGGGGCGAGGTGCCCGGGCTGGACGTGGCCCGGCTGCTCTGCGGCTCGCAGGGCGGGTTCGGCGTGCTCGTCTCGGCCACCATGCGGGTGCACGCCGTACCGGCCGGCCGGCTCTGGGTGTCCCGCCCGGTCTGGACGCCGCTGGAGGTGCACGACCTGGTGCAGGCCGTCCTCGCCGCCGGCGTCGACCCGGCCGCCGTGGAGCTGGACCTGCCGGTGCCGGTGCCGCTGCCCCGGCGACGGATTCCGGCCACGCACCCGTCGGTGGTCAACCGCCCCGACCATCCCGCGGTGACCGGCCGCCCGGCGGCGGGCAGCCTGGTGGTGCTGCTGGAGGGCGGCCCGGCCGACGTGACCGAACGGGCCGAGCGCCTCACCGCGATCCTCGGCCCCGAGACGATTGTCAGTCACCACGCGCCGGAATGGTGGGGGCGCTACCCCTTCGCGCCAGGCGACACGGCGCTGCGTATCGAGGTGCCGATAAACGACCTGCACGCCGCCGTCTACGCGTTGCGCGACGCCACCGGCGCCCCGGTGCCGGTACGCGGCTCGGCCGGCTCGGGCACCGTGCACGCCGCCCTGTCCGGCGCGCTGCCACCCGACCGGGTCGCCTCGATCCTCACCGCGGTCCGCAGTGTGCTGATCGCCCGGCGGGGCCGGTGCGTGGTGGTGGCCGCGCCCGCGGCGGTACGCCGTGGCGTCGACCTCTGGGGCGAGTTGCCCGCGTTGCCGCGACTGCGCAGCGCCAAGGCCCACCTGGACCCGCACCGCCGACTGGCCCCCGGCCGCCTACCCGGCGGCCTCTGACCAGCCCCGCCCCTGGGCACCAGCCTGCCGACGCCCGGCCCACCCGTGCCGGTGCCCCGCCCGCCGGGGGGCGCCCACACCTGCCGGCGCACCCGCCGGAGCACCCTGCCTGCCGGGCGTCCCCACCTGCTGGGCACCCCCGGCCCGCACTCAGCCTCGGCTCCACCCGCGTCCCCGTCCTCCGTCCCCGCCCCGCCCTGGCCCGCCCCGCCTCGCCCGGTGATCGCCTCGCCTCGCCCGGTGATCAAGGACTTTGCGTCAGATTTCGCGCCCCCAGAGGACACAAACTCGTTGATCACCGCCGATGGGCGGGTTGAGGCGCGAGGCGGGCGGCTGGGGTGCCACGAGGGGCCGGCTCAGGCGTCCGTGGCGGGCGGGCCGGAGCGGGTTGACCATGAAGTTGGCGGCGAGGAATCGGGCGAATTGAGCGGCTAAGTTCATGATCGCCGGGGCCGGGGCCGGGGCCGGGGCCGGGGCCGGGGCCGGGGGTTAGGGGGTGTCGTTTCGGAGGACCAGGACGGCTATGTCGTCGCGTGGGGGTTCGGCGGAGAAGGCGATGGTGGTGGCGCGCAGCCGGGCGGCCACCACGTCGGCCGAGTACCCGGCCAGCGGAGCCGCCGACTCGCGCAGCCGCTCGGTGCCGAACAGCTCGCGTCCGCGTCGCCGCTCGGTGACGCCGTCGGTGTAGAAGATCAGCGCGTCGCCGGGCTTGAGCGACAGCTCGGCGGTCGGTGTGGTGATGGCGTCGAGCAGGCCGAGCGCCGTACCGCCCACACCGACGAACGTCGCGCCGCCACCGCCGTGCAGCAGGACCGGGCGGTCGTGACCGGCCAGGTGCAGCGAGACGTCGAGCTGGTCGCCGTCGCCGGGTGCGACGGACGCGAGCGCAAGCGTGCAGTAGCGTCCGCCGCCGCGCTCGACAAGCGTCTCGTTGAGCCGGCCGAGCACCTCGGGCAGCGGCTTGCCGTCGCCGACGAGCACCCGGATCACGTCCCGGACCAGCCCGGTCACGGCGGCGGCCTGCACGCCCTTGCCGGACACGTCGCCGACCACCACGAGCCAGCGGCCGTCCGGCAGCGGAAGCACGTCGTAGAAGTCGCCGCCGACCTCCGCGTCGTCGCCGGTCGGGACGTACTCGGCGGCGAAGCCGATGCCCTCGACCACCGGGAGCACCGGCGGCAGCAGCGACTGCTGGAGCGTCTGGGCGACCCGGCGGCGCTCGGCGTGGATGCGGGCGTTCTCGATGGCGAGGGCGGCGCGGCGGGCCACGTCCTCCAGCACCGAGACCTCGTCCGGGTCGTGCCGGTGCCGCTGGTGCCGGCCCACGGCGAGGGTGCCGAGCCGCTGGCCACGGGCGATCAGCGGTACGGCGAAGCCCTCCATCGGCCCGCCGAGCGGCACCTGGGCGGCGTTGCGGGACGCCTCGCGCAGCCGCGACTGGATCGAGTCCGGGCCGGTCTCCTGGAGGGTCCGGTGCAGCTGCGGCAGCATCGCCTCGTCGGCGTGGCTCGACGCGGCGAGCCGCAGCCGGCCCCACTCGTCGGTGGTGTGCACCGCGCACCACTGGCCGAGCCGGGGCACCACGAGCTGCGGGACGAGCGCCATGGTCAGTTCGACGTCGAGCGACTGGGCGAGCAGTTCACTGGCCTCGGCCAGGAACGTCAGCCAGGTGGAGCGGCGTACGTCGGCGCGGCGCAGCCTGTCGTTCTCCAGGTGCAGCGACAGCCGCTCGGCGGCCAGCACGGCGAGCGGCCGGGCGTACGCCGAGGGTGCCGCGTCCAGCTCCAGCTCACCGGAGTACGGCCGGTGCACGGCCAACGGCACGCGCAGCAGTTCGTTGTCCTCGCGCGGCGGCCGGCCGTACCTGGCGAACATCTGGGTGCCGAGCCCGTCGCCCCGGTCCAGCCGGACCGTGCCACCGGCGGCGCCGACCATCTCGGCGACCCGGGTCAGCAGCCCGGTGGCGAACTCGGACAGCGGCTCGTCGGCGTACGCGTCGGGGGTGATCTGCATCAAGTCGCTCATGGCCGCGGCGCTCGGCGTACCGTCGCTGGTCCGTTCGGCGACGCGCAGTGGGCCGGCCGACGGCCGGGCGGAACCGCCGGGGCCGGGCCGGTCGAGGCGGAACCAGACGCCCTTGCCGGTGGGGAGGTACGTGGTGCCCCACCGGCTGGCGAAGTGGTCGACGAGCAGCAGCCCGCGCCCTCGGGTGGCCACCTCGGTGATGTCGGACGTGGTGTTTCGCACACCCACGATCAGCTCGTCGACCGGGCCGGAGGCGAAGTCGGTGACGGTCACGGTGAGGCCGTTGCGGTCGGTGTCGACCTCGATGTCCAGTTCGGTTCGGGCGTGTTCGACGGCGTTCGTGGTCAACTCGGTGGTGAGCAGCAGCGCCTCGTTCAGCAGTTCGGGCAGCCGCGCTTCGAGCAGCATGGTGCGCACCAGCGCGCGGGCGGCCGCCGGGGTGCGCCGGTCGGCGGGGAGGCGGACCCGGCGGACGCGCTCGTTCGCGCCGCCGCTAGCAGGCCCTGCCTCCGCTGACACCTTCGTATCCTCCACCGCGCCCACCCCGGGTGCCAAGCATCCGGCCGAACCCGCCGGCCGGGCTGATACCGCGCGTGACGCGCGATCACACGCGGTGACCTCGACGGATCGCGCGGCACAATGATGGGATGGCCCGTGTGACCGCACGAGCCCGAGCGGAGCGAGGAACGATGGCCACGGTGAATCAGTCGATGACCGCTGACCCGTCCGCGTCCGACCACGAGGTGCTCCTCGGCGAACTGGTCGAGGCGTTGCGCCGGGTGGGGCGCGGCGACCTGCGGGTGCGCCTGCCCCGGCGGGCGGGTCTGCCCGGTGAGGTCGCCGACGCCTTCAACGACGTGGTGTCGTTGCAGGAGCGGCAGCACCTCGACCTGCGGCGGATCAGCCGGATCGTCGGCCGTGACGGCCGGCTCACCGAGCGCCTGGACGACGAGGGCCTGGACGGTTCGTGGGCGGAGGGGCAGCGGGCAGTCAACTCGCTCATCGACGACCTGGGCCGGCCGACGACCGAGATCGCCCGGGTGATCGTGGCGGTGGCCGACGGCGACCTGTCCCAGCACATGGCGCTGGAGATCGACGGTCGCCCGCTGCGCGGTGAGTACCTGCGCATCGGCCGGACCGTGAACACGATGGTGGATCAGCTGTCGTCGTTCGCCGACGAGGTGACCCGGGTGGCCCGCGAGGTGGGCACCGAGGGCAAGCTGGGCGGCCAGGCCGACGTACGCGGGGTGGCCGGCACCTGGAAGGACCTCACCGACTCGGTGAACACCATGGCGTCGAACCTCACCGGGCAGGTGCGGTCGATCTCGCAGATGGCGACAGCCGTGGCGAAGGGCGACCTGTCGCAGAAGATCACGGTCGGGGCGCGCGGCGAGGTGGCCGAGCTGGCCGACACGATGAACTCGCTCACGGACACGCTGCGGCTGTTCGCCGAGCAGGTGACCCGGGTGGCGCGTGAGGTGGGCACCGAGGGCAAGCTGGGCGGCCAGGCCGAGGTGCCGGGCGTGGCCGGCACCTGGAAGGACCTGACCGACAACGTCAACTCGATGGCGTCGAACCTGACCGCGCAGGTGCGCAACATCGCCCAGGTGTCGACGGCGGTGGCGAAGGGTGACCTGTCGCAGAAGATCACGGTGGCCGCCCAGGGCGAGATCCTGGAGCTGAAGGACACCGTGAACACGATGGTGGATCAGCTGTCGTCGTTCGCCGACGAGGTGACACGCGTGGCGCGCGAGGTGGGCATCGAGGGCAAGCTGGGCGGTCAGGCGCAGGTGCGCGGCGTCTCCGGCACCTGGCGTGACCTCACCGAGAACGTGAACCAGCTCGCCGGCAACCTGACCAGCCAGGTCCGCAACATCTCCCAGGTCTCCACGGCTGTCGCCAAGGGCGACCTCGGTCAGAAGATCACTGTGGACGCGCAGGGCGAGATCCTGGAGCTGAAGAACACCGTCAACACGATGGTGGACCAGCTGTCGTCGTTCGCCGACGAGGTCACGCGGGTGGCGCGCGAGGTGGGCACCGAGGGCAAGCTGGGTGGTCAGGCCCAGGTCAAGGGCGTCTCGGGTACGTGGCGGGACCTGACCGACAACGTGAACTCGATGGCGTCGAACCTGACCAGCCAGGTGCGGAACATCGCCTCGGTCACCACCGCCGTCGCGAAGGGTGACCTGTCGCAGAAGATCACTGTGGACGCCCGGGGCGAGATCCTGGAGCTGAAGTCCACTGTCAACACGATGGTGGATCAGCTCTCGTCGTTCGCCGACGAGGTGACGCGGGTGGCCCGTGAGGTGGGCACCGAGGGCAAGCTCGGCGGCCAGGCCCAGGTGCGCGGCGTCGCCGGCACCTGGCGCGACCTGACCGACAACGTGAACTCGATGGCGTCGAACCTGACCGCTCAGGTGCGCAACATCGCCCAGGTGTCGACGGCGGTGGCCAAGGGTGACCTGTCGCAGAAGATCACTGTGGACGCCCGGGGCGAGATCCTGGAGCTGAAGTCCACCGTGAACACGATGGTGGATCAGCTGTCGTCGTTCGCCGACGAGGTGACGCGGGTGGCGCGTGAGGTGGGCACCGAGGGCAAGCTGGGTGGTCAGGCCCAGGTCAAGGGCGTCTCGGGTACGTGGCGGGACTTGACCGACAACGTGAACTCGATGGCGTCGAACCTGACCAGCCAGGTCCGTAACATCGCCTCGGTCACCACCGCCGTGGCGAACGGTGACCTGGGTCAGAAGATCACTGTGGACGCGCAGGGCGAGATCCTGGAGCTGAAGAACACCGTCAACACGATGGTGGACCAGCTGTCGTCGTTCGCCGACGAGGTGACCCGGGTCGCGCGCGAGGTGGGCACCGAGGGCAAGCTGGGTGGTCAGGCCCAGGTCAAGGGCGTCTCCGGTACGTGGCGCGACCTCACCGAGAACGTCAACCAGCTCGCCTCGACGCTGACCACGCAGTTGCGTGCCATCGCGCAGGTCTCCACGTCGGTGACCCGCGGCGACCTGACCCAGCGGATCAACGTGAAGGCGCAGGGCGAGGTCGCCGAGCTGAAGGACAACATCAACCAGATGATCGTCACCCTCCGGGAGACGACGAAGAAGAACGCCGAGCAGGGCTGGCTGGACTCGAACCTGGCCCGGATCGGCGGTCTGCTCCAGGGCCAGCGCGACCTGGGCGAGGTCTGCCGGATGATCATGCAGGAGGTGACCCCGCTGGTGGACGCGCAGCTCGGCGCGTTCTTCCTGGCGGACAGCTCCGAGGGCAGCATGCGGCTGCGGCTCACCGCCTCCTACGGGTACGTGGCGCGCGGCCACGACGTCACGTTCGGCCCCGGTGAGGGGCTGGTCGGGCAGGCCGCGCTGTCGCGCCGGACGATCCGGGTCAAGGCGCAGCCGGACGGGCGTCTCGTCGTACGGTCCGGGCTGGCCGACACGCCCCCGGCCGACCTGGTGGTGCTGCCGGTCCAGTTCGAGGGCGAGCTGCTCGGCGTGATCGAGTTCGCCGGCGTGGCCACGTTCTCCGAGCTGCACCTGGCGTTCCTGGAGCGGCTGGTGCTCACCATCGGCGTCGCGGTGAACACCATCCAGGCCAACCGGCGTACGGAGGAGCTGCTGGCGCAGTCGCAGCGGCTGGCGCACGAGATGCAGGACCAGTCGGCCGAGTTGCAGCGCACGAACGCCGAGCTGGAGGACAAGGCGAAGCTGCTGTCCGAGCAGAAGGCCAACATCGAGACGCAGAACCGGGAGATCGAGCTGGCCCGCCTCGGCCTGGAGGAGAAGGCGCAGCAGCTCACCCGCGCGTCGGCGTACAAGTCGGAGTTCCTGGCGAACATGAGCCACGAGCTGCGTACGCCGCTGAACTCGCTGCTCCTGCTGGCCCGGCTGCTCGCCGAGAACCCGGAGCGCAACCTCAGCGCGAAGCAGATCGAGTTCGCCCGGACCATCCACGGCGCCGGGTCGGACCTGCTGTCGCTGATCGACGACATCCTCGACCTGTCCAAGATCGAGGCGGGCCGGATGGACGTGGAGCCCACCGAGATCCAGTTCGCCGAGATCCGCGGCTACGTGGAGCAGGCGTTCGCGCCGCAGGCCGAGGAGAAGGGCCTGGACTTCCAGGTACGGGTGAGCCGTGACCTGCCGCCCGCGCTGGTCACCGACGCCCAGCGGTTGCAGCAGATCCTGCGCAACCTGTTGTCGAACGCGGTGAAGTTCACCGACAACGGCGCGGTGACGCTGCGGATCGGCCCGGCGGCCGAGAACGCCGTCTTCGACGTGCCGGCGCTGACGAACGCGCAGCGGGTGATCGCGTTCACCGTGATCGACACCGGCATCGGGATCTCCGACGACAAGCTGTCGCTGATCTTCGAGGCGTTCCAGCAGGCGGACGGCACGACCAGCCGGCGCTACGGCGGGACCGGGCTCGGCCTGTCCATCAGCCGCGATCTGGCCCGCCTGCTCGGCGGCACGATCACCGTCTCGTCCGCGCCCGGTCAGGGTTCGACGTTCACTCTCTTCGTACCCGATGTGCTGGCGCCGGACGCGGTGGTGGCGCCGGCCCCGCCGTCGCCGAGCCGCGCGGGCCTGCCGTCGTCGCTGCTCATGCCGATGGAGCTGCCGCAGCCACAGGAGACGCCGGCGACCCGGCGCCTGGACGGCGTGACCGTGCTGATCATTGACGACGACGTACGGAACGTGTTCGCGCTGACGTCCGCGTTGGAACTGCACGGGATGACCGTGTTGTACTCGGACAACGGGGCGGACGGCGTGCGCCATCTCGCCGAGCACCCCGAGGTGGACATCGTCCTGATGGACGCCATGATGCCGGACCAGGACGGGTACGAGACGACAGCGCAGATCCGCCGCAACCACCGGTTCGCGGACCTGCCGATCGTCTTCCTGACCGCCAAGGCGATGCCCGGCGACCGGGAGTCGGCGCTCGGCGCCGGCGGCAGCGACTACATCACCAAGCCGGTTGACCTGGACGAGCTGATCGAACTGATGGCGTCCTGGATCAGCCGGAGCCGAGGCGACGAGGAGAACGCGTGACGCAGACGGCCAAGGCCCTGCTGGTGGACGACCGGCGGGAGAACCTGATGGCGCTGGAGGCGATCCTCCAGGGTCTCCCGGTGCAGTCGGTCGCGGTGGAGAGTGGCGAGGCCGCGCTCAAGCAGCTCCTGGTGGACGACTTCGCGGTGATCCTGCTGGACGCCCAGATGCCGGACATGGACGGCTTCGAGACGGCCACCCACATCAAGCGGCGCGAGCGCACCCGGCACGTACCGATCATCTTCCTGACCGCCGCGGACAAGGACGCCCAGCTCGCTCTGCGCGGCTACGCGGCCGGCGCGGTCGACTACCTGACCAAGCCGTTCGACCCGTGGGTGCTGCGCGCGAAGGTGACGGTCTTCGTCGACCTGTGGGTGAAGACGCGGCAGCTCGCCGCCCAGTCGGACCTGGTGCGCGAGCGGGATCTGCAGTGGCGGCACCTGACCGACGCGGTGGACGAGGCGACGGCGCTGCTGCGCGCCGACGACGACCCGTCGACCCGGGAGCGCGCTGTGGAGCTGCTGGAGCATGCGCGCTGGGGCAACGCCCGCTGACGGTTCAGCCGCCGGCCGGGCCACCGTGCCCGGTCGCGGCCCGCCGGGCCCGCCAGCGGTCGCCGAGCGATTCCAGTTCCTCCTGTACGAAGAGGAAGAAGTCGCGCATCTCGGCGACCCGCTCGCCGGCCGGGGTGCTGCGCCCGTGCAGCGCGTCGACCCCGCCGGCCGCGATGTCGATGAAGTTCTTGTAGAGCGTGGTCTTGGTGATCGTCGCCTCGTACCACGGGTTGTCGGGCATCCGGTAGCGGTCGCTCCGGGACCCCTTGACCGGCTCGCGGATCAGCATGGCGAACTGGGTCAGGTAGCGGACCGCGCCGCTGACGGCTGCCGCGCTGACGCCGAGCCGTGCGGCGATCTCGCCCGCGGTGAGCGGGTCGTCGGCGCTCATCACCGTGAACAGGACCCGGGCGGCCATCCGGGGGAAGCCCACGTCGGCGAAGGCCATCGCCATCCGCTCGACGAAGAGGTGGACCTCCTCCTCGTCGTGCTGGGGCGGCACGTTCATGGTCGGCTCCTCGACACTCACCCCGTGACCCTACAGTCTTCACAAGTTTGTGAAACGAGCGTAACTTCTGAAGTATGGAAACAGCAATCGATGTGTCCGGACTGGTGAAGACGTTCGGCCGCACCCGGGCTCTCGACGGGCTCGACCTGACCGTCCGCACCGGAGAGGTGCACGGCTTCCTGGGCCCGAACGGATCCGGCAAGTCGACCACCATCCGGGTGCTGCTCGGCCTGCTGCGGGCGGACGCGGGGGCCGTCCGGCTGCTGGGCGGCGACCCCTGGCGGGACGCGGTGTCGCTGCACCGCCGCCTCGCGTACGTGCCCGGTGACGTCACGCTCTGGCCCCACCTCAGCGGCGGCGAGGTGATCGACCTGCTCGGGCGGCTGCGCGGCGGGCTGGACCCGAGACGCCGCGCCGAACTGCTGGAGTCGTTCGAGCTGGACCCGCGCAAGAAGGGCCGCACCTACTCCAAGGGCAACCGGCAGAAGGTCGGCCTGGTCGCCGCGCTCGCCTCCGACGTCGAACTGCTCATCCTCGACGAGCCGACCTCCGGGCTCGACCCGCTGATGGAGGAGGTCTTCCAGCACTGGGTCCGCCGGGCCGTCCACGAGGGGCGCACGGTGCTGCTGTCCAGCCACATCCTGGCCGAGGTGGAGGCGCTCTGCGACCGGGTGACGATCATCCGGGCCGGGCGGACCGTCGAGTCCGGCACGCTCGGCGACCTGCGCCACCTGCACCGCACCGCGATCGACGCCGAGGTCACCGCGCCGCCGGACGGCCTGACCGACCTGCCGGGCGTACACGACCTGCGGGTGGACGGGCAGCGGGTCCGCTTCGACGTGGACACCGCGTCGCTCGACGCCGCGCTGCGCCGGCTCACCGAGTTGGGCGTACGCAGCCTGGTCAGCACGCCGCCCACGCTTGAGGAACTGTTCCTGCGGCACTACGAGACGGCGCCTTCCGCGTCGGCGCCCTCCTCCGGCCCGGCCCGCCCCGAGACGGCGGGCCGGTCATGAGCACGCTCACCGGCACCCGTCACCTGGTCCGGCTGATCCTGCGCCGGGACCGCCTCCTGCTGCCGCTGTGGGTGCTGGTGCTCGCGGTGCTGCCGATCACGTACGCGGCCAGCTTCTCCGAGCTGTTCCCCACCGCCGCCGAGCGGGCCGCGTACCTGGAGGGCACCGCCCGCAATCCGTCGATCGTCGCGCTGCTCGGCCCGGCGTACGGCGACAGCATCGGTGGGCTGACCGCCCAGCGCAGCGGCTTCCTGCTGCTCATCGTGGCGCTGGCGAGCCTGCTCACGGTCATCCGGCACACCCGCACCGAGGAGGAAGCCGGGCGGCGGGAACTGCTCGGCGGCAGCGTGCTCGGGCGGCACGCCGGGCTGACCGCCGCGCTGCTCGTCACGTACGCGGCCGACCTGGCGCTCGGGCTGCTCACCGCAGCCGGGCTGGTCTCGACCGGGCTGCCGGTCGGCGGGTCGGTCGCGTACGGGCTGGCCACAGTGCTGACCGGCGCCGTCTTCGCCACGCTCGGCGGGCTGGCCGCCCAGCTCACCGAGACCGCGGGCGGGGCGCGGGGCATCGGGCTCGCCGGTCTCGGCGCCGCGTTCGGGCTGCGCCTGGCCGGGGACACCGCGAGCAACGACTGGCCGAGCTGGCTGTCCCCGCTGGGCTGGGCCGCCCGGGCCCGCCCGTACGAGGGGGAGCGGTGGTGGGTGCTGCTCCTGCCGCTGGCCGCGACGGCGCTGCTCGCGGCGCTCGCGTACCCGATCTCGGTCCGCCGCGACCTGGGCGCGGGCGTGCTGCCGCCCCGGCTCGGCCCGGCCGCCGCGAGTGGTGCCCTGTCCGGTCCGTTCGGGCTGGCCTGGCGGCTGCACCGGGGGCAGATCCTCTGGTGGTCGGTCGGGTTCGGCCTGCTCGGGCTGATCCTCGGCGGCGCGGCCGAGGCGGCCGGCCGGTCGGTCGAGGGGAGTCCGCGGATGGAGGAGATCGTGGCCCGGCTCGGCGGGGCGTCGGGGATGGCCGACGCCTACCTGGGGGTCACGCTGAGCCTGGCCGGGCTGGCCGCCGCCGGGTACGGCATCCAGGCCGCGCTGCGGATGCGCGCGGAGGAGTCCGCCGGGCACGCCGAGCCGGTGCTCGCCACCGGGACCCGGCGCTCGACCTGGCTGTTCTCCCACGTGACGTTCGCGCTTCTCGGCCCGGTGGTGGTGCTCGCGGTGACCGGGCTGGCCACCGGCCTGACGTACGGGCTGAGCACCGGTGACGTGCCCCGCCAACTGGGCCGGATGCTCGCCGCCGGCCTGGCCCAGGTGCCGGCGGCGTGGGTGCTGGCCGGGCTCGCCGTGCTGCTCTACGGCCTGCTGCCCCGGCTCGCGTCGGCCGCCTGGGTGGTGCTGGCGGCCTGCGTGCTGCTGGGTCAGCTCGGCGCCGTGCTGGAGCTGGACCAGTGGCTGCTGGACGCGTCGCCGTTCACGCACACCCCGCAGGTGCTCCGCGACACCTGGGCCCCCACCCCGCTCTACGTGCTGACCGCCCTGGCGGTCACCCTGGCCACAGCGGGTCTGCTCACATTCCGCCGCCGCGACCTCCCCGTCGCCTAGGCCGCGCCGATCTTGCGCTTGCGGCCCCGGCGAAAGGGGCACATCGCCCAGGTCGAGGGCCGCAAGTGCAAGATCGCGAAGGCGGGGCGTGCGTTACTGGGTGGCTTCGTTGCGGATCATCAGGGCGCTGCGGAGGCCCGTGATGTCCAGGACGCGGATCAGGAAGTCGCCCACGTTGGTGAGGATCAGCAGGCACTGGGCGTGACTGGCCTTGCGGCTGAGCACCACGAGCGTGCCGAGGCCCTGCGAGTCGCAGAACGTGACCCCGGCCAGGTCGAGCACGATGCGCGGGGGCGGATCCGCCAGCACCTCGTTCACCACAGTCGAGAGCTGGGCGGCCGTGAGCATGTCGATCTCACCGGCCAGGCGAAGCACTGCTTCGTCACCCGTCCGGTGTACGGTGATGGACAGTTCGGCACGATCCACCCGGTCAGCCTATCGCGATCTCGACCATCGGGCCTGTCGAGCCGATCGCCGTCGGCCCGTCGCGCCGCTCCGGCAGGTGAGCCTGGTAACCCCCGTTGCGGGGTGCCTGCCAGGCAGCACTCCGGCGCTGACACAATGGCCCCATCGTGACCGAGACGCATTCCGCCGGATCCGGCCGCTACCCGGCCGACGCCCCGGCCTCCGAGGCCCTGTTCGACCGCGCCAAGGCCGTCGTGCCCGGCGGGGTCAACTCTCCCGTACGCGCGTTCCGTGCCGTCGGCGGCACCCCGCGCTTCATGGTCCGGGGGGAGGGTCCGTGGCTCTTCGACGCCGACGGCCGGCGCTACGTCGACCTGGTCTGCTCCTGGGGCCCGCTCATCCTCGGCCACGCCCACCCGGCCGTGGTGGAGGCGCTGCGCGAGGCGGCGGTGCTCGGCACCAGCTTCGGCACGCCGACGCCGGGCGAGGTCGACCTGGCCGAGGAGATCATCGCGCGGACGCCGGTGGAGCAGGTACGCCTGGTCAACTCCGGCACCGAGGCGACCATGTCGGCGATCCGGCTGGCCCGCGGCTTCACCGGCCGCGCCAAGATCATTAAGTTCTCCGGCTGCTACCACGGCCACTCCGACGCGCTGCTCGCCGCCGCCGGCTCCGGCGTGGCCACCTTCGGCCTGCCCGACTCGCCCGGCGTGACCGGCGCGGCGGCCGGCGACACCATCGTGCTGCCGTACAACGACCTGCGCGCGGTCGAGGAGGCGTTCGCCGCCGAGGGGCAGCACATCGCCGCGATCATCACCGAGGCAGCCGCCGGCAACATGGGCGTGATCGCCCCCCGCGACGGCTTCAACGCCGAGCTGGCCCGCATCGCCCACGCCAACGGGGCGCTGCTCATCGTCGACGAGGTGATGACCGGGTTCCGGGTGTCCCGCGCCGGGTGGCACGGCCTCGACCCGTCGGACGCGGACCTGTGGACGTACGGGAAGGTCATGGGTGGTGGCCTGCCCGCCGCGGCGTTCGGCGGGCGCGCGGAGATCATGGCCCGGCTCGCCCCGGCCGGCCCGGTCTACCAGGCCGGCACCCTCTCCGGTAACCCGCTGGCCTGCGCGGCCGGGCTCGCCACGCTGCGGCTGGCCGACGACGCGCTCTACCGGCGGCTCGACGAGACCGCCGCCGCGCTGGGCAAGCTCACCACCGAGGCGCTGTCCGCGGCGGGCGTGCCGCACCGCCTCTCCACAGCGGGCAACATGTTCTCGGTCTTCTTCACCGACGCGGACGTGCGCGACTACGACAGCGCCCGCACCCAGGTGGTGCCCGCGTTCAAGGCGTTCTTCCACGCGATGCTCGCCGGTGGCGTCTACCTGCCGCCGAGCGCGTTCGAGTCGTGGTTCGTCTCGACCGCGATCGACGACGCCGCGTGGGAGCAGATCGCCGCCGCCCTGCCGGTGGCGGCGCGGGCGGCGGCAGCAGCAGGACACGGAGGGTAACCAATGGCGGAGACCGTGGTGCACGTGCTGCGGCACGGCGAGGTGCACAACCCGGACGGCATCCTCTACGGCCGCCTGCCCGGGTTCCGCCTCTCCGAGCTGGGCGTGCAGATGGCCAAGGCGGCGGCACAGGCGCTCGCCGACCGGACCGTCGTGCACGTGGTGGCCAGCCCGCTGGAGCGTGCCCAGCAGACCGCCGAGCCGATCGCGGCGCAGTTCGGCCTCTCCGTCGGTGTCGACGAGCGGCTGATCGAGAGCGCGAACTGGTTCGAGGGCAAGAAGGTCTCGCCGGGTGACGGCTCGTTCCGTGACCCGCGCAACTGGTGGGTGCTGCGCGACCCGGTGACCCCGTCCTGGGGTGAGGCGTACCGGGTCATCGCCGAGCGCATGTTCGCCGCGCTGCACGCCGCCCGGGTCGCCGCCGAGGGACGTGAGGCTGTCCTCGTGTCGCACCAGCTCCCGATCTGGACGCTGCGCCGGCACGTCGAGCGCAAGCGCCTCTGGCACGACCCGCGTCGCCGCCAGTGCGGCCTGGCCAGCCTCACCTCGTTCCACTTCGACGGCGCCAAGATCGCCGGTATCGGGTACTCCGAGCCGGCCGCCCACCTCGTCTCGATCTCGCCGACCGCCCGGACGGCCAAGGGGGCCTGATGCTCACCCGGAGGCTCGCCGCCGCCCTGCTCGCCGCCGTCACCGCCGGTACGGCGCTGGTCGGCTGCTCCTCCGACAGCCAGGAGAGCCGGTGCGACGCCGACGGCTCGACGGTCACCTGCGCCCCCGAGCAGCGCTCCAAGACGCCGAAGGTGAGCGGTGAGCTGCTCACCGGCGGCAGCTACGACATCTCCCGCGATCGTGGCCAGGTCGTCGTGGTCAACTTCTGGGGCTCCTGGTGCGCCCCCTGCCGCGCCGAGGCGGACGACCTGGAGGCCACCTACCAGGCCACGAAGGGCTCCGGCGTGACGTTCCTCGGCATCAACGTGCAGGACAGCAAGGACAAGGCGATCGCCTTCGAGGAGGGCCGGGTCACGTACCCGAGCATCTTCGACCCGGCCAGCCGGCAGGCGCTCAACTTCGACATCCCGCCGAACACCACCCCGGCCACCGTCGTGCTCGACCGCGAGGGCCGGGTCGCCGTGGTGATCCGCCGGGCCGTCACCCGGGACGAGCTGCGGCCGATCGTCGAGAAGGTCGCCGCCGAGTCGCCGCCGCCGAACGGCTCCCGCTGATGGGCGAGACGTTCCGCCAGCTCGCCGAGTCCGGCCCGCTGCTGCTCGCGGTCGGCGCGGCGGCACTGGCCGGACTGGTCAGCTTCCTGTCCCCGTGCGTGCTCCCGCTGATGCCCGGCTACCTGTCGTACGTGACGGGCCTGGCCGGCTCCGACCTGGAGGGTGCAAGGAAGGGCCCCCTTTTAACGCCTCCAGTAGAGGAAGGGCCCCTTCTTAACACCGGCACCACCAGCGCGGGCGGCGGCACCGGCGGCGGCGTGAGCGTCGCCGAGCGGGCGGCGCCGCAACGGACCGCCGCCGCCGTCAAGGGCCGGGTGCTCGCCGGAACGCTGCTGTTCATCGCGGGCTTCACAGTCGTGTTCGTCGCCACCGCGATCCTCTTCTCCGGCGTCGGCAAGCTCTTCTTCCGGTACGAGCGCACGCTGGAGATCGTCATCGGCGCGCTGGTGGTGGTGCTCGGCCTCGGCTACCTCGGTGTGATCCCCGGCATGCAGCGCGAGTTCCGTATCCGCTGGCTGCCCGCCGCCGGGCTGCTCGGCGCACCGGTCCTCGGCGCGGTCTTCGCGCTCAGCTGGCTGCCCTGCACCGGCCCGACGCTCGGCGCGGTGCTCGGCATGGCGGCCACCGAGGGCGGGACCGACCGGGCTGTGCTGCTCGCCGTGGCGTACTGCCTCGGGCTGGGGATACCGTTCGTCGTCTTCGGGCTGGGCTTCCAGCGCCTGCTCGGGGTCTTCCGCGCCGTCCGGCGCAACAGCCGCTGGGTCACCCGGATCGGCGGTGCGCTGCTGATCGCGATCGGCCTGGCGCTGATCACCGGCGGCTGGGTGAACGTGGTGATCTGGTTGCAGACGACCGTCGGCGTGGGCGAGGTGAGCATCTGATGACGACAGTCGACGACCGGCCGTCGACCCCGCCCGCGCAGGCGCCCCGGCGGCGGGTCAACCCGGTGCTGGCGCTGCTGCGCAACTCGTGGCGGCAGCTCACCAGCATGCGTACCGCGCTGATCCTGCTGTTCCTGCTCGCCGTCGCGGCCATCCCCGGCTCGGTGCTGCCCCAGCGCGGCGTCAACCCGGAACGCGTCAACCAGTGGTTCGTCGACCACCCCGACCTGGCGCCCCGGCTGGATCAGATCGGCGCGTTCGAGGTCTTCGGCTCGGTCTGGTTCTCCGCGATCTACCTGCTGCTGTTCACCTCGCTGATCGGCTGCATCCTGCCCCGCGCCCGCGATCACGTCCGCGCGCTGCGGATGAGGCCGCCGGCCGCGCCGAGACGGTTCGACCGGCTGCCGCAGCACGCGGTGCTGGAGGCCCCGGCCGCCGCCGACCCGGAGGCGATCGCGGCGGTGCTGCGTCGCCGCCGCTGGCGGGTCACCGTGCGCGGCAACGAGGTCTCCGCCGAGAAGGGCTACCTCAAGGAGACCGGCAACCTGCTCTTCCACGTGTCGCTGGTCGCCGTCCTGCTCGGGGTGGCGCTCGGTTCCTGGTACGGCTGGCACGGCAACCGCATCCTGGTGGCGGGCGCGGACAACGCGTTCTGCAACACCCGCCAGCAGTACGCCGAGGCGTCGCTCGGCCCGCGCGTGGACAGCTCCGACCTGCCTCCGTTCTGCCTGACGCTGGAGAAGTTCGAGGCCGACTACCTGCCGTCCGGGCTGGCGTCCCGCTACTGGGCCACGGTGACGGTGGACGAGCCGGGCGGCGAGGCGCGGACCGCCGGTTTCTCGGTCAACTCGCCGCTGCGGCTCGGTTCGGCGAACGTCTACCTGCTCGGCAACGGCTACGCGCCGCTGCTGAAGTACACCGACAAGTACGGCCGCAGCCAGACCAGCGACGCGCCGTTCCTGCGTACCGGTGACTCGAACGCGACCGAGGAGGGCGTGGCGATCTTCCCGGACGCCAACGTCGACCCGAAGACCGGCGCCCGCGCCCCGGACCAGCAGATCGCCTTCGACGGGCTCTACCTGCCGACCGGGCCGGAGAGCGCGCCGTACGTCTCGTCGCAGTACCCGGCCGAGCGGAACCCGATGGTGAACCTGACCGCGTACCGGGGGAACCTCGGGATGGACGCCGGCATCCCCGGCTCGGTCTACGCGCTGGACCGGCGGCAGATCGACGACGGCAAGCTCAAGGAGATCGGCACCAAGCTGCTGCGGCCGGGGGAGAAGTGGACCCTCGACGACGGCAGCACGCTGGAGTTCCTCGGCACCGAGCCGTACGTCACGCTGGCGGTCCGGCACGCGCCCGGTCAGACGCTGCTGCTGGTGGCGAGCGGCACGCTGCTGCTGGGCCTGATGGGTTCGCTGTTCGCCCGGCGGCGCCGGGTCTGGTTCCGGGTTTCGGCCCCCGAGGGTGGATCTCCGACGAGCGGTAGTAGTTTGGTGGAGGCCGGTGGGCTGCCGCGCACCGAGCACCCTGGGTTCGCCGACGAGTTCGCGCAGCTCGTCGCCGCGGTGAGCGGTGACGCGCCGGACGCGCGGCGGGCGCGAGAAGGAGACGAGTGATGTCCGCACTCTCCGACCAGCTGGTCGCGTTCGCGATCCTGGCGTACCTGATCGCGATGATCAGCCACGCCGTGGAGTTCGCGCTGGGCAACGCGCGGAAGGTGCCCGCTGCCGCACCGGCGCGTGAGCTGGTGGGCGCGGGCGTCGGCGGTGCCGGTGGCGCGATCGACGAGCCGGCCGTCCCGGCCACGCCGCAGCGCCCGGACCGCACCGGCGCGCGGGCCGTGCTGGCCGGCCGGATCGCCGGCTGGCTCACCGTGCTCGCCGCCGCGCTGCACCTGGGCGCCGTGGTCACCCGGGGCCTCGCCGCCGACCGGATGCCCTGGGGCAACATGTACGAGTTCGTGCTGACCGGCACCTGGATCGGCATGGCGGCCTGGCTCGTGGTGCTCTGGAAGCAGCCGTGGCTGCGCCGGCTCGGGCTGTTCCTGACGCTGGTCATGGTGCTGCTGCTGGCGTTCGCCGAGCTGAAGCTCTACGTGCCGATCGAGCCGCTGATGCCGGCGCTGCAGTCGTGGTGGTTCATCATCCACGTCTCGACGATCATCTTCGCCTCGGGCATCTTCCTGCTCGGCGTGGTGCCCGCCGCCGCGTACCTGATGCGGTCCGGCTGGGAGCAGGGGCGGCGCAGCTTCCCGTACACCCTGGCCCGCCGCCTCCCGGAGGCGGCCGGGCTGGAACGGCTGACCTTCATGCTGCACGCCTTCTCGTTCCCGATCTTCACCTTCGCGGTGATCGCGGGTGCGATCTGGGCCGAGGCGGCCTGGGGTCGCGCCTGGGGCTGGGACCCGAAGGAGACCTGGGCGTTCATCTCCTGGGTGGTGTACGCGGGCTACCTGCACGCCCGGGCCACGCCGAGCGTGAAGCGCAACGTGGCCACCTGGATCTCCATCGTGGGCTTCCTGACCGTGATGATGAACCTGTTCGGCGTGAACTTCTTCTTCACCGGCCTGCACTCGTACGCCGGGGTGTAGCGGCCGGGCGACCGCTCAGCACCTCGTCCACCCGGCGTGTGACCTGGTAGGCCACCTCCGGCAGGTCGGCCAGTTCGAGGCGGTCCGCCCGCAGCGCGAACTGGGCGTGCAGTTCGCGGGCCACGGCGTCGCGGATCTCCGCTTGGAGCGGGCTGAGGCCGTCCGGGTCACCTGCCACGTACGCGTCGTCCATCCGTCGATGATGAACCGCCGTCGGCGAAGCTGTCAGTGACGCAGAATGTAGGACTACACTTCTTAGAACTGTAGTTATAAGAAGTGTGGTGTCGGTATGCCGCTGCTCGGAAAGCCCGCAGAGATCTTCGACCGGGACGTCGAGTGGGCCGAACTGGCCCGGTTCGTGGCCGACGACCGGCCCGGCGCGACGCTCGGCGTGGTCAGCGGCCGCCGCAGGCAGGGCAAGACCCTGCTGCTGTACCAACTTGCGCAGGCGAGCGACGGCTTCTACTTCGGCGCTACCGAGGCGACGTCGACGGAATCGCTGCGCCGGCTGGGTGAGGCGCTGGGCGCGTACTCCGGGTCACCCGGTCCCGTCCACCTGCCGGACTGGGGTGCTGCGGTCGACGCGCTGCTCGCGCTGGGACGGGAACGCCCCGTCACTGTCGTCCTCGACGAATTCCCGTACCTGGTGCGTGCGGCCCGTGACCTGCCGTCGATCATCCAGCATGCGCTGACGCCCGGCCGTCCGGAGCGGACCGGCTCCCGGGCGCGGTTGTTGTTGTGCGGCTCGGCGCTGTCCTTCATGGGAGGACTGCTCGCCGGATCGGCGCCGCTGCGCGGGCGGGCCGGTCTGGAACTGCCGGTGCAGCCACTGGACTTCCGCGCTGCGGCGGCCTTCTGGCAGATCGACGACCCGCTGCTGGCGGTACGCGTCTTCTCCGTCGTCGGCGGCACCCCCGCGTACCGCCGGGAGTACGTCCAGGACGACACCCCGGCCGGGCCGGACGACTTCGACGCTTGGATCGTGCGGACGGTCCTGAACCCGGCCCGGCCGCTGTTCCGTGAGGCCCGGTACCTGCTGGCCGAGGATCCGGACCTGAGGGACACCGCGTTGTACCACTCGGTTCTCGCCGCCGTCGCGGAAGGGAACGCCAGCCGTGGCGGCATCGCCGGTTACATCGGGCGGAAGGCCACCGACCTCCAGCACCCGCTGACCGTGCTGGAGGACGCCGGACTGCTGGTGCGTGAGCCCGACCCGCTGCGCAGCGGTCGCAGCAGCTACCGGATCACCGAACCGCTGATCACCTTCTACCAGGCAGTGATGCGCCCGGCGTGGACGGCTCTGGAGCAGCGGCGCGGAGCCGACGTCTGGCGTCGTTCACAGCGGCGCTACGCAAGCGCGGTGCTCGGGCCCCGGTTCGAGGAGATCGTGCGGCAGTGGTCGCTGCGCTTCGCCGAACCCGAGCTTCTCGGCGGGCACGTCGCCGAGGTGAGCGCGGCGACGCTGACCGACCCGGACACCCGGACGCGTCACGAACTCGACCTGGTCGCGGTGGGCGAGCCGCCACCGGGCGACGGCCCTCGCCCGTTGTTGGCGATCGGTGAGGTCAAGTGGGGTCGCCGGCTGGGCCGGGCCGACCTCCAGCGGCTGGAGCGGATCCGGGCCCTGCTGGTGCGGCAGCGACCCGGCTTCGACGCGGGCGGAGCGCGGCTGCTGCTGGCGGGCGGCCACGGCTTCGAGGACGACCTCGTCGACGCCGCGGCCGGTCGGGCGGATGTGGTCCTGGTAGACCCGGCACTTCTCTACGGGCGCTGAGCGGGCGTCTCACCCGCCGAACCAGCCGGGGACGTCCAGGCGGAACACGTCGGCGGGGACCATCCGGCGTAGGTCGTCCTCGATGGCGGCGACCCGGTCCGCGCCGAGCGTGGCCGCCCAGCGGTTGCGTAGCTCGTCGAAGACCACCGCCGAGCGGTGCAGCCCGTCGCGGCCCTTCGCGGTCATCCGGACCAGCTTGCGGCGGGCGTCGGCGGGGTCGTCCACGCGTTCCAGGTAGCCGAGGGCGACCAGCCGGTCCACCGTCTTGCCGGCGGCCTGCTTGGAGACGCCGAGGCGCTGGCCGAGGTCGGAGGCGGTGGTCCCGGCCGGGCCGACGGCCTGGAGCACGAAGCCGTGGGCCGGGCGCAGCTCGGGGTGCCCCTGGCGGGCCAGTTCGGCGTGCAGGTCGTCGACGAGCGTACGGAAGCCGGCGAGCAGGAGCAGCGGCAGCGCGAAGCCGGGGCGGTCAGGCGTTGCCATGTTCGACAACCACGTTTACCATTCCGTCAACCACGTTGACCATCTTACGAGAGGGGCACAGTCATGTCCCGCTTCACCGCGTACGAGCCGGACACCGCGCCCGCCGCCGCCCGCCCGGTCATGGCCGGCGTACGCCGCTCACTGGGCCACCTGCCCGCCGCCGTCGGCCTGATGGCCGGCTCGCCCGAACTACTAAAGGGCTTCCTCGCCGCCAACGCCGCGTTCGAGGCCACCGACCTGGACCCGGTCGCCCGGGAGGTGGTCGTGCTCACCGTCGCCACCCGCAACGGCTGCCACCTCTGCGTGGCGATGCACACCGCGACGCTGGTCCGCCACGCCGCCGCGCCGGCGCTGATCGAGGCGCTACGGACCGGCGCGACGGTACCCGACCCCCGGCTGGAGGCGCTGCGCCGCTTCACCGTCGCCGTGCTCGACCACCGGGGCGCGGTCCCCGACGCCGACCTGGACGCGCTGCTCGCCGCCGGGTGGCAGCCACGGCACGCGCTGGACGTGGTGCTCGGCGTCGGCACGTACACGATCTCCACGTTCGCCAACCGGCTCACCGAGGCGCCGCTCGACCCGCCGCTGGCCGCGTACGCCTGGACGTCCGCCGCCTGAGGCCCTACGCCATGTGATCCGACAGCTGATGTGTGGCACAACTCCGCCACGTGATGCGCAACGTCGGTCGGCCCGTCGGCACTGAGCCGCGCGGCGCCGGTCAGCCCCGCAGGAACGGCAGCAGCAGCGCGGTGAGCTTCGCCGGCTGCTCCTCGAACAGCCAGTGGCCGCAGTCCTCCACCACCGCCCCGGTGACCGCGCCGGCATAGCGGCGGACCTGCTCGGCCACCTGCCCGCCCAGGCTGGCCTGCGCGCCGACGGCGAGCACCGGCATCGGCAGCTTCGTGCCCCGGTACGCCGTGTTGTCCGCGACGTCCTGCCCGAACGCCCGGAAATAGCCGAAGCTCGCCCGCAGGTGCGCCTCGTCGCGCAGGTGGCCCGCGTACTCCTCGATGTCGCCCGGGCCCAGGCTGCCCTTGTTGACCATGATGGAGTCGGTGAACCGGTCAACCCAGAGCGCCTCCCGCCCGGCGACGAGCTGCTCGGGCAGGCCGTTGGGGACGTTGAAGAAGCCGAAGTTCCACACCGCCGGGCCGACGGCGGTCAGCGCCGGGATCGCGTAAATGCTCTCGTCGGGGATCGGCGCCTCGCTGAGCACCAGCCGGGTGACCGACTCGGGATGGGCGGCGGCGTAGGCGTACGCGACCATGGTGCCCAGGTCGTGCCCGACCAGCCGGATCTCCTCGGCGAGACCGAGACCGGTCAGCAGCTGGTGCAGGTCGGCGGCGACCGTCTTCTTGTCGTATCCGCCGGGCGGGGCGTCGCTGTCGCCGAAGCCGCGCAGGTCCGGGGCGATCACCTCGTACGACCGGGCCAGCTCCGGCAGCACGTGCCGCCACATGCGCCAGCACTGGGGATAGCCGTGCAGCAGCACCAGGGTCGGCCCCCGGCCACCCCGGACATAGTTGATCTCCACGTCGCCGGCTCTGGCCCGCTGCTCGGTGAAGCCCGTCGGCACCCGCGGTTCGTCCATGCCGCCGACTACCCGGCCGACCTCCGTCCATGCGGCGAAGGTGTTAACAGGGGGCCCCGCCTCCACCGGATGCGTTAACAAGGGGCCCTTCCTTGCATCTCAGGGAGGTGGGGGAGGATGGGGTTATGGCGGCTCGCTTTCCGTACACCGATCTGAAGGACTTCCTCGCGGCGCTGGAGCGTGCGGGCGAGCTGCGGCGGGTGAGCGCGCCGGTCGACCCCACGCTGGAGATCAGCGAGATCGTCACCCGCACCGTCCGGGCCGGCG
The DNA here is from genome assembly GCF_040649715.1 of Micromonospora sp. NPDC048887. Lineage (NCBI taxonomy): Bacteria > Bacillati > Actinomycetota > Actinomycetes > Micromonosporales > Micromonosporaceae > Micromonospora > Micromonospora sp. NPDC048887. The sequence continues at coordinate 101,085 of NZ_JBEZGA010000005.1, read as the reverse complement.
GGCCCGCGCTGCTGTTCGAGCGCCCCACCCGGGGCGAGATGCCGGTGGCGATCAACCTGTTCGGCACCGAGAAGCGGATGGCGATGGCGCTCGGGGTGGAACACCTCGACGAGATCGGCGCGCGGATCGGCGAGATGCTCAAGCCGGAGCTGCCGCAGGGCTTCTCCGGGATGATGGGCGGCCTCGGCAAGGTCATGCAGCTCAAGTCGATGCCGCCGAAGAAGGTCAAGACCGCCCCCTGTCAGCAGGTCGTCTACCGGGGCGACGACGTCGACCTGAACCGGCTGCCCGGGTTGCAGGTGTGGCCCGGCGACGGCGGCATCTTCCACAACTTCGGGCTGACCCACACCAAGCACCCGGAGACCGGCAAGCGCAACCTCGGGCTCTACCGGCTCCAGCAGCACTCGCACAACACCATCGGCATGCACTGGCAGATCCACAAGAACTCCACGGCGCACCACGCCGTCGCCGAGCGGCTCGGCCAGCGGCTGCCGGTGGCGATCGCGATCGGCGCGGACCCGGTCGTGGCGTACTCGGCCAGCGCGCCGCTGCCGGCCGACATCGACGAGTACCTGTTCGCCGGGTTCCTCGCCGGTGAGCGGGTCGAGATGGTGGACTGCCTGACCGTCCCGCTTCAGGTGCCGGCGCACGCGCAGATCGTGCTGGAGGGCTACATCGAGCCGGGCGAGCGCCTGCCCGAGGGGCCGTTCGGCGACCACACCGGCTTCTACACGCCGGTCGAGCCGTTCCCGGTCATGCACATCGAGTGCATGACCACGCAGCGCGACCCGGTCTACCACTCGATCGTCACGTCCCAGCCGCCGCAGGAGGACCACGGTCTCGGCAAGGCCACCGAGCGGATCTTCGCGCCGCTGCTGCGCTTCCTGATCCCGGACATCGTCGACTACGACCTGCCCGCCGCCGGTGTCTTCCACAACTGCGCGATCGTGTCGATCCGCAAGCGCTACCCGAAGCACGCGCAGAAGGTCATGAACGCGATCTGGGGCGCGCACATGATGTCGCTGACCAAGCTGATCGTGATCGTCGACGAGGACTGCGACGTGCACGACTACAACGAGGTCGCGTTCCGCGCCTTCGGCAACGTCGACTACGCCCGTGACCTGATGCTCACCGAAGGCCCGGTGGACCACCTCGACCACGCCTCGTACCAGCAGTTCTGGGGTGGCAAGGCGGGCATCGACGCCACCCGGAAGCTGCCCGAGGAGGGCTACACCCGGGGCTGGCCGGAGGAGATGCGCATGTCGCCCGAGGTGGTCTCGCTTGTCGACAAGCGCTGGAAGGAATACGGGATCTGATGACGGCGGCAGTACAGGAACGGCCCGGCCGGGTCTCGTCCTTCCTCAAGCTCGTCGCCATCGAGCACTCCGTCTTCGCGCTGCCGTTCGCGTACCTGTCGGCGCTGACCGCCATGCAGCTCAACGGCGGCCGGGTGCGCTGGGGAGACCTGCTGCTGATCACCGTGGCGATGGTCGGCGCGCGGACGTTCGCCATGGCCGCGAACCGGATCCTGGACCGGCGGATCGACGCGCGGAACCCGCGTACGGCGAACCGGGAACTGGTCACCGGCGCGGTGAGCGTGCGGACGGCCTGGACCGGCGCGGCGGTCGCGCTCGTGGTGTTCCTGGCCGCAGCCGCCCTGCTCAACCCGCTCTGCCTGGTGCTCGCGCCGCTCGCCGTGGTGCCGCTGGTGGTCTACCCGTACGGCAAGCGGTTCACCAACTGGCCGCACGCCATCCTCGCGGTGGCGCAGGCGGTCGGCCCGGTCGGCGCCTGGCTGGCGGTCACCGGCACGCTCGACGGCTCCGGTCCGGCGTGGCTGCTCGGTGCGGCGGTGGGCCTGTGGATCGGCGGCTTCGACCTGATCTACGCCTGCCAGGACTCGGAGATCGACCGGGAGATCGGCGTGCACAGCGTCCCCGCCCGGTACGGCCGGCGTTTCGCGCTGCACGCCTCCACAGTCGCGCACGTGGTGACGTTCGCGCTGTTCATCTGGTTCGGCGCCTGGGTCGGCTTCGGCTGGCTGTGGTGGATCGGGCTGGCGCTGACCGCTGTCGCCTTCGCCTACCAGCACATGGTGGTCAGCCCCACCGACCTGAGCAAGGTCAACCGGGCGTTCTTCACCGCGAACGGCTTCGTCGGCATCGCGTTGTTCGTCCTCGCGCTGCTCGACCTGGTGATCCGGCTCGGCCTGCGGCCGTAAACCCGGACCGGCTCACGGCGTCGCGCCGACCGGGTAGCGGGCGCTCTCCAGCGTCCAGTCGACGGTGCCGCGCACGGCGGCGGCCAGGCCGTCGAGGTGGACGGCGACGGCCTGGTCGAGCGTCGGCCCGAACGACGGCGCCGCCGCCAGGAGCGCGGCGAATCGCCCCATCTCGGCCCGCCAGTGCCCGGCCACCAGGTCGACCGCCGCCGGCACCGGCAGGCCCCGCTCGGCGGCCATCGCCAGCACCAGGTTGTGACCGCCGCCGGTGGCCCGGTCGCGTTCCAGCGAGGCGATGTCGTTGAACCAGGACAGCAGGTCGTTCGCGAGGTCGGCGAGCCGGCGCAGCGCCGGATGGTGGTAGACCGCGTCGGGCAGCGGACGCCCGGACGCGAACTCGATCAGCGGGTACGAGACGTACGCCGCCGACGTGGCCCGGCGCAGCCGCACGTACTCGGCGACGCCCGGTGGACGGCCGGACGTGGTGGCGGTGGCCTCCCGGTGCACCCCGTCGAGGTGGTCGGCGACCGCGTCGGCGAAACGCAGCCGCCACCGGGCCGGCATCCGGCGGCGCGGCTCCCGCCACGCCTGCACCAGCAGACGCCGCAGCGGGCCGGAGAAGCCCGGGTGGCGGGCGCGCGGACCCTCGCGCAGCAACGCGAGCGCGCCGTCGCGCAACGCGCGGATCTGCGCCGGGGTCAGCCCGTCCCGCCCGTCGCAGGCGTCGTCGACCAGGAAGAACCAGGTGAACAGCGCGGTGAGCACCCGCAGGTCGGGCTCGGTGGCGTCCGGGTACAGGCGGCCCGCGTACCGGGCGAAGCCGGCCCGCGCCAGCCGTCGCCGGGTGTCCGGGTCAGCCGGCAGGCCGAGCCGGTCGACGTGCTCCACCAGCCAGCCCTGCACCCGGTCGGCGTACGGGGAGATGCGGGGTGCGACGGGGCAGTCGGAGCGCAGCGCCCGCAGCACCGCCCCCGTCATCACCGGCCCCTCCGTGGAAGTCGATCGCCGATCGAAGACTTTCATGCCGTGGGATGTCGCGTGAACCCGCTGGACATCCCGGGCGGGCCGACCGAACGGGGGTCCCCGCCCGGCGTCCGCCGCGACCAGGCACGCTTGAGGGCATGCGCGAACCATGGGTGGTGGGTGTCTCCGGAGCCTCGGGCACGCCGTACGCGGCGGCTGTCGTCCGGGCACTGCTCGACGCCGGCCAGGCGGTGGACCTGATCGTCTCCCGGGCGGCCCGGCTGACGGTGCTGGACGAGACCGGCCGGCCGTTCCGGGACGGGCACTGGGCCGAGGACCTGGCCGCCTGGCTCGACCGCGACCTCACCGGCGCGGACCTGCGGCACTGGCCCGCCGGTGACCTGGCCGCCGGCCCGAGCAGCGGCTCCTACCGGGTACGCGGCATGGCGGTGGTGCCCGCCAGCACCGCCGCGTGCGCCGGCATCGCGATCGGGCTGTCGAAGGATCTGCTCCAGCGCGCCGCCGAGGTGAACCTCAAGGAGCGCCGCCCGGTCGTCGTGGTGCCCCGGGAGACGCCGGTGACCCGCAGTCACCTGGAACACCTCATCGCGCTGCACGACGCCGGCGCGGTGGTGCTGCCGGCCAGCCCGGGCTTCTACGGCGCCGGCGCGTCGGCGTCCGCCGGGCAACTCGTGGACTTCGTGGCCGGGAAGGTGCTCGACGCGCTCGGCGTGGAGCACACGCTGTTCCGGCGGTGGTCCGGCGAGGTGGCCGCCGGGCGCCGGGAGGCCGCCGCGGACTGACCGGCCCGGCGTGCGGGGGCGCGGCCCTCGGCCGGACCGCGCCCCGTACGTTCAGTACATGCCGGCGTTCGCCGGTCCGGGGCCGGTGGAAGCGGTCTGGCCCATGTTGCGGGCCTTGCCCATGTCCTCCGCCTCGTCCAGCATGCCCTCCCCCTCGAGCAGGGCCCGCACCTCGGATTCCCGAAACCGGCGGTGCCCTCCTGGAGTCCGGATACTGCCGATCCGGCCGGCCGCTGCCCATCTGGTCACGGTCTTCGGGTCCACCCGAAACAGCGCAGCGACCTCACCCGGTGTCAGCAGGCGATCTCCAGTGTCCACAGCCCCCTCCTCGCGTCGACGAAGCCCCCGGCTGAACACACTGCCCCCGGCCGGTGCGAGCCCAGAGCCGTCATGAGGGACGTATGGCAATTACAGCACCGGCTACCGGGCGTGTCCGTCAAACGCGAAAAACGCACACACTGGGAAGTTCGGAAATGGTACCGGCGGAGAACCCCCTGATCGTACGTTTGTGAAGGGCCGGGCCGCGGGTACCGACCGCGTTCGGTAGCCGTCGAGCGGATAGGGTCACTCTCCGTGGACACGATCGACCTGAGCCTCGTGGAGTTGCTGCGGGGCAACGCCCGTCTGTCGTACGCCGAGCTGGCCCGTCAGGTCGGCCTCTCCGCCCCGGCCGTGCACGAGCGGGTCGGCAAGCTGGAGTCCAGCGGGGTGATCCGGGCGTACCGGGCCGAGGTCGAGCCGGAGTCGATCGGGCTCGGCGTCACCGCGCTGATCGGCATCATCGAGGACTCCGACGCGGACACCGACGATGTGCTGGAGTCGTTCCGCCGCATTCCTGAGATCGAGTCCTGCTACTTCATGGCCGGCGTCGAGTCCTTCCTGCTCAAGGCGCGAGTCGGCACGATCGCCGAGCTGGAGCAGCTGATCGTCCGGCTGAACCGGACGGCCGGTGTGGCGTCCACCCGTACCAGCATCGCGCTGTCGACCAAGTGGGAGAACCGCCCGCAGCCGCTGGAACCCCCCACCGCCTGACGCCTCTGGCCTCCGCGCGGGGGTTGCGGTTACCGTGCGCCGATGACGAGCTCGGGACGCGGTGCGGCGGTGGTCACAGGCGCGGCCGGCGGGCTGGGGCGGGCGATCGCCGCCGCCCTGCACGCCGACGGGTGGAACGTGCTGCTCACCGACGTCGACGCGGGTGCCGTGGCGGAAGCCGCCGCACCGCTGGGTGGCTGGTCGCGCGCCCTCGACGTACGCGACGAATCCGCCTGCGCGGACGTCGCCGCCGAGGCGGCGGCCGCGCCCGGCGGCCTCGGGCTCTGGGTGAACAACGCGGGCATCCTGGTCACCGGCCCGTCCTGGGCGCACGACGCCCCGACCCGGCGCGCGGTCGTCGAGGTGAACGCGCTCGGCGCGATGAACGGCACGCTCGCCGCCGTCGCGGTGATGCGCGAGCAGGGCCGCGGCCACGTGCTCAACGTCGTCTCGCTGGCCGGGCTGATCGCCGCGCCGGGCGAGACGGTGTACGCGGCCAGCAAGCACGCCCTGCTCGCGTTCAGCCTCGGCACGCAGAGCGACCTGCGGATGGCCGGCGTCGGGGGCGTACACGTGTCGTGCCTGTGCCCGGACGGGATCTGGACGCCGATGCTGCACGACAAGCTGGACGACCCGGGAGCGCTGGCGTCCTTCACCGGCTCGCTGCTCACGCCGGAGCGGGTGGCCGCGCGGGCCGTGCGGCTGGCCCGGCGGCCCCGCCCGGTGGTCAGCCTGCCGCGCTGGCGTGGCGCCCAGGTACGGCTCCTGGACGCCTTCCCCCGGCTAGCGCTGGCCCTCACACCGGTGATCCGGGCCGCCGGGCGGGCCGGCCAGCGGCGGCAGACCCGCCGGGTCCAGGCAAACGCGAGGTCACCTCGCTTGTAACGTTGCCGTCGTGACTCACTTCGACCGGTGCGACGAGGCCAGCCGGCGCTGGGTGACCGAGGCGATCGCCGCGGTCGAGGCGGACGCCAACCGCTCCGCCGACACCCACCTGCTGCCCTTCCCGCTGCCCCGCGAGTGGGGGATCGACCTCTACCTCAAGGACGAGTCGGTGCACCCCACCGGCTCGCTGAAGCACCGGCTGGCCCGCTCGCTGTTCCTCTACGGCCTCTGCAACGGCTGGATCGGCCCGGACACCACGATCGTCGAGGCGTCGTCCGGCTCGACTGCCGTCTCCGAGGCGTACTTCGCCCGGATGCTCGGGCTGCCGTTCATCGCGGTCATGCCCGCCTCCACGTCGCCGGAGAAGATCGCCCAGATCGAGTTCCAGGGCGGGCGCTGCCACCTGGTCGGGGACCCGTCGAAGGTGGTGGTGGAGGCGCGCTGGCTCGCCGAGGACAGCGGCGGCCGGTTCATGGACCAGTTCACCTATGCCGAGCGGGCCACCGACTGGCGGGGCAACAACAACATCGCCGAGTCGATCTACGCGCAGCTCGCGCTGGAACGGCACCCGGTGCCCGCCTGGATCGTGGTCGGGGCCGGCACCGGCGGCACCAGCGCCACCATCGGCCGCTACGCCCGCTATCGCCGGCTGCCCACCAAGCTCTGCGTGGTGGACCCGGAGAACTCCGCGTTCTACCCCGCCTGGCAGGCCGGCGACTGGTCGGTCTCCACCGACCGGGGCTCCCGGATCGAGGGCATCGGGCGGCCCACCGTCGAGGCGTCCTTCCTGCCCGGCGTGGTGGACCGGATGGTGCAGGTGCCGGACGCCGCGTCGCTGGCCGCGATGCGGGCCGGCTCGGCCGTGCTCGGCCGCCGGGTCGGCGGTTCCACCGGCACCAACCTGTGGGGCGCGTTCGGGCTGATCGCGCAGATGCGCGCCGCCGGGCGTACCGGGTCGGTGGTCACGTTGATCTGCGACCCGGGCGACCGGTACGGCGACACCTACTACTCCGACGAGTGGGTGGCCGCGCAGGGCCTCGACCTCGCCCCGCACCTCGCCACCATCGACCGGTTCCTGACCGAGGGCGCCTGGCCGGCCTGAACCGGGCGGTCAGCGCGGGTCGACCCGCTCGGCCAGCCCCGGATAGCGCACCACGAAACCGTCCGGATCGACCTCCAGGTCGGCGGTGAACGTGCCGCTGGCGTACCGAACCCGGCCCGGACCCAGCGAGGTGTAGACCTGCTCGGCGGGCACCACTGCCAGGCCGGGCAGCAACACCCAGGCCACGTTCACGGCCGTCGCCAGGTCGGCGGGCAGCCGCCCCAGCCCGATCCGGCGGATCGGCAGCGTGTTCGTCAGCGGCGAGCCGCCCAGGTCCACGTCGAGCGCCTCGGCCAGCCGGCCCGGATCGTCGGTACCCGGCAGGCCCGCCGGTGGGTGACCCGCCGCGCTCAGCGCCGCGTCCAGGTCACCCTCCTCGCCGGTACGCACGCGCCACCCGTCCCCGCCCCGCTCCAGGCGTACGCTCCGCGACCAGCCGGCGCCCTCGGCCTCGACCTCCAGCCGGTTCGTCGCCCAGTCCGGCCCGACGGCCAGCCGGTAGCGGCACGTGTACGGGATCGGATCCACGGCGAGCGCCACACCCTGCGCGGTCAGCCCCTGACCGTCGTCGAGCACGACGTGCTCGGAACCGGCGGTGTCGGTCCGGGCCCAGAAGAGCGACTTCGGCATGGTCCGGACGTTACGCGACCCGGCCGTCGGCGGCAGCGGATGCGCGAACGCCGCCGCGAGCCGGGGCGTTACCGACTACCCCTGCTCGTCGCCCTCGGTGGGGCGGGGCGGCCGGTTGTGGCGGGCCCACTCGTCGACCTCATCGGCGTCCCAGACGTTCATGCCGATCAGTCGGGCGAGCGGCTCAGGGAACCCGGGGCGGCGGGTGATCTGGAGAACCCGCTGACGCGACACGCCGAACAGGGCGGCCAGCTCGCCGGGCCCGTACAGGCGTGGTCGTCTCACCCGACGAAGGAGGCGCGAGACGTACGGATCATGCCTCGTCGGACTACTCGTCGTCGTCCGCCGGCCGGGGCGGCCGGTGGTCCCGGATGTACCGCTCCACGTCCCGCTTCAGCCAGACCGCGCCGACCGACAGCTCTTGATACGGCGCGGGGAATGCGGGATGCCGCCGGATCTCGCGGAATCTCGATCTGCCCACGCCGAGCATCTTCAAGATCTCACCGGCCGCGACGAGTTCGCCCGGTCCCGTCTCCTTGGTCACGACTTCGAAGGTAGGAGCGGGCTGACCCGCCTATGCTGACGCGAACAAATGATCACGCCTACGTGGGCCCGTCAATGTTGACAGGGGCGACGAGGGGGCGATCTGATGGATCAGGCCCCCCGCCCGGTGGCGAGTTCGCGGCGGACGGGGGTGCCACCTGGAAGCCGACCCACGGCAGGAGGCCCCGAGTGACCCAGCGCCACGCTCCGCTGAAACCCCTTTGGGTCTGCACGGCAGACCTGCTCAACTGGCCGTGCGAAAACGCAAAGGTCGAGTTGGTCGCTGACTACAGGCACGACCGGTGTAACCTCGCCGTCGATCTGGCTGCCCTCATGCGGCAGGCGACCGATGACCTGGCAAGGCTCTACTCCGAGCCGCCGGATCCCGCCGAGATGCATATCCGATTCATGGGCTGGCTGCGGTCGGTGCGCAATGTCTGACCCGATCGGCACCGCTCTGCTGTTGTCCGCCGTCATCGCCCAGGCGTTCGGCTGCTGGGTGGCCTGGTCGTGGGGCCGGTCCGCTCGGCGCAGCCTCCGGCAGACCATCGACAAGACCATCCCGATACCGCCGCCCGACTGGCAGCCTCGGCATCGCCTGTCGATGTTGAACGAGCCGACCCGGCGTTATCCCGTCCTCGCACCGCGCAGCTAGAACGCCACCGTGCCCTTGACCCGCAGAACGCACAGCCGCCGCCGAGCGGGTGCTCGGCGGCGGCGTCGTGGGTGCGCTCAGATCAGTGGGTACGTGCCGGCGGGCGCCCGCCGAAGCCGCGCCGGTCGTCCCGGCCCCGCCCCTCGGCCCGGAAACCGCCGCTCCGGCGCTCGGCCGGACGCGCGTCGCCCCGGTCAGCGAAACGCCGCTCGGCGTGCGGGCGGTCCTCCTGGCGACGGTCACCGAAGCCGCGCGAGCCGCCCGGCCGGTCGTCGTATCGCCGCTCGTCGCGGTCGTACCCGCGCCCGGTCGCCGGCCGGTGCCGGTCCCCGAACGGGCGGTCGGCGCGCTCGCCGAAACGGCTGTCGTCGCCGCGCTGGCCGCCGAAGCGGTCGCTGCGCTGGCCACGGTCGTCGGACCGCTGCTCGCCGAAGCTCCGGCCGTCGGACCGCCGGTCGCCGAAGCGCTCACCCCGGTCGCCGAAGCTCCGGTCGTCGCGACGCTCCGGCCGCCCGAAGCGGCGCTCGCCGCCGCCGGACCGCTCGCCCGAGTAGCGCTCGCCCGCCGGACGGTCGCCGAACCGGCGGTCGTCGCCACGGTCCGCGAACCGGTCACCGGACCGCTCGCCCGTGGGCCGGTCGCCGTAACGGCGCTCGCCCCGGCCGTCGCGGTCGCCGAACCGGCGCTCGCCACGGTCGGCGAAGCCGCCCCGGCTACCCCGGTCGAAGCCCCGGCCGTCGCGGTCGCCGAAGCGACGCGGGCCGCCGCCGCGTCGCGGCTCCGGCTCGTCCCGCACCGGTACGCCGCTGGGCTCGCGCGCGCCGGTCAGCTCGGCCAGCGCCTCGTCGCCCGCCCGGACCCGGGTCTCGGCCGGCTCGACGCCCGCCTTCTCCATCATGGCCAGCGTGGTGCGGCGCTGCTTGGGCAGCACGAGCGTCGCCACCGCGCCGGACTCGCCGGCCCGAGCCGTACGGCCGGCCCGGTGCAGGTAGTCCTTGGGGTCCTTCGGCGGGTCCACGTGCAGCACCAGCGAGACGCCGTCGACGTGGATGCCCCGGGCCGCCACGTCGGTCGCGACCAGCACGGGCGTCCGGCCCTCGCGGAACTCGGCGAGCGTCTTGGTGCGCATGCGCTGGGTCTTGCCGCCGTGCAGCCCACCGGCCCGCACACCGACGGCCGCGAGCTGCTCGACCAGCCGGTCCACGCCGAGCTGCGTACGGGCGAACAGCATGGTGCGGCCCTCACGGGCGGCGATGGACGCGGCGACCGCGAACTTGTCGTGCGGCGGGATCAGCAGCAGGTGGTGATCCATGGTGGACACGGCGGCGGTGGCTGGTGCGGTCGAGTGGGTGACCGGGTCGGTCATGAACCGCTTGACGAGCGTGTCGACGTCGTTGTCCAGAGTGGCCGAGAACAGCAGCCGCTGCGCGTCCGCCGGAGTCTTCGCCAGCAGTCGGGTGACCTCGGGCAGGAAGCCCATGTCCGCCATCTGGTCGGCCTCGTCCAGCACGGTGATCTCGACGTCGTCGAGGCGGCACACGCCGCGCTCGATCAGGTCGCCGAGCCGTCCGGGGGTGGCCACGACGATCTCCACGCCACGGCGCAGCGCGTCGATCTGCCGGTCGTACGGCACACCGCCGACGGCGGTCTTCAGGAACACGCCCACCGCCTTGCCGAGCGGCATCAGGGCGTCGTTCACCTGCATGGCGAGTTCCCGGGTGGGGACCAGGACCAGGGCGCGCGGGTGCAGCGGCCGGGCCCGGTTGCGGTCGGCGAGCCGGGAGATCACCGGCAGGCCGAAGGCGAGCGTCTTACCGGAGCCGGTCTGGCCCCGGCCGAGGACGTCGCGGCCCGCGAGCGAGTCGGGCAGCGTGGCCCGCTGGATCTCGAACGGGGTGGTGATGCCCTGCCGGGTGAGCACCTCGACGACCTGCCGGGGCAGGCCGAGGGAGGCGAAGTCGATGTTCTCCGGGGTCGGGTCGACGGACGGGGACGTGCTGGGTTCAGCGAACGTGGTCAAGAAATACCTCTCGAGCGGGGCGCATCTTCGCGATGGCCCGCCGCGGCCTGTCACGCCGCCGAATCGCCCGCAAGATCGCCCATGGGCGCGCAGTCGGGGCGCGCCGGGTCAGTGATCGCAGACAAGTGTACGGCGAATCGCCCACTCCGCCACGACAGTGCGAGGCGGTAGTGGGCGGGCTCACCCCTGTCACTCGATGAGCATGGTCCCGGTCAGGCCGCTCAACGCGTCGTTGGCCAGGACGACCACGAGCAGGCTGATCCCGATGAGCATGGCCAGCGCGACGGCCAACACGATGATCACCTTGGTGTTGCCGCCCCGGGCGGCCGGGCTGTCCTCGGACCAGCCCTGGGCCAGGATGTGCCCGGTCAGGGAACCGGAGTTCTCCAGCGGGTTGCCCTGCGGGAAGGACACGGTGGCGAATCCCGGGCCGTCCGTCCCGCCGTACGCGGCGGTGGCGAGGTCCGGGCCGGCGGGCTGCGGGCGTACCGGACGGGTCGTGTCGGCGTCGCGGGCGGGCACGGCCGGCGGCGGCCAGGTCGGCAGCGCCGGGGCCGGCACCACGGGCGGTGGGTCCGGCACGGGTGCGGCGGCCCACGACGGCTGCGCGGCGCCTGACGTGCCGGGCGTGACCGGTGGCGCGACGAGCGGGGCCGGCGCGGCCGGCGGACCTGGTACGGCGGCCCGCGCGGGCGGGAACGCCGGTGCGGCCGGCGGGACGGGGAACAGCGGCGCGGGCAGCGGGTCCGGAGCGTCGCTCCTCGCCGGTGGTGGCGGGAACGGCGGCGCGGGCAGCGGGTCCGGAGCGCCGGTCATCGCCGGTGGTGGCGGGAACGGCGGCGCGGGCATCGGTCCCGGCGGGGCCGGTGGCGGGGGTACCGCCGGACCCGGCGGCGGCACCGGCGGCCCGGGCACCGGCGGCACCGGCCCGGGTGGGGCCGGCGCCGGCGGGGTGGGCGCGGGCGGTGGGGGCAGAGGCGGCGTGGGCCGGAGCGGAGGTTCCGGCTCGGGGACCGGCGGCGACGGCGGCGTCGGACCCGGCACCGGGGTCGGCGCCGGCTCGGGCTCCGGGCCGTTCGGCGTCGGAGGCTGCGCGGGCTCCGGTGGCTGGACCGGCTCCGGCGGTTCCGGGTTCACCGGCCCGGCCCGGTAGACGGTGGCGGCGGCGGGCGGGGCGGCCCCCACCGAGGCGGCGACCTCCTCGGCCGAGACGCGGCTCAGGCCGGGCACGGATGCGCTGGCCCGGGCGGGTGCGCCTGGCTCAGCTGCCGAGGACGCGCCACCGAGCGGGGCCGGGCGGTCGGCGGCGGCCGGCGCCGTCTCGGCGGATTCGGCGGGCGAGGTCGCGGAGCCGTGGTGCGGTCCCGAGCCGGTTCCGTCGGCGGCGTCCGCCTGCCGGGCCGGTGCGTTGTCAGGGCCTGCCGGGTCCACGGCGTCGGCGGGTGCCGCGACGTCCCCTGCGGCCGCGTCCGTGGCGGCGGGCGGCGCGGGTGCCGACGGCCTGGGTGCGGGCGGTGCGGGCGGAGCGGGCGCGGGCACACGTGCGGAACCGGAGACGCGGGGTGCGGGGATGGCCGCCGGAGCGCCGCCGGTCGTGCCCGGGGAGGCGTCGCCGTCCGGCTCGGCCGGTGTGGCGACGGGCCCGGGCGCCACGCCAGCCGAGCCGGACGGCACGGTGACCGGCTGGGGCGTCGCCTGACGTTCGGCCACGGAGAAGGCGGACCAACTGGACGGCGGCACTGTGGCGCCGGGCAGGCGCCGGTCCAGCGGCGGTGGGGTGTCCGCCGGGCTGCCCGCCCGATAGGTGGTGGGGCCGGCCTGCGGTAGCGGCTGCTCGGCACCGGCGGGCGGCGCTACGGCCGCGCCGGCGACCGATACCCGCGCCCGCGCGGGTGCCACCGGCCCCGCGAGGGCCGACCCGTCGTCGTCGCCGGTCGGGTCGGCGGGGTCGGGCGTCGGTCCCGGGTGGACCTTCGCCGCCGGAACGTCCTGCTCGCCCATCTCGCCCTCCGCACCCACGCTCGCCTCCGGCCGTGGCGCCGACCGGAAGTGCCTGGATCTCACCGTGCCATATTCCGGCCCGGGAACACAGCCGGAGCGGCGGTCGGGTCAGTCGGCGCTGCTGCTCGGGCTGGCCGAGCCGCTGCCGGACGTGCTGCTCGACGGGGCGACGCTGCTGCTGCTCGGTGCGGCACTGCTGGTGTCCGGCTCGGCGCTCGCGCTCTGGCTGGGCTCCGGCTCCGCCGACTGGCTGGGCGGCGGCGTGGTGGGCGCCGGGCTGGACGTCGTCGGCTTCGGCGTGGGCGTGGTCGGCTTCGGAGTGGTGGGCGTCGGCTTGGGCGTGGTCGACGGCTTCGGCGTGCTGGGCGTCGGCTTGGGCGTGGTCGACGGCTTCGGGGTGGCCGGCGTGGTCGGCGTCGTCGGCACGGTCGGCGGCGGTACGGGGGTGGCCGGGGCGGGTACCGCTCCGATCACCCGGGTCGCGGCGTAGAGCCGGGACCAGCGGACCACCGAGATCTTGACCACGTCACCCGTTCGTGGCGCCTCGACCATCTTGCCGTTGCCGATGTACATGGCGACGTGGTGGACGCTCGTCCAGCTGCTGCTCGACGCGAAGAACAGCAGGTCGCCGGGGAGCAGGGCGTTCGGCGAGACGGTACGGGAACGGGTGGCGAAGTACTGGTCCTTGGCGACGCGGGGCAGACCCCGGTAGCCCGCGGACTGGTAGGAGGCGAGCATCAGGCCGGAGCAGTCGAACCGGTCCGGGCCCTCGGCGGCCCACAGGTAGGGGTCACCGAGCTGGGCGAGGGCGTAGCGCACGGCGGCCAGCGCCTTCGGGTCCGCCACCAGGCCGTCGATGCTCTGGTCGACCACGTACGAGGTGCCGAGCCGCTGCTCGGCGGCGTCCGCCAGGCGCTCGATCTCCAGCAGCTTCGCCGCGTTCTCCTTGCGCAGCGCGACGAGCGCGGTCTCCTGCTTGCGCAGGTCGGCCCCGGCACGGGTGAACGCCGCCGCCTTCTCGGTGGCCCGGCGCCGCGCCGAGTCGTGTGCCTCCCGCGCGACCCGCTCGGCGCTCGTGGCGCGGAGGAGTTCGCCGGTCACCGACGTGGTGGCGCCCTCGGCCTTGTCGCCCCGGGTGATGCGCTGAAGGTTGGCGAAGTCACGCAGGCTGGCGCCGAACTCGCCGGGCGGCAGAGCCGCGTCCGCCTTGACCGCGTCGGCGGCGGCGCTCTTGGCGTTCTCCTGGGCGCGGGTGAGCGCGTCCCGGGCCTCCTTGAGCCGGGCGGCGGCCTGGGTCAGCTCGGTCTGTGCGGCGTCCCGCTCGGTCTTGATCCGGAGCAGTTCCTCGCCGAGCAGCGTGACCCGGGCGTCGAGCTGGTTGATCTGCGCGATCAGCGGGCCGTCGCCCGGGTTGGCGACGCCTGTGGTGCCGGGCAGGCCCGCCGCGCCGCCGGGAGTGGTGACGCCGGGCAGGCCCGGGACGGTGCCCGGCAGACCCGGGACGGTGCCTGGCACGCCAGGAACGGTGCCTGGTACGCCGCGAACGGCGCCGGACGAGCCGGGCAGTTGCAGGGGGCCGGTGACCTGGGGCCGGGAGCCGGTGTCGGGCACGGCGTCGGGCAGCGGGTCGGCCCATGCCGGTGTGGCGAGCGCCGCGGCCGCCACCGCACCCAGGAGGGCGGACCAGAGCGCCGGGCGCAGGATCGGTGAGATCACCGGCTGCCGTGCTCGTCGCCGTCGGGCCTTGGTGCTGTGAGCCATTCCGCTCCCCGTCCGGTCTGGGGTCCGTCACGCGTGGTTGGGGCGTGTCGGGACAGGACGGCCCTGGTGTGTGTTCCGCCCCACCCTGTCTTACCTCACGGTTGCGACGATGTCGATGTGCGGAGCGTGACGGCCGGTGAACCGGCGCACCACGTCGGCGGGCGGTCGGACCCGCGACGTAGGCTCGATCGGGAACCCAGGTGGAAGGACGTGGCCAACGGATGGACGCCGGACTCAAGCGCGAACTCGAGGCGAAGGTGTACGCGGGGGAGCGGCTGACCCGCGAGGACGGCATCGCCCTCTACGCCAGCGACGACCTGACCTGGCTGGGCCGGCTGGCCCACCACAGGCGTACCGAGCTCAACGGCGACCGGGTGATGTTCAACGTCAACCGGCACCTGAACCTGACGAACGTCTGCTCGGCGTCGTGCGCGTACTGCTCGTTCCAGCGCAAGCCGGGCGAGAAGGACGCCTACACGATGCGTATCGACGAGGCGGTCCGCAAGGCCAAGGAGATGGAGGACGAGCAGCTCACCGAGCTGCACATCGTCAACGGCCTGCACCCGACGCTGCCCTGGCGCTACTACCCGAAGGTGCTGCGCGAGCTGAAGGCCGCGCTGCCGAACGTCAAGCTCAAGGCGTTCACCGCGACCGAGGTGCAGTGGTTCGAGAAGATCAGCGGGCTCACCGCCGACGCGATCCTCGACGAGCTGATGGACGCCGGCCTGGAGTCGCTCACCGGCGGCGGCGCGGAGATCTTCGACTGGGAGATCCGCCAGCACATCGTCGACCACAACTGCCACTGGGAGGACTGGTCGCGCATCCACCGGCTGGCCCACTCGAAGGGCATGAAGACGCCGTCGACCATGCTCTACGGCCACATCGAGGAGCCCCGGCACCGGGTCGACCACGTGCTGCGGCTGCGTGAGCTGCAGGACGAGACCGGCGGCTTCCAGGTCTTCATCCCGCTGCGCTACCAGCACGACTTCGTCGACTCGGCGGACGGGAAGATCCGTAACCGGATCCAGGCCCGGACCACGATGGCCTCGCCGGCCGAGTCGCTCAAGACGTTCGCGGTGTCCCGGCTGCTGTTCGACAACGTGCCGCACGTCAAGTGCTTCTGGGTCATGCACGGCCTGTCGGTGGCGCAGCTCTCGCTGAACTTCGGCGTCGACGACCTGGACGGCTCGGTCGTCGAATACAAGATCACGCACGACGCCGACTCGTACGGCACCCCCAACACCATGCACCGCGACGACCTGCTGCACATGATCTGGGACGCGGGCTTCCGTCCGGTCGAGCGAAACACCCGCTACGAGATCGTCCGCGAGTACGACGCGCCCCCGTCCGCGGCGGAGCGCCGGTCCGAGCCGCAGCAGGTCTGGGCCTGACCTGGCGATGAGCGGCGAGGAACAGCAGCGCGCCTTCCCCCGGCGTGACGCCGAGGGGCGCATCCTGACCCTTGGTGACCTGCTCGGTGTGACCCTGGCGGGGCTGGTCATCGGGGTGCTGGCGCTGCTGGTCTTCGAGTTCGCGTTCGCCACGGTGGGCGACAGCGGATTCGGGGGCACGAACGGCTGGCTGGCGGTGATCCTGCCGCTCTGGCTGTTCTGGGACGAGTTCCGGGCCTGGGAGTTCGGCGCCGCCCGGGTGGTGGCCGCGCTGGTCGGCATCGCGCTCGGCGTAGTCGCCGGTCTGCTCGCCGCCGGGCTGGCCTCGGGGCTGCCCGCGTTGTTCACCGGAGCGTTGGCCGCGGCGGTGTTCACCGTGGTCTACGCCACCGTCTGGTTTCATGGCGTGCACTGGCTGGCCCGGCGTACGGGCTGAGGCACGAAGAGAGTGGGAATGCGGGAATGAGCGCGGCGCTCAAGTACACGCTGGGCCGGATCGGGCTGTTCGTCGTCGTACTGGCGGCCCTCTGGTTCGTCGACATGAACATGTTCCTGCGGCTGATGCTGGCGCTGATCTTCTCCGCCACGCTGTCGTTCTTCCTGCTCAAGGGCGTGCGGGACGAGATGGCCGGGGAGATGGCGGAGGCGGCGGAGCGGCGTCGCGTGGAGAAGGAGCGGCTGCGCTCCGCGCTGGCCGGTGAGGACCAGGCCGAGCCGGACGGCGAGCGCCGCGACAGCTGAGCGGACGGGCGAAGGGCCCGGCGGACGATGTCACGCCGGGCCCTTCGCCGTTCACCAGCCGGTCGAGCCGGTCGAGCCGGTCGAGCGGTTCACCAGTTGGTCGAGCCCGAGACGACCGGCCACGGCCGGTCGGCCGGCTTGATCAGGTACGCGATGCCGCCGGAGCCGGAGGCCACTGTGCCGTTGGCCCGGTAGCGCTTGGTGCGCAGCCAGATCTGCTCGAACTGCTCCCGCTTGTAGACGTTGCGGACCGCGTCGTTCGACGAGGACGCCGGGTCGTTGACGATCACGTCGCCCTCGGCGGTGAAACCGACGATCACGAACAGGTGCCCGGAGGTGCCGTAGTTGGCCCCGTCCAGCTCGCTGGCGAGGAACGACTGCGAGGTCACCACCGGGATGCCCGCCTTGATGAAGCGTTCCGCCTCGTCCAGCGAGTGCAGCCGGGTGACCCGCGCCTCCAGGCCGGGGAAGCTCGCCGCGTACGCGGTGTTGAACGGCCAGTTGCCGGCGCCGGAGTACTCGTAGTCGTAGGTCATCCGGGCGGCGTGGTCGACTGTCGGGTCGGCGTAGGAGGGGTCGACCCAGGAGGTGTCCTCGGCCGAGGGCTTGCGGCCCCAGTACTCGACCACCATCTCGGTCGAGGTGGGGGAGCACCACGCCTCACCGCCGCCGTCGTACTCCGGGTACTCGCCGATGTGGATGTTCTGCGAGTAGCGCGGCACGGCCAGCTCGGTGCCCCAGGCGATGCCGCCCCGGCTCGGGGTGACGGTGAACCGGTCCGGCACGTTCGACGCCATCGCGCCGAGCATCCGGACCTGCGGCGCGGCGGCCTGGCCGGGCGCGCGGTAGAGGGTCAGCCGCAACTGGTACGAGCGCAGCAGCACCCCGGCGTCGGCGTCGTCGATCGAGAACGTGTCGGTCCAGATGCTCGACCACGGGTCGCCCTGCCCGTCCAGCGTGGAGCGCTTGATGTCCTGGTCGCCGGAGGCCCAGCGGCCCATGACGTACCACGGGGTCTGTGCCCCGGTGTTGTACGTGCCGTGCAGCTCGACCTGGATCCAGGTGCCGGCCGGGGTGGCGGCGTTCCACGACGCGACCATCTCGCTGGCGTCGAAGCCGATCCGCCGCTCGGGCGAGGTCCAGGTGGCGTACTCCCAGGTGCGGGTGGCGCCGGTGTGCTCGTCGGTGAACTCGGTGGTCCCCGCCGGGCGGTCGATGGTCAGCGCCGGGTGGCGGCCCGGTACGGCGCGGGTGCCCTGGTGGGTGCCGCTACGCCAGTCGGGGAAGCGGGAGAACTCCTGAAAAGTGATCTGTTCGTCGTGCGTGACGCCCGGCCGCGGGGCTTGTGCCTGGACCGGTGCGCTGGTGCCGAGGAGGGTGAGCGCGGTGAGCCCGGCGAGGGCGGCCGCGCGCATGGGTCTTCCGAACATGGCAGCTCCACAGGGAGACGGCATCGTTGCCGTTCACTGTCGCGCTTGGCGGGAAGTTTCGCCAGATGTTCAGGCATAGAAAATCATTGCCGAAGTGAGGATCAGGTCGGGATGGGTAAAGATAGAGACGAATATTGATATGACCATGTGTCTCCTGGTGGAGTGTGCGGACAACGGGATCTCCCGTACCCCCAGGAGGTTGTCAATGGCCTTCCGCGCCTCTCCGCTCCGCCGCCGGCTGGCGCTCGCCGCCGCCGTCGGCCTGACCATCGTCGCCGCGGCCGCAGCCCCCGCTGTCGCCCGCCCCGCGCCGGAAGGCTCCGGTGAGCCGACCAGCGTCGCCTACCGGGTGCTCGGCCCACGCACCGCTGCCGACCGCACCGCCGTCGCCTCCACCGGGGCCGCGATCGACTACTCCGAGCACGGCGTGCTGCACGTCACGGCGACCAAGGCCGAGGCCAACGCGATCACCCGGCTCGGATTCCGGCTCGAGAAGGACGTCGCGCCGGCACCCGCCGACGGGGGCATGACCGCCAACGCGTTCCCGCCCGCCGACTCGAACTACCACGACTACGCCGAGCTGACCGCCGTGGTGAACAAGGTGGTCGCCGACCACCCGACGATCGCCCGGAAGCTGAGCATCGGCACGTCGTACCAGGGCCGGGACCTGATGGCGGTGAAGATCTCCGACAACGTCGCCACCGACGAGGCCGAGCCGGAGATCCTGTTCAACGCCCAGCAGCACGCCCGCGAGCACCTGACCGTCGAGATGGCGATCTACCTGCTCAACCTCTTCACCGACAACTACGGCAGCGACTCCCGGATCACCAGCATCGTCAACTCCCGGGAGATCTGGATCGTCCCCACCGTCAACCCGGACGGCAGCGAGTACGACATCGCCACCGGCTCCTACCGGTCCTGGCGCAAGAACCGGCAGCCCAACAGCGGGTCGACTGCCGTCGGCACGGACCTGAACCGCAACTGGGGCTACCAGTGGGGCTGCTGCGGCGGCTCGTCCAGCACGAAGTCGTCGGACACCTACCGGGGCCCCTCCGCCTTCTCCGCACCGGAGACCGCGGCGCTGCGCAACTTCGTCAACAGCCGGGTCGTCGGCGGGGTGCAGCAGATCAAGGCCAACATCGACTTCCACACCTACTCGCAGCTGGTGCTCTGGCCGTACGGCTACACGTACAACAACACCGCCACCGGCATGAACACCGACCAGTACAACACCTTCGCCACCATCGGGCGGCAGATGGCGGCGACGAACAACTACACCCCGGAACAGTCGAGCGACCTCTACATCGCCGACGGCACCAGCATCGACTGGATGTGGGGTGCCCACAAGATCTGGGCGTACACCTTCGAGATGTACCCCGGCTCGGCCTCCGGCGGCGGCTTCTACCCGCCGGACGAGGTGATCCCGGCGCAGACCTCACGCAACCGGGAAGCCGTGCTGCTGCTGTCCGAGTACGCGGACTGCCCGTACCGGGCGATCGGCAAGCAGAGCCAGTACTGCTGACCTCACCACCGGGCGGGAACCCCGGTTCCACCCCCGCCGGGGTTCCCGCTCACCCCCTCCCGTCCCGACGATCTCCGCTGGTCGTGCGCTACGGTGGCACCGACCGTGCCACAGCGAAGCCGGTGTGAAACCGGCGCTGTCCCGCAACTGTGATGCCCCGTACGCGCGGCGCCGGCCTTCCGCCGGCGCCGACGGACGTGGGACGAGCCAGGTCGCCTGCGGCCCGGTCGCGACACGCGCTCTCGAGGAAGGGCGCCTCGCGGGCGGGCCTTTCCTCCTGTCGGCGAAGCACCACACTCCTCGACCGACAGGAGGTTCCATGTCCCGACGTACCCCCCGGCTCTTCGCCGCCGCGCTCGCGGCCGGCGTGCTGCTCCTCGGCGGCTGTGCCGAGAAGACCTCTAACGACACCCCCGCCGCCGGCGGCTCCGGCGGCGCGTTCCCGGCCACCGTCGGCAAGCTGACGCTGGACAAGCGGCCCGAGAAGATCGTCTCCCTCGCGCCGACCTCCACCGAGATGCTGTTCGCCATCGGCGCCGGCAAGCAGGTCACCGCCGTCGACGACCAGTCGAACTACCCGCCCGAGGCGCCCCGCACCGACCTGTCCGGCTACCAGCCGAACGCCGAGGCGGTCGCCTCCCGCAACCCCGACCTGGTGGTCATCTCCGACAACCTCAACAAGATCGCCGACCAGCTCGTCGCGCTGAGGATCCCGGTCCTCCAGGTTCCCGCCGCGACCACGCTCGACGACACGTACCGCCAGCTCACCGACCTGGGCACGCTCACCGGTCACCGCGCCGAGGCGGACGCCGTGGTGCGGAAGATGAAGGACGACATCACCGCGCTGACCAAGGACCTGCCGAAGCGTACGGAGAAGCTGACCTACTACCACGAGCTGGGCCCGGAGCTGTACAGCGCGACCAGCAAGACCTTCATCGGCACCATCTACGCGCTCGCCGGGCTGGAGAACATCGCCGACGCGTCCGACGCCGACGGGAAGAACGGCGGTTACCCGCAGCTCTCCCAGGAGGTCATCGTCAAGGCGAACCCCGACTTCGTCTTCCTCTCCGACACGAAGTGCTGCAAGCAGAGCGCCGACACGGTGAAGGCGCGCAGCGGCTGGTCCGGCATCACCGCCGTGAAGAACAACCAGATCGTCGAGCTGGACGACGACATCGCCTCGCGCTGGGGCCCGCGCGTGGTCGACCTGCTCAAGGTGATCGTGGACGCCACCGCCAAGGTCCCGGCCTGACCGTGGCCCTACGACAGGCGGACTCCGCCCCGAGCCCGGCCGGGACGCCCGACGCGCCCCGGCCGGGTGCCCGGCTGCTGCCCCGCCCCGGGCGGCGTGCGGCGCGCGGCACTGCCGCTGCCCCGATCCGCCCCGCCGGGCTGCGCAAACGCTGGCTGTTCGCCGGTGTCGTGGCGGTGCTCGTCGCGCTCGTGGCGGGCGTCTCCCTCGGCCCGGTCAGCCTGCCGCCCGGCAGCGTCGCGGCCGAACTGCTCAACCTGCTGCCCGGTGTGCACCTGGACAGCGGGCTCACCGAGCGGGAAGTCGCGATCATCACCGAGTTGCGGCTGCCCCGGGTCGTGCTCGGCCTGCTCGTCGGCGCGCTCCTGGCCCTGGCCGGCGGCTGCTACCAGGGAGTCTTCCGTAACCCGCTGGCCGACCCGTACCTGCTCGGCGTGGCGGCCGGCGCCGGCTTCGCGGTCACCGCGGCCATCGTCCTCGGCGCCGGCGCGGGCGGTGCGCTGACCGGGCTGCCGATCACCATCCCGCTCGCCGCGTTCGTCGGGTCGCTCGGCGCGGTGATGCTGACGTACCTGCTCGGCGCGGCCGGGGGACGGGACCGGTCACCCGCCACGCTGATCCTGGCCGGCGTGGCGGTGTCCGCGTTCTTCGCCGCCGGGCAGACGTACCTGCTGCAACAGCACTCCGACAACATCCAGCAGGTCTACTCCTGGCTGCTCGGGCGGCTGGCCACCGCCGGCTGGCACGACGTGTGGCTGGTCCTGCCGTACTTCGTGCTCACCTCCGTGGTGGTGCTGCTGCACCGCCGCGAGCTGGACGTGCTCTCCGTCGGCGACGACGAGGCCGCCGGTCTCGGCCTGCACCCGCAGCGCTCCCGCTACCTGCTGATCGCCGCCGCGTCGCTCGGCACCGCCGCCGCCGTTTCCGCGTCCGGCCTGATCGGCTTCGTCGGCATCATCGTGCCGCACACCATGCGGCTGCTCGCCGGTTCCAGCCACCGGGTGATCCTGCCGCTGTCGATGCTGTTCGGCGGCGCGTTCCTGGCCCTGACCGACGTGGTCGCCCGGACCGCCGCCGCGCCCGCCGAGATCCCGATCGGCGTGGTCACCGCGCTTCTCGGCGGCCCGTTCTTCGTGCTGGTCCTGCGGACCGCCCGCCGGGTGGCGATGTGAACGCCCCCGCCGTACGCGTCCACGACCTGCGCGTCGACCTGGGCGGCAGCCCGGTCCTGGCCGGCGTCGACCTCACCGTCACGGCGGGCGAGTGGGTCACCGTGATCGGACCCAACGGCGCCGGCAAGTCGACCCTGTTGCGCGTCGTCGGCGGCCTGCTCACCGGCCCGGGCGAGGTGGCACTCTTCGGTACGCCGATCGGCGCGCTCCGCCGCCGCGACCGCGCCCGTGTCGTGGCCACCGTGACGCAGTCGCCTGTCGTGCCGATCGGCATGTCGGTGTTCGACTACGCGCTGCTCGGGCGTACCCCGTACATCCCGCCGCTGGGCCGCGAGTCCGCCGCCGACCTGGCCGCCGTGCACGAGGTGCTGGACCGGCTCGACCTGGGCCCGTTCGCCCACCGTGAGCTGGCGACGCTCTCCGGTGGCGAGCGGCAGCGCGTCTTCCTGGCCCGGGCGCTGGCCCAGGGGGCCACCCTGCTGCTGCTCGACGAGCCGACCAGCGCGCTGGACATCGGGCACCAGCAGGAGGTGCTGGAACTGGTCGACCAGCTCCGCCGCGAGCACGGCCTGACGGTGCTCGCCACCATGCACGACCTCTCCATCGCCGGCGAGTACGCCGACCGCCTGGTGCTGCTCGCCGACGGCCGGGTGGCCGCCGCCGGGCCGCCGGAGGAGGTGCTCACCGAGGAGCTGCTGGCCCGCCACTACCGTGCCCACATCCGAGTGATCCCCGGCGACCACGGCCCCCTCGTGGTCCCCGTCCGCCCAACCTGACCCCCTCCCTCGGCGGTCGCCGTCTCGCATCCTGGATCGGTGTCCCGTTTCCCGGGATGGCAGATAGATCTTGGTACGGAATGGCCCCCGGCAGGGCCGATTCGTACCAAGATCTCGACGGTCCTCGCCTCACCCCGGCGATCTTGCACTTTTAGTCCCGGCAAAAGGGGTGTATGCCCCGTCGGGAGGGCCGCAACTGCAAGACGACGGCGGGTGGGGGTGGGGGGTGTGGGTCAGCGGAGGGTGGAGATGGAGAAGAGGGCGCCGGACGGGTCGCGTAGGGCGGCGCCGCGTCCGGCCGGGTTGTCGCGGGGCGGGACCAGGATGGTGCCGCCCAGTTCGGCGGCCCGGGCGGCGGTCGCGTCGGTGTCCTCCACGGCGAAGTACACAGCCCAGTACGCGGGCAGGTCCGCCGGCAGCGGCTCGGCCCGGGGCAGCATCCCGGCGACGATCCGGGCGCCGCAGCGCCAGCCGGTGTACGCGTCCGGGCCGGCCGGTCGTTCCTCCGGATGCCAGCCGAAGACCAGCGCGTAGAACTCCTTCGCGCCCTCCGGGTCGGGGGTGACCAGCTCGTTCCAGCACATCGCACCCGGCGCGTTGTAGAGCTCGGCTCCGCGCATCGCCATCGGCTGCCAGACGCTGAACGCCGCGCCGGCCGGGTCGGCGAGCACTGCCATCCGGCCCTGCTGGGCGACGTCGAACGGCGAGACGACCACCTGCCCGCCGGCCGCCTCCACCCGGGTCGCGACCAGGTCGGCGTCGTCGGTCGCCACGTACATCGACCAGACCGGCACCTGGTCCGGCGTGGCGGGCGGCCCGGCCCCGGCGACCGCCTTGCCGTCCTTGCGGAAGACGGTGTAGCCGTCGGCTTCCGGCTCGGGGGAGACCTGCCCGGTCCAGCCGAACAGCTCGGGGTAGAACCGTCGGGCGTCGTCCAGACCGGGCGTGGCCAGGTCGGTCCAGCAGGGCGTGCCGGGCTCGACGCCGTTCACGGTGACCCCTCTCGCCGGGGGCGGCTCCGCTCGCCCGCCCTGTCGGCATCGTGGCACCGCCGGGTCGGCCACCGGGCCGGAACCGGACAAAAGGTCAGCTGAAGCGGCGTCCCTCGTCCCGCCGGTACGCCCAGCCGGCGAGCGCGGCGAGCACCAGCACCCAGACCACGAGCATCACCAGCGCCCGGGTGTCCGGCCGGAAGTCGGTGACCGCCGCCCAGATCAGTTCCACGGCGCCCCGGGTGGGCAGGTAGGGGGCGATCGCCTTGATGAAGCCGGGCGCGTCGTCCGGCCCGGAGAGGAGCCCACCGCCGAACGCGAGCGGGAAGAAGATCACCTGTGCCACCACGATCGCGGCCTTGCTCGGCAGCGAGTAGCCGATCGTCAGGCCGAGCAGCGTGAACGGCACCGAGACCACGGCCACGGCGCCAAGGCCGAGGAGGAACTGCACCGCGCTCACCCGCGCCTCGGTGGCGACCGCCGCGATCACCACCACCGGGATCATCGACACGTAGGTCAGGACCACCCCGGCCAGGATCCGCCCGGCCAGCCGCGGAGCCGGTCCCGTCGGCAGCGTCCGGGTGTACGGGTTCCAGGGCTGGTCGCGGTCCTCGGAGACGCCTACGCCGTACTGGAAGATGTTGGCGGTCATCACCGCGAACGTCACCATGGCGGCGGTGGCGTAGGTGGCGCCGGCCGGGTCGTCGCCGGCGAACGGCACCACGAAGAAGAGCATCGAGGCGGCGGGGAAGAACGCGCTGCCCACCACCGCCACCGGCACCCGGATGATCTCCAACAGGTGGTAGCGGGCGTGGACCAGGGCGAGCGGCACGGCGGTCTCCTAGGCGGGGGTGGGCGCGGGCCGGTCGTCGGCCGTGATGGCGAGGAACGCCTCCTCCAGCGAGGTGGGCCGGACCTCCAGATCGTGGAACGGCACCCCGGAGGTGACCAGGTCGCGGACGAGCTGGTCGGCGTCGGTGGTGAGCAGGTGCACCCGCCCGTCGGCACGTTCGGTGGTGACCACGCCCGGCAGCGCCGGCAGGTCGTCGGCGACCAGGCTGACCCGGCGTACGCCGACGATCCCGCGGATGGCCGCCACCGAGTCGTCGGCCAGCACCCGCCCGTGGCCGATCACCACCACCCGCTGCGCGAGCGCCTCCACCTCCTCCAGGTAGTGGCTGCTCAGCAGCACGGTGCCGCCGTCGGCGTGGAAGCCGCGGATCGCGTCCCAGAGCGCGTGCCGCGCCTCCACGTCGAGGCCGGTGGTCGGCTCGTCGAGCACCACCAGCCGGGGACGGCCGACGAACGCCAGCGCCACCGCGAGCCGGCGACGCTGCCCACCGGAGAGACCGCCGGTCTGCCGGCGTGCCTGGTCGGCGAGGCCGAACCGGTCGAGCAGCTCGCCCCGCGGCACCGGGTCGGGGAAGTGCGCCGAGACGAAGTCGACCACCTCGCCGACCCGCAGTGTGCCCGGCAGGCCGGTCTCCTGCGGCGTGACGCCGAGCTGCCGCCGGCTCGCCGGGTCGCGCGGATCGCCGCCGCACAGCTCGACCCGGCCGGCGGTGGGGCGGCGCAGCCCGACCAGCAGGTTGATCAGTGTGCTCTTGCCGGCGCCGTTCGGCCCGAGCAGGCCGACCAGCTCCCCGGCCCGGACGGTCAGGTCGACCCGGTCCAGCGCCAGCACCTCGCCGTAGCGGCGGCTGACCTGTTCGGCGCGGGCCAGGATCATCGGTGGTCTCCTCGGGCGGAGGGGCTGTGCATCCCCTGTCTACCGTGCCCGCGCCAGTCGCGGTGTCCCCGTACCCGGCTGCGCGCATCCCCTAGTCTGGTGACGCCGTCGACGACGGTGGAAGTTCCGACCGGACACTGGGGAGGGTCCGTGACCAGTCCGAGCAGGAATCTCGACGTCCAGCCGGAGGCGCTGAGGACGTTCGCGCTCGCCTCCCGGGACCGGTCCTCCCGGTTCCGCGAGTTGGAGCGGATGTTCCGCGACGGCCACGTGGCCCGGCACTCCTTCGGCGTGATGCCCGCGTCGTTCAGCCTCGCCGCCGCGTACGAGCAGCAGTTCGAGGCGTGCCTGCAAGGGCTGGCCGACGGCGCCGAGACCATGCTGACCATCGCCTCGGGCCTGATGGAGACGGCCGCCGCCTACGACGACACGGACGCGGCGAACGACACCATGTTCACCGCCGGCGGCTGAGGGGTGGGGCGATGAGCACCGAGGCGCTCCAGCGCAACAAGACCTACTTCGAGCAGATCGTGTCGGGCACGCCCGACCCGTTCAAGCCGCTGTCGAACGCGGTGCTCTGGCCGTTCGAGCAGCTCCTGGAACTGGTCGCCGGTGAGCCGGACGACCTGATGCGGGCGGCCCAGCTCGCGATGACCACCGGCGAGGCGGTCCGGCAGATCGCCGGTGACCAGGTGGCGGACCGGGCCCGGCTGCGCGGCGCCTGGAACGGCGACGCGGCGGAGAAGTTCCACGCCTCGATGCAGTCCATCGAGGCGGCGATGGACGACCTCGCAGCGGGGCTGGACGGCACCAAGGAGGTGCTGGTCGACTCCGCGAACGCGGCGGTGGACGCGTTCAACCTGCTGGTCGAACTGATCCTGGAGTTCCTGCTCTGGTTCCTGACCGAGGTCATCATCGCGGCGGTGGCGGCGGTGCTGAGCGCCGGGGTGAGCCTGGCCGCCACAGTGGTACGCGTGCTGGCGAGACTCGCCACCACGGTCGGCCGCATGGTGAAGATCGTGGCGCGGTTCGCGGAGATCCTCACGAAGCTCGCCACCAAGCTCCAGAAGGTCGCCAACCTGATCGAGCACTACGCCAAGGTGGTGATGGAGCTGCGCCGGGCCAAGAAGGCGTACAGCGCGTTCAACAAGTCCGGCTACACGAAGGCGGCGCTCGCCTTCAAGGTCGAACGCGCCGCCGTCCTCTTCCCGGGCAAGTTCGTCATCAACCAGGCGTCCCCGGTGAACATCCCCGGCATGGGCGGTGCCCTGCTCGACACCGGCATGGGCCTGCACGACGTCTCCGACGGGCGCAAGGACCGCAACTACCTGGTGGACGGCACGTACCGCGACGATCTCGGCCCGTACACCAAGGGCGTGCAGAACGTGTTCGACTCGATCGTGAACTGAGAGGCAGCAATGACGTTCCCGGCCCTGGACCGGATCGAGGCGCTCGCCCGCAACCTGGACGGGTGGCAGCGTGAACTCGGCGCGCGGATGGCCGAGCTGGAGCAGAGCAGCGCCGAGGGCGTGAGCGACTCCGGCCTGGTCACCGTCGTGGCCGCCGCCGACGGCAAGATCCTCTCCACCGACATCAACGCGCGGGCCATGCGCCTCGACTCGTACACGCTGGCCGAGGAGGTCACCTCGGCGGCGAACCGGGCGCAGGAGGCCGCCGCCGCCCGGGTCCGCGAGATCGTCGGCGAGGTGATGGGCAACGCGCCGGGCGCGGAGCGCCCCGCCGACGACGGCTACGGCCACGACCGATACTGAGCCGATGGACGAGACCAGATACCGCGACCGGATCGGCCTGCTCGTCGAGCCGGGCGAGCGCGTCCTGGCCCACGCCAAGGCCGACGTCGGCCAGGGGCTCGCCCCGGCTCCGCCGCCCGAGCCGGAGCCCACCGCCGAGCCGAGCCGGCGGACTGCCGGCTCGGTGCTGCTCAACGTGCTGCTGCCCCTTGCCACCTGGGATCGCGGCGACCGCCTGGTCGACGCGATCGGCTGGGGGATCGCCGGGCGCGGCGCACCCGGCTCGGCCGCCTCCCGGCTGCACCGCGCGCTCCGCCCGGCCCGGCCCGACCTCCAGGTCCGGGAGACGCTGCTCGCGGTCACCGACCGGCGGCTGGTGGTCTGCCGCACCGGCGGCGTCAAGCTGCTCGCCGGGCGCGAGGCCGAGGAACGCGCGTTGGCCGAGACCGCGGTGGCCTGGTCGGCCGCGCGTGCGGAGATCGCCTCCGCGCGGGTGGGGTGGCACCGGCTCAACCCGAAGCGGCTGCGGATCGACTTCACCGACGGCTCCTGGCTGTCGTTCACAGTGCCGATCGCCGAGTCCGGCCGCCCGCTGCGCGAGGTAGCCGCCGCGCTGGCCGTCTGACCGCGTCAGGCGGTCAGCGGCGCGGGCAGCGGCTCGCGGTGCAGCACGGCCAGGCGGGACACCGCCCGGGTCAGCACCACGTAGAGGCGGTGCAGCCCACGCGGCTCGGCGGCCACGATCGCGGCCGGCTCGACGACCACCACGTGGTCGTACTCCAGGCCCTTGACCAGCGTCGCCGGGACCACGGTGACGCGCGCCGCGGCCTCGACGTCGTCGGCGGTAGCGGTCTCGACGCCCGCGTCGGCGAGCGCCGCGCGGAGCCGGTCGACAGCGTCGTCGGCGGCGATCACACCGACCGAGCCGTCGTGGGCGAGCGCCGCCCGCACCTCGGCCACCGTCGCCGCCGTCAGGTCCTCGGCGGTACGCACATCGAGCGCGCCGTCGTTGCGCAGCGACCGGGCCGGGGGTACGTCGACGGCGAGCGCCGGCAGCAGCCGGTTCGCGAACGCCACCACGGCGGCCGGCACCCGGAAGCCGACGCTCAGTGGCACCACCGCCGCGTCCGGCTTGCCCAGGTGGGCCAGCGACTCCCGCCAGTCGGTGGCCGCCCAGGGCGCGGTGCCCTGGGCCAGGTCGCCGAGCAGCGTGATCGAGCCGTGCTCGCTGCGCCGGGCGATGGCCCGGCACTGCATCGGGGAGAGGTCCTGCGCCTCGTCGACCACCACGTGCCCGAAGCCGGCGGGCCGTTCCAGCAGCCCGGCGATCTCGTCGATGAGCACCGCGTCGGCGGCGGTCCACCGGGTCGCCTTCGCGGTGCGGCCGACGGTGCCGGACCGGAACAGCTCCTGCTCCTCGGGGGTGAGCAGGCCGTCGGCAGCGGCGGCGAGCGCGCCGGCGTCGGTACGCAGCCGGTGCAGCAGCCCGTCCGGGGTGAGCGCCGGCCAGACCGCGTCGACCAGGTCGGTGACCGGCTTGATCCGGCTCATCCGGCGCAGCCAGGCGTCGCTCGGTGACTCCGCCCGGCGGGCCTCGGCCTGGCGTTGCAGCAGCCCCACCACCCGCGCCCGGACCCGCTCCCGGCCGGTCGCGTAGGGCAGGCCCTCCCGGCGCGTCTCGGTGACCAGCCGGTGCAGCGGGTCGAGCCCGATCCGCCACCGGTACGAGCCGTCCGACACCATGATCGGCTCGGTCGGCGTACCGATGTGGGCCTCGACGGCCCGGCGCAGCACCTCGGCCATCCGGACGTCGTGCTTGAGCGCGGCGGCGGCCGGGTCGTCCACCGCGCGGACCGGCAACTGAGCGACCAGGTCCTCCACAGTGGCCTGCTCGACCTCGACCTCCCCGAGGGCGGGGAGCACCGCCGCGATGTACGACAGGAACGCCCGGTTCGGCCCGACGATCAGCACACCCGAGCGGCGCAGCCGTTCCCGGTGCAGATAGAGCAGGTACGCGGCGCGGTGCAGCCCGACCGCCGTCTTTCCGGTGCCCGGGGCACCCTGTACGCAGATCGAGTCGGCCAGGTCGGCCCGGACCAGTTCGTCCTGCTCCGGCTGGATGGTGGCGACGATGTCGCGCATCGGGCCGACGCGCGGGCGCTCGATCTCGGCGGTGAGGATGCGGCTGGCGGTGCCGAGTTCCTCGCCCCGGGCCAGGTGCTCGTCCTCGAAGCTGGTCAGCGTCCCGGCGCTGAACCCGAACCGGCGGCGTACGGCGACGCCCTGCGGATCGCGTGCGCTTGCCCGGTAGAACGACCGGGAGACCGGTGCCCGCCAGTCCAGCACCAGCGGCTCGCCCAGCTCGTCGGTGACGTGCCGCCGCCCGACGTGGTAGTCCCGCCCGGCGTGGTCCGGGTCGTCGCCGCCGAAGTCCAGGCGGCCGAAGAACAGCGGGGTGCTCGGGTCGTCGGCCAGCTCCTTGACCCGCCGGGCCATGTGCCGGCCGAGCTGCTCGGCGGTGTACGAGTCACCGGCCACCTTGTCGCCGGTGGCGAAGAGCGCCTCGGCGCGTTCCCGCATCCGGGTCAGCGCGGCGCGGGAGGCGTCGAGGTGGGCACGCTCGGCGGCCAGTTCGGCGTCGAGGCTCGGTGTGGCGTCAAGGTCGGTTGCGGGCACGATGAACTCCGATGGCTCAACTGAGGCTCGCTCGCGTGTCCGGGGCGGTTGGCCTGCTCCCGGCGCGGGGACGTCCGCTGCGGTGCATGCTCACCGCGGCCGTCGGGCGGCCCTCGACTCTACCGGCCCCGAACGCCGACGCCACCGAATTTCCGAAGCAGGCACCGATGTTGGTACGGAACCGCCCTCATGAGGGCGCCCCCGTACCAAGATCTGGCTGGTGGCGGCGTCGGCGGACCCGGGATCATTGAGGCATGACGGAGGCGCTTCCCGGCAGGAGTCGGGTGACGATCAGTGACCCGCAGGTGATGCGGGCGCTCGCTCACCCGGCCCGCATGGCGATCATGGAACACCTCGGGACGCTGGAGGGCGGTGCGACGGCCACCGAGTGCGCCGAGATCGCCGGGCTGTCGCCGAGTGCGACCAGTTACCACCTGCGCGAGCTGGCGAAGTTCGGGCTGGTCCAGCAGGCTCCCGGCCGGGGTGACGCCCGGGAGCGGGTCTGGCAGGCGGTGAATCCGTCGTACCGCGTCGAGGTGGGGCCGGGCGCCGACCCGGAGGCGCGTGCCGCCGAGGCGGCGCTGGTGGAGGCGCACATGGTCCGCGACGCCCAGCGGGTCCGGGACTGGTTGCGCCGCGCGCCGGACGAGCCGCCGGAGTGGTACGCGGCGACCTGGTTCAGCGACAGCATGCTGCTCCTGACCGCCGAGGAGTTGACCGAGTTGAATCACGCGATCCAGGCGCTGCTGGAGCCGTACCGGCGGCGGACCCGGGCCGATCCACCGGCCGGAGCGCGGCCGGTGGCGACGCAGTACCGGGCGATGCCGCTCGATTGAGGGGTTGCGCGCGTCAGTTGTGAAGGATTACTTTCGAAGTATGTCCTTCACAACTGACGAGTCGCGCTGGCCGGACGTCTGGCTCGCGGCGACCGCGCGCGGCGTCTCCAGTTGTGGGAACTTCCTGGTCACCAGCGCCCTCACGCTCGCGCTCCAGTCCGCCGGGGCCGGTGGGCTCGCGGTCTCCGGGCTGTTGCTCGCCGCGACACTGCCGCTCGTGGCGCTCGCCCCGCTGACCGGCCGCCTCGCCGACCGGGTGGACAGCCGGGTGCTGCTGATCGCCGCCGGGGCCGGCCAGGGTGCGACATGCGTGGCGCTCGCGTACGCCACGGATCCGGTGCTGGTGATCGCACTCGTGGCGCTGCTGGCCACCGGTCTCGCGGTCACCCAACCGGTGATCTCCGCGCTGGTGCCGGTCATGGTGCTGCCCGAGGACCTGCCCCGGGCGGGCGCGCTGAACCAGACCGCCGGCACGCTGGGCGCACTCGCCGGGCCGGCGCTGGCCGGGCTGCTCGTCGGCCAGTTCGGCACCCGGGTGCCACTGCTTCTCGGCGCCCTCAGCTATCTCTCGCTGGTGGCGGCCGGGCTGTTCGTCCGTACCCACAGGGGAGGCCGCAGGGCGGCGGCCGGAACCGCCGCCGTGGCCGCACCCCGGTGGCGGCTGCGGCGCGACCCGCTGCTGACGGTGATGGTCGGCAGCCTGGCCGCCGTGGTCGGCGCGGTCGGGGCGGTGAACGTCATCGAGGTCTTCTTCATCCGGGAGACGCTCGGCAGCAGCGCCACCGTGTACGGCCTGGTCACCGGCTCGTGGACGCTCGGCATCGTGCTCGGCGCGTGGCTGTTCGCCCGCGTCGCCCGCCGGCTCGCCGACGATGGCGCGCTGCTCGGGGCCGGGCTGGTGCTGCTCGGCGGATGCGGCGTGGCGGTGCTGGTCTCGGCGGCGGTGCCCTCGGCGTGGCTGCTCGTGCCCATCTGGCTGCTGGGCGGCGTGGCAAACGGCGGCGACAACGTCTTCAACAACCTGTTGCTGGCACGGCGGGTGCCGGAGGCGGCCCGGGGCCGGGCCTTCGCCACCTTCGGTGCGGCCGCCCAGGGCGCCGCGATGGGTGGCTACCTGGTCGGTGGCCTGCTGCTGGAGGTGGCCGGCCCGCGCACGCTCGTCGCCGGGTGTGGCGTGGCCGGCCTGCTGGTGGTGGTGGCGCTGGCCTGGCCGGTCCGCCGCGCGGTACGCGCCGAGCGCGCCGCCGCCCACGCCGCACCCGCCGCCCGCGCCGCCCGCGCCGCACCCGCCGCCCGCGCCGCCCGCGCCGCACCCGCCGCGGCGGAGCCCGCGTGACCGCCGCTGTTAACAAGGGGCCCTTCCTCTACCGCAGGCGTTAACAGGGGGCCCTTCCTTTCATTACGGGTGCGGAGTTCACCACTCCATCGGCTCCCCCGGCGGCGCGACGCAAGCCACGGCGATACGGTCGGGGCATGGCCGACCGCATCGCCCGCCCCCGGGTGGGGCACATCCAGTTTCTCAACTGCCTCCCGATCTACTGGGGGCTGATGCGATCCGGCGCGCTCATCGACGTCGACCTGCACAAGGACTCGCCGGACCGGCTGAGCGCCGCCCTGGTCGCCGGTGACCTGGACATCGGCCCGATCACGCTGGTGGAGTTCCTCAAGCACGCCGACGACCTGCTGCTCCTGCCCGACCTGGCGGTCGGCAGCGACGGGCCGGTGCTCTCGGTGAACGTCGTGTCCACCCGCCCGTTGGGTGAGCTGGACGGCGCCCGGGTGGCGCTCGGCTCCACCTCGCGTACCGGGGTGCTGCTGGCCCAGCTGCTGCTCGCCGAGCGGCACGGGGTACGCCCGGAGTACTTCCGCTGCCCGCCGGACCTGACCCAGATGCTGCTGGAGGCCGACGCCGGAGTGCTCATCGGCGACGTGGCGCTGCGCGCGCTCTACGAGGCGCCGGCCAAGGGTCTCGAGGTGACCGACCTGGGGCAGGCGTGGCACGACTGGACCGGCCTGCCGATGGTGTTCGCCGTCTGGGCGGTACGCCGCGAGTTCGCCGCCGCCCACCCGGGACTGGTCAAGGAGGTGCACGAGGCGTTCCTGCGCTCCCGTGACCTGTGCCTGGCCGAACTGGACCAGGTGGCGGAGGCGGCGGCCCGCTGGGAGACGTTCGACGCGGCGACGCTCGCCACGTACTTCCGCGCGCTCGACTTCTCGCTCGGCGAGCGGCAGGTGGCCGGGCTGCGCGAGTTCGCCCGCCGGGCGGCCGCGTACGGGGAGGTGCCGGCGCTGCCGGCCGACGGTCCGGAGTTCTTCCAGGGCTGAGCTTGCTCAGGTGGCCGGGCGCAGCAGCGCCTTGGTGATCCGTTCGCAGGCGTCCATGCCGTAGTCCCAGCCGCCCTCGACGCCGAACGGGGTGCGGAGCATCACGCCCATCGTCCAGGTGTCGCCGATGGCCAGGCAGTTGACGTGGTACTCCTCTTCGTCCTGCCGGTCGATCCACCCGTTCTTGATGGCGATCTTCTTCTGCTCGGCCGCCGGGAACGCCTTGCGGATGCCGAAGTCACCGGGGGCGCGTACCTGGCGCATCTCGTTCAGCAGCCACTTGGTCCACTTCGGCCCGGCGGCCCGGCCGTCGTCGATGCAGAGGCCGAGGCGCGCGGCGTCCCGGGGCGACAGCAGCGTCTGGCTCCAGCCGCCGTCGGAGGCGACCTCGCTGTCGGTCAGCTTGCAGATCGAGATGAGCCGCTCGATCGAGTCGGTGCCGCCGACGCTCCGGTAGAACTCCTGGGCCCGGGTGTTGTCGCTGTCCCGGATGATCTTCGTGGCGTCGGCCAGCTTCGCGTCGCTCGGCGTCTTGCCGTCCTCCGCGCTCAGGCGCAGGTAGTCGGCCACCACCCAGGACTTGATCAGGGACGCGGTGGTGCTCGTCTGGCCCATGTTCGCCGAGCCGATGATCTTTCCGGTGCGCTTGTCCAGCACGGACCAGCCGTACCAGCCCTTGATCTTGAGGCTGTCCAGGTTCTTCGCCTCGAACGGCAGCGGTTCCAGGGATCGCGAGGGGGCCACCCGCGGTTTCGCGCCGCGGTCCACGGTCCGCTGGGCGGACCGCTCGCCGGCCGGCTCCGGACGCGAGTTCGCGGTCGCCTCCAGCGGTGAGCCGGGGATCACCCGCAGGGAGAGGCCGAGCAGGCCGAC
This sequence comes from Micromonospora sp. NPDC048887, assembly GCF_040649715.1. Classification (NCBI taxonomy): domain Bacteria; kingdom Bacillati; phylum Actinomycetota; class Actinomycetes; order Micromonosporales; family Micromonosporaceae; genus Micromonospora; species Micromonospora sp. NPDC048887. The sequence continues at coordinate 67,003 of NZ_JBEZGA010000005.1, read as the reverse complement.
GAGGGCTACCGCCAGGGCGCTGAACGCGAGCGGGCGCCGATAGCTGCCGGGCCGACGCCGGGCACCGGCCATCAGAGCTTCCCGACCGGCTGCTGCGGCACCTTGAGCGCCGCGCCGGGCTGCGGCGTCACGAGCTGGGTGGCGACGGCGGCGCACATCTTCGCACCGTACGGCAGGCCGGCGCTTCCCGGGTACCGCATCATCACGGCGAGACTCCACTTGTCGGTGAACGAAAGGCAGCTGACGTGCCAGTTGCCGTCGTAGGCGAGCTGCGTCCAGCCGTTCTTCATGTGCACCGGACCCTGCGCCTTGATCGTCGCGGGCAGGCCGTCGATGATGCCCCACCGGCCGCCGCCGGATCGCGTGGCCTGCTTGGTGACGCTACCGGCCACCTTTGTCATCTCGCTGAGCAGCCACTCGGTCCACTTGGGGCCGGCGGCGCGGCCGTCGGCGATGCAGTCACCGAGGCGGGCCGCGTCCCGGGGGGACATCTCGGTGAAGCTCCACCAGCCCTTGTAGTCGGGCACGGTACCGGGCCGGGTGTCGGTCAGACCGCAGATCCGGATAGCGCGGGCGATGACCGGGTCGGGCCGGCCGCCCGGCTGCGGCTTGTAGGAGCCGCCCGCCGCCCGGTAGACGGCGTTCGCGCCGTCGTCGTCGCTGTCCCGGATCGCCAGGATCGCCGCCTTCTTGAGCCCGGCGCTCGGCTGCTTGTCGCCCAGCTGGCGAAGGTAGTCCGCGACGATCCAGGCCTTGAGCATCGACTCGGTGGAGCTGGTCTGGTTCATGTTCTGCGCGCCGGTGACCCTGCCGGTCTCGCGATCCATCAGGGCCCAGGAGAAGAATTCGCCCTTGAAGTTCACCGACACCGGCGCGTCGCGCAGCGTCGGCGCAGCCGGCGCCGTCGGGGCGGGCACCGGGACCTGCTCGCCGCCGCCGATGCCCCCCGCGCCGGCGGAGAACTTCGCGTACGCGGCCGGCACCAGCATGACGCCACCGATGAGGATCGCCACGATGGCGACCGCCATGGTCACGCGAGGTCGCATGAGTGGTGAGCTCCAGATGTCTGGCCGGGGGGACCGGCGCTTCGCATGGGTCCGGCCCGGTCGCCGACAGGCCGGGGGACGATGGCCTGAACGGTGACGATCATGAAGCCGAACGGTTTGCCGGGGGGAAGTCTACTTCCGGACAGTCCTGATGACAGGTCTCGACACCCATGACTTTGCCGGGTCGGCGGGATATTGAGCCACTTTGCCTCTCTTGGGAGGTTTAACCGGAGCTGAGTGATCGACATCACAGCGACCTGGGCCGATGAGGGGGCGCATGTGCCCGGTTGCGCGAGACGATCGCCGAAACCTGTTACACCCCCTGGTGTGGTTCGTGCCGAGCTGTAACACTGGCTGCATGTATGGCAACGACTTCGCCCCGCCGGAGGACGCTCCGGGCGGCGGCCTGCTCGGCGAGGTGGAGGCCGCGGAGGCGGCGCTGCGCGAGGCGGCGGCGCGGTCCCGGCGCGGCGGCGCGGTGCCCGACGAGGATGTCGAGGCGTACTTCGCCGACGTGATCAGCGCGGATCAGAAGATCGAGCCCCGCGACTGGATGCCCGAGGCGTACCGCAGGACGCTGATCCGGCAGATCGCCCAGCACGCCCACTCCGAGATCATCGGCATGCAGCCGGAGGGCAACTGGATCAGCCGCGCGCCGTCGCTCAAGCGCAAGGCGATCCTGCTCGCGAAGGTGCAGGACGAGGCCGGGCACGGCCTCTACCTCTACGCCGCCGCCGAGACGCTCGGGATCAGCCGCGACGAGCTGGTGGAGCTGCTGCTCGACGGGCGGCAGAAGTACAGCTCGATCTTCAACTACCCGACGCTGACCTGGGCCGACGTGGGCGCGATCGGCTGGCTGGTGGACGGCGCGGCGATCGTCAACCAGGTGCCGCTGTGCCGCTGCTCCTACGGCCCGTACGCCCGCGCGATGATCCGGGTCTGCAAGGAGGAGTCGTTCCACCAGCGGCAGGGCTACGAGATCCTGCACACGCTGGCGCACGGCACCCCGGCGCAGAAGGCGATGGCCCAGGACGCGGTCGACCGCTGGTGGTACCCGTCACTGGCCATGTTCGGCCCGCCCGACGGCGACTCGACGCACAGCGCCCAGTCCATGGCCTGGAAGATCAAGCGCTTCTCCAACGACGAGCTGCGTCAGCGCTTCGTCGACATGTGCGTCGGTCAGGCGGAGGTGCTCGGCCTCACCCTCCCCGACCCGGACCTGCGCTGGAACGACGAGCGGCAGGCGTACGACTACACCCAGCCCGACTACGACGAGCTGATGCGGGTGATCAAGGGCGACGGGCCGTGCAACAGGGAGCGGATGGCGCACCGGCGCAAGGCGCACGCCGACGGCGCGTGGGTACGGGAGGCCGCCGCGGCGTACGCCGCGAAGCGGGTGGAGCGAAAGGAATCGGTCGCGGCATGAGCAGTGAGTCATCTCCCCTGTGGGAGGTGTTCGTGCGGGCCCGCCGTGGCCTGTCGCACACCCACGTCGGCAGCCTGCACGCCCCCGACGCCGAGCTGGCCCTGCGCAACGCGCGGGACCTCTACACCCGCCGCCAGGAGGGCGTCTCCATCTGGGTGGTGCCGGCGAGCGCGATCACCGCGTCCAGCCCCGACGAGAAGGACGCCTTCTTCGACCCGGCCGCCGACAAGGTCTACCGCCACCCGACGTTCTACGAGGTCCCCGAAGGGGCTGCCCACCTATGAGTTTCGACTTCACGCTCGCCATCGGCGACGACGCGCTCATCGCCGCGCAGCGCCTCGGTGAGTGGACCTCCCGCGCTCCCGAGATGGAGGAGGACATCGCGCTGGCGAACATCGCCCTCGACCAGCTCGGCGCGGCGCGGCTGCTGCTCACGTACGCGGGCGAGCTGGAGGGCGCCGGCCGGGACGAGGACGCCCTGGCCTACCTGCGCGACGACCGCGAGTTCCGCAACTGCCTGCTGGTCGAGCTGCCGAACGGCGACTTCGGCGTGACCATGGCGAAACTGTTCTTCCTGGCCGCGTACCAGGTGCCGCTCTACACGGCGCTGGCCGGCTGCGCGGATGAGCGGCTGGCGGCGGTCGGGGCGAAGGCGCGCAAGGAGTCGGCGTACCACCTGGACCACGCCGCGCTGTGGGTGAAGCGGCTCGGCGACGGCACCGAGGAGTCGCACCGGCGCATGCAGGACGCGGTCGACCAGGTGTGGCCGTACGTCCACGAGCTGTTCGACCCGTCCCCGGCGGCGCCGGTCGACCCGGCCGGCCTCCGGGCCGACTTCGACGCCACGGTGACGGTGGTGCTGGACGAGGCCACGCTCACCCGCCCGGAGACGGGCTGGACGCCGGGTGGCGGCCGGGACGGCCTGCACACCGAACACCTCTCCTACCTGCTCGCCGAGATGCAGGTGCTGCACCGCGCCCACCCCGGAGCCGACTGGTGAGTGCGGGGAAGCGGAGCCCGGAGTGGCACTGGTGAGTGAGGCGAGGGCGGCCGCGGCGGCGGTGGTGGACCCGGAGATCCGGGTCATCACCATCGACGAGCTGGGCATCCTGCGCGCGGTCGACGAGGAGCCGGACACCGGCCGGGTCGTCGTCACCATCACCCCCACCTACACCGGCTGCCCGGCCATGGACGTGATCCGGGCGGACATCCGCCGGGCGCTGGCCGCCGCCGGGCACCCGGACGCCGAGGTCCGTACCGTCTATCACCCGGCGTGGAGCACCGACTGGATCTCCGACACCGGCCGGGCCAAGCTGGCCGCCGCCGGCATCGCCCCGCCCGCGCCGCGCGGCGACGACACGGTGGTGCCGTTGACGCTGGCCGTACGCTGCCCGCGCTGCGGGTCGCCGGAGACCAGCCAGATCAGCCGCTTCGGCTCCACCGCGTGCAAGGCGCTGTGGCGTTGCCGTTCCTGTTCCGAACCCTTCGACCACCTGAAGGCGCTGTGACTGTCACCATCACCCGGCCGGTGCGCCGCCGGCCGGTCTTCCACCCGTTGCCCGTGGCCGCCGTGGACCGGCTCACCGACGACTCGGTGTCGATCACGTTCGCCGTGCCCGAGGAGCTGCGCGAGACGTTCGCGTTCTCCGCCGGGCAGCACCTCACCGTCCGCCGCCCGGCCGAGGGCGACGGCGGGGAGGTGCGGCGGTCGTACTCGATCTGCTCCACCCCGGACGAGCTGGCCCGGCACGGCCGGGTGCGGATCGGGGTGCGTGAGGTCCCGGGCGGGGCGTTCTCCGCCTTCGCCTGCGGCGCGCTGCGGGGCGGCGACACCGTCGAGGTGCTGCCGCCGCTGGGGCACTTCACCTCCGCGTTCACCCCGGACCGGGCCCGCCGGTACGGCGCGGTGGTCGCCGGTTCCGGCATCACCCCGGTGCTCGGGCTGGCCGCGACCGCGCTGGCGACCGAGCCGCGCAGCACGTTCACGCTGGTGTACGGCAACCGCACGGCGAACTCGGTGATGTTCGCCGAGGAACTGGCCGACCTGAAGGACCGCTATCCGACCCGGCTGCACCTGGTGCACGTGCTGTCCCGGGAGATGGGCGAGTCGGCGTTGCTGTCGGGGCGGATCGACGCCGACCGGCTGACCCGGCTGCTCGACACTCTCGTCCCCGGCGACGAGATCGAGGAGTGGTTCCTCTGCGGCCCGTACGGCATGGTGGTGGACGCCAAGGCGGTGCTGGCGGGCCGCGGCGTGCCGGACGCGGCGGTGCGCACCGAGCTGTTCCACGTCGACGCGCCGCCGGAGCCGGTCCGCCGCGAGGCCGACCGGCCCGGGTCCGGCACCGACGTGACGATCGTGCTGGACGGCCGCTCGTCGAGTTTCACGATGGGCCGGGACGAGCGGGTGCTCGACGCGGCGCTGCGGGTGCGCGGCGAGTTGCCGTACGCCTGCAAGGGCGGCGTCTGCTCGACCTGCCGGGCGAAGGTGACGGCGGGTGAGGTGACGATGGCGCGCAACTACGCGCTGGAGCCGGACGAGGTGGCCGCCGGTTACGTGCTGACCTGCCAGTCCAGCCCGGTCACCGACGAGCTGACCGTCGACTACGACGCGTAGCGGCGCCGCCGGTCAGAACACCACGGGCGGTGCCGTGGCGGCGCGGCCACGGGCCCGGCTGACGTGGCCGCGCCACCCGCCGACCAGCGTGAGCAGGGTCCATCCCGCCGCACCGAGCACGAGCATGGCCCGCTTTCCGTCCGGGTCCACGTCCCGCTCGTCGGCCAGATCCACCTCGCCCCGAGGGTCGACGACCACCGTCAGCCGCTGGCCGACCCGGTAGCCGGGGGAGCTGCCCCGGTAGACCAACGGCTCGTCGAGCCGGCCGGTGTCGCCCTGGAGGACGAACTCGTGCCGCTTGCCGACGGTCTCCACGTCGGTGATGGTCACCTGCTGGGCGACGCCGCGCTCCCGGAGGACCGACTCCGGCGCGAGCTGCACGGTGCCCACCAGCACGAACAGCGCCGGCAGCACCGACAGGAGGGTCAGCCACCAGCCCCGGTGCAGCAGGCGCAGGCCGACCGCGAAGGCGAGGCAGCCGGCCAGGGCGACGGAGATCGGCACGGCGATCGGCAGTCCCACGGTGAGGTGGCCGACCACCGCGCTGACCGCGATCACGGCGAGGCCGAAGCCGACGAGCACGGCGGTCATGGTGAGGGACCAGAGGGCGGAGCGGGCACCGGCCACGCGTACGGGAGCGGGTGAGGGCGATACGACTGACACGCCGAGAGCGTAGACGCGGCCTGCCACGTCCATTTCTTGTCCGAACGGTTCGGACAGCGGTAACCTTCAACTGCCAGGGGCACTAGCCCCGTGGAAGTGGACCCGGCAGCCTTCCGGACGGTGGGTGAGCCGGGTCTCGCGCTGTCTGCGCCTCGTCAGACCTGTCGCGACTCACTGATCATGCGGCGGATGGAGTCCTTCCAGCGCCCGCCTTTGGCCCAGCACCAGGCCAACGCGTCGGGAACGGCCAGCAGACACTCCTCGTGGGCGCGTAGCTGGTCGTACCGCAGCCTTCCGTCCACCCCACACTTCCTGACCTGCTCGAAGAGCAGGCGCTGATCGGGCTGGAAGGTCGAGTCGTCGCGTTCCAGGACGAGGCGGGCAGCCCCGATCTTCGCCGTGTGCTCCACCAGAGAGACGAGGCAGGCTTCGCGAGCGACCCGGGCGTTGCGATGGTCCTTCGCGTCGAAGATGACAGCGTGCGCGGAGAGCGCGAGAAACCCGTCGATGATCTGACGGCGCCGGTCGTCTCTCTCCTTGTGGAAGTGGATGCGGCGTTGGCCGGGCAGGATGAGATCCCGAATCGACCGGCGTGCAGCGTTCAGGTCGGCCGGGTGCATGACCACGGCGGCGACGAGTAGCCCTCGCTCCTTGGTCTCGTCGACGAAGACGTGCGCGGTCATGGGACGAGGCTCTCCTGTCGCTGCTCGGACCCGGTCAGGCGTTGACGATTTCCCTGATGCGGTCGAGCTTCTGCCGGGCGGTCAGGCCGGCGGGGTTCTTGGTGCCGATGACGTCCAGCTCCGCTCGGACGTCACAGTCGTCCGGCTGAAGGATTGCATCGATCACACGTGCTCGGGGGCCGCCGTCCCGGACGTAGATCCAGACCGTCTGCGACTGCCGTGGCTCGGTGTTGAGCGCCGCGTCGAGCCGGTGGGGAGGGAAGAAACCGAGGCCGGTCGCCCTGAGCGTGTCGGCGATCTCGGCCAGGACCCAGCGGCCGAGCTTGCGGTAGCCCAACTCGTCCCGCAACTCGCCGAGGGTTGCTTCCGTTAGTCCTCCGTCCGCTCGGCACCGGGCCGCGATGCCTGGAGCGGTGTCCGTCTCGCTCACGTCCCACCCCCAATGCGTCGATGGATGTCGAACAAGATGATGCGAGATGCTCAACATCTTGTCAACGAACCAACGATGTTTTATTTCGATCTTGAGGATATTTTTGGGGAAGTGCGTTCGGCTCACACCGGAGGGCCCAGTACGGCGGCATCCACCGGTCGCGACGTACGCTCGGGGATGTGACGGCGAACCGGGAGATCGACGACATCCTGCAACGCGGCGCGGACGGCGGGCGGATCGCGCCCGAGGAGGCGCTGCTGCTCTACACCGACGCGCCCTTCCACGCGCTGGGCGAGGCGGCCGACGCGGTACGGCGGCGCCGCTACCCGGACAACATCGTCACCTACCTCATCGATCGCAACATCAACTACACGAACGTCTGCGTGACGGCGTGCAAGTTCTGCGCGTTCTACCGGGCCCCCAAGCACAAGGAGGGCTGGACCCACCCGACCGAGGAGATCCTGCGCCGCTGCGGTGAGGCGGTCGAGCTGGGTGCCACCCAGGTCATGCTCCAGGGCGGGCACCACCCGGACTACGGCGTCGAGTACTACGAGGAGCTGTTCTCCTCGGTCAAGAAGGCGTACCCGCAGCTCGCCATCCACTCGATCGGCCCGAGCGAGATCCTGCACATGGCGAAGGTCTCCGGCGTGAGCCTGGACGAGGCCATCGCCCGGATCAAGGCCGCCGGCCTGGACTCGATCGCCGGCGCCGGCGCCGAGATGCTGCCGGACCGGCCGCGGAAGGCGATCGCGCCGCTGAAGGAGTCCGGCGCCCGCTGGCTTGAGGTCATGGAGCTGGCGCACCGGCAGGGCCTGGAGTCGACGGCCACCATGATGATGGGCACCGGCGAGACGAACGCCGAGCGCATCGAGCACCTGCGGATGATCCGCGACGTGCAGGACCGCACCGGCGGCTTCCGGGCCTTCATCCCGTGGACGTACCAGCCGGAGAACAACCACCTGAAGGGCCGCACCCAGGCGACGACGCTGGAATACCTGCGGCTGGTCGCGGTGGCCCGCCTGTTCTTCGAGACGGTGCCGCACCTCCAGGCGTCCTGGCTGACCACCGGCAAGGACGTCGGGCAGCTCGCGCTGCACATGGGCGTGGACGACCTCGGCTCGATCATGCTGGAGGAGAACGTCATCTCCTCGGCCGGTGCCCGGCACCGGTCCAACCTGCACGAGCTGATCGGCATGATCCGGTCGGCCGACCGGATCCCGGCCCAGCGGGACACGCTCTACAACCGGCTGGCGGTGCACCACACGCCCGCCGACGACCCGAGCGACGACCGCGTGGTCTCGCACTTCTCGTCGATCGCGCTGCCCGGCGGCGGGGCCGGGAAGTCGCTGCCGCTGGTCGAGGTCAACTGACCCGGTTCCGCCGTTCGGCCGGTCGGGGTCCGTCATGCGGCCGGAGGTCCGCCCGTTTCCGGTGAAGCTTCGGCCCAGGGTCTTCACCCGCGTGATCACCGGCGGCTAGCCTGCCCGCGCGACACCACCGATCCGGGCCGCGAGCAGGCAGGTAACAGGTCGGCGGCGACCCGGGCGAGCGCGGCCCGGTGAGCCGGCGACGCCATTACGCTTGCGGCGTCGTCGGGGACCGTCGTCCTCCATCGGCCCATGAGGGCCGTTCACATAACGCACCGCGGCAGGGGCGGGATGGGTGACCATCCCGCCCCTGCCGTCTGCCGGTATCGATGGGAATTCCCACCTCCGGGTCCTGGCGTCACGACGCGTCGCTCCGGTACCGTCCGTTCGTTCGGCGTGATCACGCCTCCCTATCCCCGGGGGAACAATGACCTTCCGCTACCGGTCCACGCTGGCCCGCGCCGGCGTCGTGGCCCTGCTCTCCACCGCCGGTCTCGGCGCGCTCGCCGGCCCGGCGCAGGCCGCCGACGAGGCCGACCTCCAGCTCATCCCGCTCAGCTACCACCTCGCCAAGGGCGTCAGCGAGGCGAAGGCCAAGCCGTTCAAGTTCCAGGTGAACAACACCGTCGGGACCGTGGACGCGAAGGACGTCCGGGTCACCGTCGAGACGAACGGCCTCAAGACCGGCAAGGTCGGCGTGCTGGTCCCGGCCGGTTGCGACATCCGGGGGACCGCCTTCTCCTGCCTGCTCGGTGACCTGCCCGCCGGCACCTCCGAGGACTTCGGCATCCCGCTGTTCGCCAAGGGCGGCAAGGGCGCGGCCGGCACGCTCACGGTCGCGATCAGCGCGGGCGAGAGCACCAGGGTGCTGGACGAGATCGAGCACGACATCACCGTCACCGAGCCGGGCTACGACCTCACCACCTGGGTGCAGGACGTGTACGCCGACGTGGTGGTCGACGGCGACGACGCGGGCGAGCCGGGCCTGCGCCCGGTCCGGCCGGGCGGGACCGCGCCGCTGGACTGGGCCGTGTTCAACGACGGCAGCAAGCGTGCCACCGGCATCGCGTACGGGATCGGCCTGCCGGCCGGAGTCACCTTCGCGAAGCTGCCCGAGGGCTGCGTCGAGCAGAACCTGGGCGGTGTCCTCAACGCGTACTGCGAGGACGCGGGCGCGGTCCTCAAGCCGGGCCAGTACTACACCGCCGACGTCCGGGTGACTGTCGGCGCGGATGTGACCGAGAAGCTGCTCCGGCCCGGGATCGTCTGGGCCAAGGGCCTCGACGGTGCCGCCGGTGCGGCCGAGGAGGAGCCGCGCGTCGCCAGCTCGGCGCAGCGGCGGGCGTTCGCGGAGACCGACGACGGTGACAACACCGCGCTGTTCGACGTCTTCGTCGACCAGAGCCCGCCGTCGAGCCCGACCCCGAGCCCGTCGCCGACCGCCCAGCCGACCTCGTCGCCGAGCGCCGGGCCGACGCCGACCGGCGGCGCGACGGCGGTGCCGACCCCGACCGCGGGTGGTGGCACGGGTGGCGGCACCGGTGACGGTGGCCTGCCGGTGACCGGTATGCAGATCGGCCTGATCGGCGGGACCGGCGCGGCGGTGCTCGTGGCCGGTGCGGCGCTGATGATGCTGTCCCGCCGCCGCAAGGTGGTCCTGGTCACTCCGGACGAGGAGCGCGCCGGCGACTGACCGGAGCGGCGATGACGGCAGGGCGGGGTGGGCGACCACCCCGCCCTGCCGCGTACCCGGGCGGAGGCGGGCGGCGCGCGGCTGGCAGAGTGGAGGGGTGAGCCGTACCCCGCAGGGCCAGCGCGCCAGCCTGGACAAGCAGCCGCACGAGGTCGCCGCGATGTTCGACGGTGTCGCGGCCCGCTACGACCTGACGAACACAGTGCTCTCCTTCGGGCAGGACCGGTCCTGGCGGCGGGCCACCCGGGCGGCGCTCGGGCTGCGGCCGGGCGAGCGGGTGCTGGACGTGGGCGCGGGCACCGGTGTGTCGACCGAGGAGCTGGCCCACTCCGGGGCGTACGCGGTCGGCGCCGACCTGTCGCTGGGCATGCTGCACGCCGGCAAGCGCACGCGTCCGTCGGTGCCGCTGCTGGCCGGGGACGCGCTGCGGTTGCCGTTCGCCGACGCCAGCTTCGACGCGGTGACCATCTCCTTCGCGCTGCGCAACGTCAACGACACCGACGCGGCGCTGGCCGAGCTGGCCCGGGTGACCCGGCCGGGCGGGCGGCTGGTGGTCTGCGAGTTCAGCACGCCGGTCAACCCGGCGTTCCGCACCGTCTACCTGTCGTACCTGATGCGGTCCTTGCCGGCGGTGGCCCGCGCCGTGTCGAGCAACCCGGACGCCTACGTCTACCTGGCCGAGTCGATCCGGGCCTGGCCGGACCAGGCGGCGCTGGCCGGGCGGATCGCGGCGGCCGGCTGGGGCCGGGTGGCGTGGCGCAACCTGACCGGCGGCGTCGTGGCGCTGCACCGGGCAGTCCGAAACTGACAGTCCGGCCGCACTGACCACCCATTTCGTAAATATCCGATTCTGGTCTACTTTGTCCCGTAGGCTCGCCTCCATGACGGGACCAGACCAGGCCGCCACCGACGACGACGCCGCCGAGCTGATCGCGCAGCTCCGCGAGCTGGCCGGCGCGGATCCCGCCGATGTCCGCCAGGTCGTCGCCGAGGTGCTCGCCGCGCTGGACCGGGCCGCCGGCGGCGCGTTGCGCGACCACCTGCCCGACGCGATCCGCCTCGACGCCGGGCTGGGACCGGCCGCGCAGGCCCGTCCGTGACCGCTCTCGACGCTCTTACCGGCGCGTTTCCGCCAAGTTAGGCCCCCCTCAGCGCGTACTGGTGTAACGCCGGTCATAGACTCCATCCGGATCGGCTTGTGAAGCATTTCACGAGCATGCGGGAGGAGGCGCGGATGACCGCGGTGGAGAACGACGCCGACGTCATCGTCGTGGGCGCCGGTCCCGGAGGATCGGCCACGGCGTACCACCTGGCGCGGCACGGCGTACGCGTGCTGCTGCTGGAGAAGACGGAGTTTCCCCGGGAGAAGGTCTGCGGCGACGGGCTCACGCCCCGCGCCGTACGGCAGTTGATCCGGATGGGCGTGGACACCTCGCCCGAGGCCGGCTGGCTGCACAACAAGGGCCTGCGGGTGATCGGCGGCGGGGTACGCCTGGAGCTGGACTGGCCCGACCTGGCCAGCTTCCCCAACTACGGCCTCGTGCGGACCCGGCTCGACTTCGACGACCTGCTCGCCCAGCGGGCGGTCGCCGCCGGGGCGAAGCTGCGCACCAGCGTCAACGTCCTCGGGCCGGTGCTCGACGCCGACGACCGGGTGATCGGCGTGCAGGCCGAGGTCGGCCCGGACAAGGAACCGGCCACCTTCCACGCGCCGCTCGTGGTCGCCGCCGACGGCGTCTCCGGCCGCTTCCCGCTCGCCCTCGGGCTGGCCAAGCGGGAGGACCGCCCGATCGGCGTGGCGGTCCGCCGCTACTACCGCTCGCCCGCCAAGCACGACGACGACTACCTGGAGTCCTGGCTGGAGCTTCGGGCCAAGGGCAGCGACGCGTTGCTGCCCGGCTACGGCTGGATCTTCGGCCTCGGCGACGGCCGGGTGAACGTCGGCCTGGGTGTGCTCAACTCCTCCTCGGCGTTCGGCAAGACGAACTACCGCAAGCTGCTCACCGACTGGCTCGCGAACACCCCCGAGGACTGGGGGATGACCGACGAGTCCAACGCGGAGGGTCCGACCCTCGGCGCCGCGCTGCCGATGGGCTTCAACCGGGTCCCGCACTACACCCGCGGCGTGCTGCTTGTCGGTGACTCCGGCGGCATGGTCAACCCGTTCAACGGCGAGGGCATCGCGTACGCGATGGAGTCGGGCGAGATGGCCGCGGAGGTCCTGGTGCAGGCGCTGGCCCGCCCGGCCGGCGCGGAGCGCGAGCGGGCGCTGATGGCGTACCCGCAGGAGCTGAAGGCCCGCTTCGGCGGCTACTACCGGCTCGGCGGCGTCTTCGTGAAGCTCATCGGCCGCCCCGAGATCATGCGGATGGCGACCAAGCACGGCATGCCGCACCCGATGCTCATGCGGTTCGTGCTCAAGCTGCTGGCCAACCTGACCGACCCGCGCGGCGGGGACGCGATGGACCGGGTCATCAACGCGATGACGAAGGTGGCCCCGGCCGTGTAGGAGACCACCGACCACGAGCCGGACAGAGATCGACCCCCCGACGACCGAGGTCTCAGGGACGTGAATAGTGTGATTTTGGCCAACCACCGAGGTCAGGGAAGGACGAGCAGGGGACAACGATGACGCTCTCTCCTTACGCACCCATCATCGGGCTGTTCGCCCTCGCTGCGGCGTTCGCGCTGTTCTCCGTGGCCGCTGCCCGACTCGCCGGCCCGCGGCGTCTGAACAAGGCCAAGCTCGAGGCGTACGAGTGTGGCATCGAGCCGAGCCCGCAGCCGGTCGGCGGCGGCCGGTTCCCGATCAAGTTCTACCTGACGGCGATGCTCTTCATCGTCTTCGACATCGAGATCATCTTCCTCTACCCCTGGGCGGTCTCCTTCGACGCCCTGCCGATCTTCGGCTTCGTGGAGATGGTCCTGTTCATCGTCGCGGTCTTCGTCGCCTACGCCTATGTCTGGCGGCGCGGCGGCCTGGACTGGGACTGAGGAGGTAGCAGATGGGCATCGAGGAGAAACTCCCCTCCGGCGTCCTGCTCACCAGCGTCGAGAAGCTGGTCAACTGGACGCGGAAGACCTCGGTCTGGGGCGCCACGTTCGGTCTGGCCTGCTGCGCCATCGAGATGATGGCGGCGGGCGGCCCGCACTACGACATGGGCCGCTGGGGCATGGAGGTCTTCCGCGCCTCGCCCCGCCAGGCGGACCTGATGATCGTGGCCGGCCGGGTGAGCCAGAAGATGGCCCCGGTCCTGCGCCAGATCTACGACCAGATGGCCGAGCCCCGCTGGGTCATCTCGATGGGCGTCTGCGCCAGCAGCGGCGGCATGTTCAACAACTACGCCATCGTGCAGGGCGTCGACCACGTCGTACCGGTCGACATGTACCTCCCCGGCTGCCCGCCCCGGCCGGAGATGCTCATCGACGCGGTGCTCAAGCTGCGCGAGAAGATCATGCACGAGCCGCTGGGCCCGAACGGCCGCAAGATGCTTGAGGCCCGCCAGGCGCGCGGCGACGTGCCGGTGGTGCCGTACGGCTCGATGCCCTCGTCGTACCGCAGCGACAAGGCCCGCCGTGCCGAGTGGACGAAGGCGGTCCGCGAGGGGCGTGAGGAGCAGCTGCGGATCGAGAACTGGATGAAGGCGCAGAACCACCTTCAGGCGTCGCATAGGGGCCCGAAATGAGCAACGACAAGACCAACGACGGCGGGGTGCCGGTACCCACCACCCCGGTCGGCGCCAGCTCCACCGCACCGGCCGAGTACCCGCCGGCCAGCCCGGCCGGCCGGGGCATGTTCGGCAACCAGGGCACCGGCGACGTCTCCGGCTACGGCGGCCTGGTCCGCCAGCGCAAGCCGATCGAGGAGGCGACCCGGCCGTACGGCAGCTACTTCGACGAGGTGCGGGACGCGCTGGAGGAGGCGTATCCCGACTTCGGCGACGCGATCGAGAAGGTCGTGGTCGACCGGGGTGAGCTGACCCTGCACGTCCGCCCGGAGCGGATCGCCGAGGTCTGCCAGGTGATGCGCGACGACCTCGCGCTGCGCTTCGAGCTGCTCTCCTCGGTGTCCGGTGTGGACTACCTGGGTGCGGAGCGCCGCCTGCACGTGGTCTACCAGCTGACCTCGATGACCTACCGCCGCATGGTCCGGCTGGAGGTGGCGGTCTCCGCCGAGGACCCGCACGTCCCGAGCGTCACCGCCGTCTACCCGACCGCCGACTGGCAGGAGCGGGAGGCGTACGACATGTTCGGCGTCGTCTTCGACGGCCACCCCAACCTGACCCGGATCCTCATGCCGGACGACTGGGAGGGCCACCCGCAGCGCAAGGACTACCCGCTGGGCGGCGTCCCCGTCGAGTACAAGGGTGCGGAGATCCCCCCGCCGGACCGTAGGAGGTCGTACCAATGACCACGTCGAACTACGCGACCGAGCGCGAGACGACCGAGGGCAAGGTCTTCACCGTCACCGGCGGGGACTGGGACGAGGTCGTCTCCGGCACGGACCCGATCAACGACGAGCGGATCGTCGTCAACATGGGTCCGCAGCACCCGTCCACCCACGGCGTGCTCCGGCTGGTCCTGGAGCTGGAGGGCGAGACGGTCCGCGAGGCCCGCTCGGTCGTCGGCTACCTGCACACCGGCATCGAGAAGAACCTGGAATACCGCAACTGGGTCCAGGGCTCGACGTTCGTGACCCGGATGGACTACCTCTCGCCGCTGTTCAACGAGACGGCGTACGCGCTCGCGGTGGAGAAGCTGCTCGGCATCACCGACGACATCACCGAGCGGGCCACCACCATCCGCGTGCTGATGATGGAGCTCAACCGCGTCTCGTCGCACCTGGTCTGGCTGGCGACCACCGCCATGGAGCTGGGCGCGATCAACATGATGCTGTACGGCTTCCGCGAGCGGGAGTACGTCCTCGACATCTTCGAGACCATCACCGGCCTGCGGATGAACCACGCGTACGTGCGGCCGGGCGGTGTCGCGCAGGACGTGCCGGACGACGCGATCCGCAAGATCCGCGACTTCCTGACGCTGATGCCGAAGCGGCTCAAGGAGTACGAGAACCTGCTCTCCGGCCAGCCGATCTGGCTGGAGCGCACGCAGCAGGTGGCGGTGCTCGACGTGACCGCCTGCATGGCGCTCGGCGTCACCGGCCCGGTGCTGCGCAGCGCCGGCCTCGCCTGGGACCTGCGCAAGACCATGCCGTACTGCGGTTACGAGACGTACGAGTTCGACGTGCCGACCCACACCGACGGTGACGTGTGGGGCCGCTACCTGGTCCGGGTGGCCGAGATCCGCGAGTCGCTGAAGCTGATCGAGCAGGCGCTGGACCGCCTGAAGCCCGGCCCGGTGATGGTCTCCGACAAGAAGATCGCCTGGCCGGCGCAGCTCGCCATCGGCGTGGACGGCATGGGCAACTCGCTGGAGCACGTCGCCAAGATCATGGGTCAGTCGATGGAATCGCTGATCCACCACTTCAAGCTCGTCACCGAGGGCTTCCGGGTTCCGCCGGGCCAGGTGTACGTCGGCATCGAGTCGCCCCGCGGCGAGCTGGGCGTGCACGCGGTGTCCGACGGCGGCACCCGGCCCTACCGGGTGCACTACCGGGAGCCGAGCTTCGTCAACCTCCAGGCCCTCCCGGCGATGGCCGAGGGCGGCCTGATCGCCGACGTGATCGCCGGCGGCGCCTCGCTGGACCCCGTGATGGGTGGTTGTGACCGATGAGCACGTTCACTGAAGAGACCCGGCTCCGGGCGCGGGAGATCATCGCCCGGTACCCGGCGGACCGGTCCCGCTCGGCGCTGCTGCCGCTGCTGCACCTGGTCCAGTCGGAGGAGGGCTACGTCTCCCCGGCCGGTGTCGAGTTCTGCGCGGAGGTGCTCGGGCTCAACAAGGCCCAGGTCGGCGCCGTCGCCACCTTCTACACCATGTACAAGCGCAAGCCCACCGGTGACTACCTGGTCAGCGTCTGCACCAACACCATGTGCGACGTGCTCGGCGGGCAGAAGGTCTACGACACCCTGGCCGAGCACCTCGGCGTCGGGCACGAGGAGACCACCGCCGACGGGAAGATCACCCTGGAGCACGCCGAGTGCCTGGCGGCGTGCGACTACGGCCCGGTCATGACCGTCAACTACGACTTCTTCGACAACGTGGAGCCGCAGGCCGCGCTCGACGTGGTCGAGGAGCTGCGCGCCGGTGGCCGTCCGATGCCCACCCGGGGCGCGCGGCTGTGCACGCTCAAGGAGATGGCCGTCCAGCTCGCCGGTTTCGCCGACGAGCGCGAGGGCGCGGTGGCCGACGGCGGGCCGGGCGAGCCGAGCCTGCGCGGTCTGCGCCTGGCCGAGCAGCACGGCGTCTCGGTGCCGGGCTTCGACCCGAAGACGCCGATCCGCAGCAAGGCCGAGGCCGACCGGGCCGCCGCCGAGGCGAAGGCGGAGGCCGAGAAGCCGGCCCCGGCGCCCGAGCCGGTCAAGTTGGCACCCGCCGGCAACTCGGGCGCGGGTGAGGCGGCCGAGCCGGAGGCGGCCACCGGCAGCACCGCGCCGGACGTGAAGGCCCCGGACGACAAGTCGCCGCAGGTGCGTACCGCCGAGACCCGGCAGCCGGACGCGGGCACCGCGGTGCCGGACGCGCCCGGCACCAAGGTCCCGGTGGACGGCCCGGCCCCGGCGTCGCGCGACGCGCAGGCGGCGGAGGCGGCCGGCGCGGCGGCGAACCCGCCGGCCGGCGACGGCAAGCCCGCCGGCGACGCGGCCGGCGCGCAGGAGCGCAACCTCAAGGAAGCGGAATCCGGTACGGGCGCGGGCGGCGCCGACCCGGCGGACGCGAACGGATCGGGGGTCCGCAAGTGACCACTCCTCGGCCGGAGACGCTGGCCAAGCTCACGCCGGTGCTCACCAAGCGCTGGCTGTCGCCGGACGCCTGGCGGCTCGGCACCTACGAGAAGCTGGACGGCTACGCCGCCCTGCGCAAGGCGCTCAAGGCGCACCCGGACGACCTGATCCAGCTGATCAAGGACTCCGGGCTGCGCGGCCGGGGCGGCGCGGGCTTCCCGACCGGTCTCAAGTGGGGTTTCATCCCGCAGGGCGACGGCAAGCCGCACTACCTGGTGGTGAACGCCGACGAGGGCGAGCCGGGCACCTGCAAGGACCTGCCGCTGATGACCTACGACCCGCACTCGCTGGTCGAGGGCGTCATCATCGCCTCGTACGCGATCCGGGCCAACCGGGCGTACATCTACATCCGTGGTGAGGCGGTGCACGCCGCCCGGCGGCTGCGTAGCGCGGTCGCCGAGGCGTACGCCAAGGGTTACCTCGGCCGGAACGTCCTCGGCTCGGGCTTCGACCTGGACCTGGTGGTGCACTCGGGCGCCGGGGCGTACATCTGCGGTGAGGAGACCGCGCTGCTGGACTCGCTGGAGGGCTTCCGGGGCCAGCCCCGGCTGCGCCCGCCGTTCCCGGCGACCCACGGCCTGTACGCCAGCCCGACGGTGGTCAACAACGTCGGCACCATCGCCAGCGTGCCGTACATCGTGCTCGGTGGCGCGGACTGGTGGAAGACGATGGGCACGGAGAAGTCGTCCGGCCCGATGATCTACTCGCTGTCCGGCCGGATCGCCAACCCGGGCCAGTACGAGTGCTCGATGGGCATCACGCTGCGCGAGCTGATCGAGCTGGCCGGCGGCATGAAGCCCGGGCACAACCTGAAGTTCTGGACCCCGGGTGGCTCGTCGACGCCGCTGCTGACCGCCGAGCACCTGGACGTGCCGCTGGACTTCGAGGGGGTGGCGGGCGCCGGTTCGATCCTGGGCACCACCGCCACGCAGATCTTCTCCGACCAGGACTGCCCGGTGTACGCGACCTACCGGTGGCTGGAGTTCTACCACCACGAGTCGTGCGGCAAGTGCACCCCGTGCCGGGAGGGCAACTACTGGATGGTCCGGGTCTACCGGCGCATCCTGGCCGGCCAGGGCACCCACGAGGACCTGGACACCCTGCTCGACACCTGCGACAACATCCTCGGCCGTTCGTTCTGCGGTCTGGGTGACGGCGCGACCAGCTCGGTCACCTCGTCGCTGAAGTACTTCAAGCAGGACTACCTCGACTACATCGAGGGACGTACCGCTCCGAAGCTCTCCGACAAGCAGCTGGTTGGAGCTCACTGATGACCGACGTAGCCAAGCAGACCGAGACCGTCACGCTGACCATCGACGGCGTCGAGGTCACCGCGCCCAAGGGTGCGCTGCTGATCCGCGTCGCCGAGCAGCTCGGCACCGAGATCCCGCGCTTCTGCGACCACCCGCTGCTGGCCCCGGCCGGCGCCTGCCGGCAGTGCCTGGTGGAGGTGGAGGGCCAGCGCAAGCCGGTCGCCTCCTGCACCCAGACCGTCGCCGACGGCATGGTGGTGCGGACGCAGCTCACCTCCCCGGTCGCCAAGAAGGCCCAGGAGGGGGTGATGGAGCTGCTGCTCCTCAACCACCCCCTGGACTGCCCGATGTGCGACAAGGGCGGCGAGTGCCCGCTGCAGAACCAGGCGATGTCCACCGGCCGGACCGACTCGCGGTTCCACGAGCACAAGCGGGAGTACCCGAAGCCGCTGCCGATCAGCACCCAGGTGCTGCTCGACCGCGAGCGTTGCGTGCTCTGCCAGCGGTGCACCCGGTTCTCCGAGGAGATCGCCGGCGACAAGTTCATCGACCTGATGGGACGCTCCTCGCACGAGGAGATCAACATCTACCGGGACGAGGAGTACGGCGAGGACGGCGACGCCGGTGACGTCCCGTTCAACTCGTACTTCTCCGGCAACACCGTGCAGATCTGCCCGGTGGGCGCGCTGACCGGCGCCCAGTACCGGTTCCGGGCCCGCCCGTTCGACCTGGTCTCCACGCCCAGCGTCTGCGAGCACTGCTCGGCCGGCTGCGCCCAGCGCACCGACTGGCGGCGTGGCAAGGTGCTGCGCCGGCTGGCCGGCGACGACCCGGCGGTGAACGAGGAGTGGAACTGCGACAAGGGCCGCTGGGGCTTCCAGTACACCCGCGCGTTCGACCGGATCAGCACGCCGTTGGTGCGCGACGAGAAGACCGGTGAGCTGCGCGAGGCGTCCTGGAGCGAGGCGCTGACCCGGGCCGCCGAGGGGCTGCGCGCGGCCCGCGACGGCGCGACCGGCACGGCGGTGCTGACCGGCGGCCGCCTCACCGTCGAGGACGCCTACGCGTACGCGAAGTTCGCCCGTATCGCGCTGCACACCAACGACATCGACTTCCGGGCCCGCCCGGTCTCCCGCGAGGAGGCCGACTTCCTGGCCAGCAGCGTCGCCGGGGTCACCGACGTGACCTACACGGACGTGGAGAACGCGCCCGCGGTGGTGCTCGTCGGCCTGGAGCCGGAGGAGGAGTGCCCGATCCTCTTCCTGCGGCTGCGCAAGGCGTACCTGAAGAAGAAGCTCACCGTGTACGCGATCGCGCCGTTCGCCACCCGGGGCCTGGAGAAGCTCGGGGCGAAGCTGGCCCGCGTGGTGCCCGGCGAGGAGGCCGGCGTGCTGGCCGAGCACGCCACTGTGGCCGAGGCGCTGGGGAGGCCCGGCGCGATCCTGATCGTCGGCGAGCGCCTGGCCGAGGTGCCGGGCGGGCTGTCGGCGGCGGCGGACGTCGCCCGGCGTACCGGTGCCCGGCTGGTCTGGGTGCCGCGGCGCGCGGGTGACCGCGGCGCTGTCGACGCGGGCTGCCTGCCCAACCTGCTCCCCGGCGGCCGTGTGGTCACCGAGCCGGCCGCGCGCGCGGAGCTGGGCGAGGCGTGGGACATCCCGGCCGGGGTGATCCCGAGCCAGGCCGGCCGCGACACCGACGGCATCCTCACCGCCGCCGCGAACGGCCAGATCGGCGCCCTGGTGGTGGCCGGCGTCGACCCGGCCGACCTGGCCGATCCGCGCCTGGCCGAGTCCGCACTGGACGCGGTGCCGTTCCTGGTCAGCCTGGAACTGCGGATGAGCGCGGTGTCCCGCCGGGCCGACGTGGTCCTGCCGGTCGCGCCCGTGGTCGAGAAGGCCGGCAGCTTCCTGGACTGGGAGGGCCGGCTGCGCACGTTCGAGAAGGTGCTGGACACCGGCGCGATGACCGACGCCCGCATCCTCGACGCGCTCGCCGCGCAGCTCGACGTGCGGCTGGGCACCGGCGACGTGCCGAGCATCCGGCGCGAGCTGGGCGCGCTGCCGCGCACCCGGATCGAGCGGCCGTCGGCGCCCTCGGTCGAGCCGGCCGCCGTGCGCGAGCCCGGACCGGGCGAGGCGGTGCTCGCGACCTGGCACCAGTTGATCGACCTGGGCAGCCTCACCGACGGCGACGAGCACCTCGCCGGCACCGCCCGCCCGCCGGTGGTCCGGCTGGGCAAGGGCACCGCCGAGGCGCTGGGCGTGGCCGACGGTGACCCGGTCACGGTGGGGACCGACCGCGGCGCGATCACGCTGCCGGCGGCGATCACCGAGATGCCCGACGGCGTCGTCTGGCTGCCGACCAACTCACCCGGCTCCACCGTGCGGCGCGGCCTCGGCGCGACGTCCGGCGACGTGGTGAGCGTCTCCGCAGGCGGGAACGAAAGGTGGGTGCAGTGAACCCCGTCATCCTCGCGGCGCAGGACCCGACGCTTGCCGACTTCGGCAAGGACCCGTGGTGGCTGGTCCTCGGCAAGATCCTGTTCGCGTTCGTCGTCGCCGTGGCGGCCACGCTGCTCGGCGTCTGGTTCGAGCGCCGGGTCGTGGGCCGCATGGCGGTGCGGCCCGGCCCCAACCAGGCCGGCCCGTTCGGTCTGCTCCAGACGCTCGCCGACGGCGTGAAGCTGGCCTTCAAGGAGGACATCCTCCCGCGCAAGGCCGACAAGGTCGTCTACTTCTTCGCTCCGGTGATCTCGGTGGTCTGCGCGGTCACCGCGCTGTCGGTGATCCCGTTCGGGCCGATGGTGAGCATCTTCGGGCACCGGACGCCGCTGCAGGTCACCGACGTGTCGGTGGCGGTGCTCGTGGTGCTGGCCTTCTCCTCGCTCGCCGTGTACGGCATCGTGCTCGGCGGCTGGGCCAGTGGCTCCACGTACCCGCTGCTCGGCGGCCTGCGCTCGGCGGCCCAGCTGGTCTCGTACGAGGTCACCATGGGCCTGAGCGTGGTCGCGGTCTTCATGACCGCCGGCACCATGTCGACGAGCGGGATCGTCGCCGCGCAGGGCGACGGCACCCGGCTGAGCATCGGCGGCTTCGACCTCGCCGCACCGGGCTGGTACGCGATCCTGCTGCTGCCCAGCTTCATCATGTTCTTCATCGCCATCGTCGGTGAGACGAACCGGGCGCCGTTCGACCTGCCCGAGGCGGAGTCGGAGCTGGTGGCCGGTTTCCAGACCGAGTACAGCTCGCTGAAGTTCGCGCTGTTCATGCTCAGCGAGTACGTCGCGATGGTGACCATGTCGGCGTTCACCGTGACGCTCTTCCTCGGCGGCTGGCACGCGCCGTGGCCGATCACGATCTGGTCGGGCGCCAACGAGGGCTGGTGGCCGATGCTGTGGTTCTTCGGCAAGGTCATCATGCTGGTGTTCGTCTTCGTCTGGCTGCGCGGCACGCTGCCGCGGCTCCGGTACGACCAGTTCATGCGCTTCGGCTGGAAGGTGCTGCTGCCGCTGAACCTGGTCTGGATCATGGTGCTCGCCGGGCTGCGCTCGATCGAGGACTGGCAGACCCGGGACCGGCTGCTCGTCACCGCCGTCGGCGCGGGCGTGCTGCTGCTGATCACGCTCTTCTGGCCGTCGCGGAAGAAGGAGCCGAAGCCGTCGCTCCAGGAGCAGGCGGACACCCGGCCGTACGGCAGCTTCCCGCTGCCGCCGATGGATCTTCAGGTTCCGCCGAGCCCGCGTACCAAGCGCGTGCTCGCCGAGCGGGAGCCGGCCAACGTCGTCGCCGGCCCGGACTCCAGGGAGGTGTGACGTGGGCGCGATCACCGGAACGTTCAAGGGCTTCGGTGTCACCTTCTCGCACATGTTCAAGAAGGTCGTCACCACCGACTACCCGTTCAAGCCGCCGGTCTCGGCGCCGCGCTACCACGGGCGGCACATCCTCAACCGGCACCCGGACGGGCTGGAGAAGTGCATCGGCTGCGAGCTGTGCGCCTGGGCCTGCCCGGCCGACGCGATCTACGTGGAGGGTGGCGACAACACCGAGGAGCAGCGCTTCTCCCCGGGTGAGCGGTACGCCAGCATCTACCAGATCAACTACGCCCGGTGCATCTTCTGCGGGCTCTGCATCGAGGCCTGCCCGACCCGTTCGCTCACCATGAGCAACGAGTACGAGCTGGCCCGGGACAACCGGCAGGACCTGATCTTCACCAAGGAGCAGCTGCTCGCGCCGCTGCTCGAAGGCATGGAGCAGCCGCCGCACCCGATGCGGCTGGGCGACAGCGAGAAGGACTACTACGTCGGCGCGCTCACCAACCCGGGCACCTCGGCCGGCGCCGAGCGCTCGCCGATGGGCCCCGGCCGGTACCAGGTCGAGGAGCACCCGGGCGTGACCTTCCCCGGCGCCGAGCAGGCCGAGCAGCGGTCCGCCGCCGCGGCGGGCAAGGGAGGCAAGGCATGACCTCGGCTACGGTGCTCGCCGCCGCCGGCCAGGTGTCCGGCGGCGAGGAGGTCACCTTCTGGATCCTCGCCCCGCTGGCCCTGCTCGGTGCGGTCGGCATGGTGTGGGCCCGCAACGCGGTCCACTCCGCGCTCTTCCTGGTGCTGACCATGCTCTGCCTGGGCGTGTTCTACGTGCTCCAGGCCGGGCCGTTCATCGGCATGGTGCAGATCATCGTCTACACCGGCGCGATCATGATGCTGTTCCTGTTCGTGCTGATGCTTGTCGGCCGGGACGCGTCCGACTCGCTCATCGAGACGCTGCGCGGCCAGCGGGTCGCCGCCGTGGTCCTCGGACTCGGCTTCGCCGGCCTGGTGGGCACCGGCCTGTACCGCGCGCTCGACGGCGTCCAGGCGGTCGGGCTCGACCAGGCCAACGGCGAGGGCAACGTGCAGGGCATCGCCCGGCTGCTGTTCACCAAGTACGTCTTCGCCTTCGAGCTGACCTCGGCGCTGCTGATCACCGCCGCCATCGGCGCGATGGTGCTGGCGCACGTGGAGCGGCGCAAGGCGGACCGGATGGACCAGATCGCCACCATGAAGGCGCGGTTCCGCCCCGGCAACTACCCCGGACCGAAGCCCGGCCCGGGTGTCTACGCCACGTCCTCCTCGGTGGCCACCCCGGCCCGTCTGCCCGACGGCCGGCTGACCGACCGCAGCATCCCGGAGATCCTGCCGGTGCGCGAGCTGACGGCCGAGGAGACCGCACCGAAGGGGACTGACAAATGACCCCGGACTACTACCTCATCCTCGCGGCGGTGCTGTTCACCATCGGCGCCGTGGGCGTGCTGGTCCGGCGCAACGCGATCGTGCTGTTCATGTGCATCGAGCTGATGCTCAACGCGGCCAACCTGACCCTGGTCACGTTCAGCCGGATCAACGGCGACCTGAACGGCCAGATCATGGCGTTCTTCGTGATGGTGGTCGCGGCGGCCGAGGTCGTGGTCGGGCTCGCGATCATCATGGCGATCTTCCGGACCCGGCGCTCGGCCAGCGTCGACGACGCCAACCTGCTGAAGTACTGAGGGGCTCGTGGTGGAACAGATTCTGACGATCGCCCAGTCTGAGCCAGCCGAAGCCGTCACCTTCGCCACGGCGGACGGGATGCTGGGCAGTGTCTGGCTGCTGGTGGCGATCCCGCTGGTCAGCGCGGCGATCCTGCTGCTGCTCGGCAAGCGGGCCGACCGCTGGGGCCACTGGCTCGGCGTGGGCGCCATCGGCGCCGCCTTCGTGCTCGGGCTGACCTACTTCTTCCAGCTCCGCGGCTTGGAGAACAAGCAGGTCGAGCTGAGCCTCTGGGACTTCATGGCGGTCGGCAACCTGAAGGTGGACTTCGGTCTGCTCTTCGACCCGCTGGCCGCGGTCTTCGTCCTGCTGATCACCGGGGTGGGCTTCCTGATCCACCTCTACGCCGTGGAGTACATGGCGCACGACAAGGGCCGGCGGCTGTTCTTCGCGTACTTCAACCTGTTCGTCGCCGCCATGCTCCTGCTGGTGCTCGGCAACAACTACGTGATGCTCTACTTCGGCTGGGAGGGCGTCGGCCTGGCGTCGTACCTGCTGATCTCCTTCTGGTACGGCCGGCCCAGCGCGGCCACCGCCGGCAAGAAGGCCTTCCTGATGAACCGGGTCGGCGACGCCGGCCTGGCCATCGGCATCTTCATCATGTTCGCCATGCTCGGCACCACCCAGTACGACGAGGTGTTCAACGGGGTCGGCTCGATGACCTCGACCACCGTGCTGGTGCTCGGCCTGCTGCTCCTGCTCGGCGCGGCCGGCAAGTCCGGTCAGTTCCCGCTCCAGGCGTGGTTGCCGGACGCGATGGAGGGCCCGACCCCGGTGTCCGCGCTCATCCACGCGGCCACCATGGTCACCGCGGGCGTCTACCTGATCGCCCGCTCCAACGCGATCTTCTCGGCCAACGAGACGCTCCAGCTCGTGGTGGTCAGCGTCGGCGCGCTCACCCTGCTGATGGGCTGCATCATCGGCGCGGCCAAGGACGACATCAAGCGCGTGCTGGCCTGGTCGACGGTGAGCCAGATCGGTTACATGTTCCTCGGCGTCGGTCTCGGCGGCGGCGCGTACGCGCTCGCCATCGTGCACCTGCTGGCGCACGGCTTCTTCAAGGCCAACATGTTCCTCGGCGCCGGCTCGGTCATGCACGGCATGAACGACCAGGTGGACATCCGCCGCTTCGGCGGGCTGTCCAAGTACATGAAGGTCACCTGGCTGACGTTCATGATGGGCTGGCTCGCCATCATCGGCATGTTCCCGTTCTCCGGCTACTTCTCGAAGGAGCCGATCATCGTGGCCGCGTTCGAGCGGGAGGGCTGGACGGCCTGGCTGTTCGGGCTGGCCGCGCTGCTCGGCGCCGGGCTCACCGCGTTCTACATGACGCGGCTGTTCGTGCTCACGTTCCACGGTCCGAAGCGCTGGACCGAGGACATCGAGCACCCGCACGAGTCGCCGAAGCTGATGACCATCCCGCTGATCCTGCTGGCGGTCGGCTCGGTCGGCGCGGGCTTCCTGCTCGCCACCTCGGTGCCGGACTGGCTCACCGCCACCAACGGGCTCGCGGCCGAGAGCGGGGAGCACGCGCCGGTGCTGGCGCACTGGCTGCTCACCGCGCTGTCGCTGCTGCTCACCGTGCTGGGCGCCGGGCTGGCCTGGTTCCTGTTCCGCTCCGGTACGGCCACCGAGCCGCAGCCGGCCGGCGTGGTGGTCACCGCCGCCCGCCGCAACCTCTACACGGACGCCTTCAACGAGGCGGTCTTCGAGAAGCCGGGCATCTTCCTCACCCGGGCGCTGGTGTTCCTCGACAACCGGGGCGTGGACGGGCTGGTGAACGGCCTGGCCGCCGCCGTGGGCGGGGGCTCGGGCCGGCTCCGGCGGCTCCAGACCGGCTTCGTGCGGTCGTACGCGACCTCGATCCTGACCGGCGCGCTGCTCGTGGTGGCGGCGTTCCTGGCGGTGCAGGCGGGGTGGTTGGCGTGATCGACCTCAACGCGGCCGCCCCCGCCGGCGGGCCACGCAGTCACGACGGAGGTAAGGCCGAATAATGTCCAACTTCCCGTTCCTCTCGGTGCTGACCGTGGCGCCGCTGGTCGGCGCCCTGGTGGTGGCACTGCTGCCGCGCAGCCGTCCCGACCTGGCCAAGCTGGTGGCGTTCGGCTGGTCGCTGCTGGTGCTGGTGCTCTCGGTGGTGATGTGGTTCGCCTTCTCCGCCGGTGGTGACCGGTTCCAGTTCCGCGAGTCGTACCCGTGGATCCCGAACTGGGGCGTGAACTTCACCTTCGAGGTGGACGGCATCGCGCTGGTCATGCTGATGCTGATCGCGATCCTGGTGCCGCTGGTGATCCTGGCGTCCTGGCACGACGCCGAGGCGTCGAAGCGTTCGGTGCCCGCGTACTTCGCTCTGCTGCTCGTCCTCGAATGCACGATGATCGGCGTCTTCGCCGCCGCCGACGTCTTCCTGTTCTACGTGTTCTTCGAGGTCATGCTGGTGCCGATGTACTTCCTGATCGGCAGCTACGGCGGCCACCAGCGGCAGTACGCGGCGGTGAAGTTCTTCCTCTACTCGCTGGTCGGCGGTCTGTTCATGCTGGCCGCGGTGATCGGCCTCTGGGTGGTCGGCGGGAAGACCTTCGACTGGCAGGCGCTGAGCCAGGCGGAGTTCGCCACCGACACGGCCCGCTGGCTGTTCCTCGGCTTCTTCGTGGCCTTCGCGATCAAGGCGCCGTTCTTCCCGTTCCACACCTGGCTGCCGGACGCCGGTGGCGCGGCACCGGCCGGTGCCGCCGCGCTGCTTGTCGGCGTGCTGGACAAGGTCGGCACGTTCGGCATCCTGCGCTACTGCCTCCCGCTGTTCCCGGAGGCGTCGCGGTGGTTCGCACCGTGGGCGCTGGCGCTGGGCGTCATCGGCATCATCTACGCCGCGCTGCTGGCGGTCGGCCAGAACGACCTGAAGCGCCTGGTGTCGTACACCTCGATCGCGCACTTCGGGTTCATCGGTGTCGGCATCTTCGCGTTCACCACCCAGGCCGGCACCGGCGCGGTGCTCTACATGCTCAACCACGGCCTGGCCACCGGCCTGCTGTTCCTGGTGGTCGGCATGCTGATCGCCCGGCGCGGATCGGCGCTGATCAGCGACTTCGGCGGCGCCGGCAAGCTGGTGCCGGTGCTCGCCGGGGTGCTGTTCTTCGCCGGTCTGGCCTCGCTGGCGCTGCCCGGTACCGCGCCGTTCGTCTCCGAGTTCCTGGTGCTGATCGGCACGTTCACGGTCAACAAGCCGGTCGCGGTGATCGCCACGCTCGGCATCATCCTGGCGGCGGCGTACGTGCTGTGGATGGTGCAGCGCACCACGCAGGGCACCCTGAACCCGGCGCTGACCGAGGTCGAGGGCATGCGACGTGACCTCACCCTGCGCGAGAAGGTGGTCGTCGCGCCGCTGATCGCGCTGATCGTGCTGCTCGGCTTCTATCCGAAGCCGGTCACCGATGTCATCAACCCCGCCGTCCAGGCGACCATGCAGGACGTCGGCAAGTCCGATCCCGCCCCTGAGGTCGGCAGCGTCCAGGAGGCTGCGAAGTGAGTGAACTGAGGCTGCCGTCGATCGACTACGCGGCACTCGCTCCCATCCTGATCATGCTGGGCGCGGCGCTGCTCGGGGTCCTGGTCGAGGCGTTCGTGCCGCGTCGCCTGCGCAACGCGGTGCAGCTCGGGCTCGCCCTGGTGGCGATGCTCGCCGCGATCGTCATGGTGATCCTGAACTCCGACGACCGGCTGATCACCATCGGCGGTGCCATCGCGATCGACGGCCCGACGCTGTTCCTCCAGGGCGCCATCCTGGTGCTCGCGGTGATGGCGCTGCTGCTCGTCGGCGAGCGCACCGTGGAGCGGGGCGGCGCGTTCGTGGCGCACGCAGCGGTCACCGCCGAGTCGGCGGAGGACCGGCGGCAGGCCGAGGGCGTCGGTGGCGCCACCGAGGTCTACCCGCTGATGTCGTTCGCGATCGGCGGCATGCTGATCTTCGTGGCGGCGAACGACCTGCTGACCATGTTCGTCGCGCTGGAGGTCTTCTCGCTGCCGCTCTACCTGCTCTGCGCGCTGGCCCGCCGCCGGCGTCTGCTGAGCCAGGAGGCGGCGCTGAAGTACTTCATGCTCGGCGCGTACGCATCGGCGTTCTTCCTGTTCGGTGTGGCCCTGATCTACGGCTTCACCTCCGGGATCCCGGGCCGTACGGCGGGCGTCGACTTCGCCACCGTGCACGCCGCGGTCACCGACTCCCCGTCCAGCCCGGTGCTGCTGTTCGCCGGCATGGCGCTGCTCGCCATCGGCCTGCTGTTCAAGGCCGCCGCCGCGCCGTTCCACGTCTGGACGCCGGACGTCTACCAGGGCGCACCGACCCCGGTCACCGGCTTCATGGCGGCCTGCACCAAGGTCGCCGCGTTCGGCGCGCTGCTGCGCGTCTTCCACGTGGCGTTCGGCGGGGCCTCCTGGGACTTCACCCCGGTGCTCGGCGCGATCGCGGTGCTGACCATGCTGGTCGGCGCCGTGCTGGCGGTCACCCAGACCGACATCAAGCGCCTGCTGGCGTACTCGTCGATCGCGAACGCCGGCTACCTGCTCGTCGGTGTGCTGGCGCCGAGCCGCGAAGGGCTCTCCGGCACCATGTTCTACCTGGCCGCGTACGGCTTCTCGGTGCTCGCCGCGTTCGCCGTGGTGACGCTGGTGCGCGACGCCGACGGGGAGGCCACCCACCTGTCCCGCTGGGCCGGGCTGGGCCGCCGCTCGCCGTTCTTCGCGGCGATCTTCACGTTCATCCTGCTGGCCTTCGCCGGTATCCCGCTGACCAGCGGTTTCACCAGCAAGTTCGCGGTCTTCGGTCCGGCCCTGGAGGCGGGCCAGGCGTGGTTGGTGATCGCGGGTGTGCTGACCAGCATGGTGCTGGCGTTCCCGTACCTGCGGGTCGTGGTGATGATGTGGCTGTCCGAGCCGGGCGAGTCCACCCCCACGGTGACCGTGCCGGGTGCGCTCACCTCGGCCGCCCTGGTCATCGGCGTGGTGGCCACGCTGGCGCTGGGCGTGGTGCCCGGCCCGCTGCTCGACCTGACGACCGGTGCCGCCGAATTCGTCAGATGACAGAGGTGATCACACCGGGGGCCGGTATGCCGTGGCGTGCCGGCCCTCGGCGTATCCCCGTCGACGAGCAGGTCGAACGGGTGTGGCATGGTTGAGGACGTGGCGAACCCGGCTGGCGAGCGTTCAGGTCAGTTCGGCGCGCTCGGCCTGCACCTCGCCGACCCGCGCGTCGAAGCCTCCGTGCTGGGCGTGCTCGACCGGGTCGAGTCGAGCCTGCGGGAGAGCGTGGCGAGCGCCGATCCGCTGGTGACAGAGGCGTCCCGGCACCTGGTGGAGGCCGGCGGCAAGCGGTTCCGTCCGCTGCTGGTGGCGCTCGGCGCCCAGTTCGGCGAGCCGGACGCACCCCAGGTCGTACCCGCCGCCGTGGTGATGGAGCTCACCCACCTGGCGACGCTCTACCACGACGACGTGATGGACGAGGCCGCAGTGCGGCGTGGCGCCCCGAGCGCCAACTCCCGCTGGACCAACTCGGTCGCCATCCTGGTCGGCGACTACCTCTTCGCCCGGGCCGCGGACATCGCCGCCGACCTGGGCCCCGAGGCGGTACGCCTGCAGGCGCGCACGTTCGCCCGGCTGGTGCACGGCCAGATCGCCGAGACTGTCGGCCCGCGCGACACCGACCCGGTCGCGCACTACCTGCACGTGATCGCCGAGAAGACCGGCTCGCTGATCGCCACGTCGGCCCGCTTCGGCGGCATGTTCGGCGGCGCGTCGCCCGAGCACATCGAGGCCCTGGCCGGGTACGGCGAGATTATCGGCGTCGCGTTCCAGCTCTCCGACGACCTGCTGGACATCGCCAGCGAGTCGGTCCAGTCCGGCAAGACCCCCGGCACCGACCTGCGCGAGGGTGTGCCCACCCTGCCGGTGCTGTACGCGCTGGCCGCCGACGACGCGGACGCGGCGAGCGTACGGCTGCGCGAGATCCTGTCCACCGGCCCGCTGGTGGACGACGCGTTGCACGCCGAGGCGCTCGGACTGCTGCGGGAGTCCCCGGCGCTCAAGCGCGCCCGGGAGACGGTGCGCAGCTACGCCGAGGACGCACGCGCCCGGCTGGCTCCGCTCCCCGAGGGGCCGGCCCGCCGCGCGCTGGAGTCGCTCTGCGACTACATCGCCGACCGCACCAGCTGATCCCCGTCGCGCCCACCCACCCTCACCCGGCCACCCCGCCGCCCTGGCCTGCCACGCTCCGGCCTCGTCGATCATGAGGTTGGCTGCCGCGTGCCCGGCGTGTCGCGCCGCCAACTTCATGATCGCCACGCCGAGGGGGCGAGCCGGGGCGGGTCGAGCGGGTCGGGCGCGAGGGCGTGGGCGGTCAGGCGAGGGTGGCAGTGGGGCGTAGGAGGCGGGCGCCGAGCAGCATCAGGACGGCGGCCACGAGCATCGCCGTAGCCGCCGTCAGCCACATCGCCGGGTAGCCGGCCGCGCCGGCCAGCGCGCCCAGGCCGAGCGGACCCAGGCAGCCGCCCGCGTACACCCCGGTCTGGGTGATCGAGGTGGCGGCGGCCGGCGCCTGCGGGTGGAGCCGGACCACGGCGAAGTTCATCAGCCCCGGCCATGCCCAGCCGAGCCCGAAGCCGAGCACCACGCCCGCGACCAGCGGCGCCGAGCCGGTCACCGCGAGCAGGATCAGGCCGGCCGAGCCGGTCAGCAGCATCCCGGCGATCAGCCCGACGTGCCCGCTGGTGCGCCGGTCGGCCAGCCAGCCGAAGCCCACCCGGGCGAGCACGCACACCACGCTCCCCAGCGTCAGCGTCAGGCCCGCCAGACCGGGGGAGAGCCCACGCGCCGCAGCCGAGTCGACGAGGAACGTGCCGAGCGCGTTCGCGGCGGCCGCCGCGAGCGTCGCGGCCAGTCCGATCACCACGAGCGGGCCTCTGCCGCCGGGACGGCGACCGGAGGCGGTCCCGGCCCGCCGGTCCCGTCCGGCCCGGGGTACGGCCGGCAGCGCGGCCAGCGCGGCCACGGCGGCCGCCACGAAGGCCCAGCGCCAGCCGGCCGTGAGCGCGACAGTGGGGACCGCAAGACCGGCCAGCAACGTGGCGGCCGGTACGGCGGCCTGCTTCACGCCGAACGAGAGGCCCTGCCGGCTGGCGGGCACGTGCTCGGCCAGCGCGGCGTTGCTGGCGAGCTGCCCGAGGGCGTTGGCGGCGGCGCTCAGGGCCAGCAGCGCCACCAGGACCGGGTACGAACGGGCCAGCCCGGCCACGGCGAGCAGCGAGGCGGCGGAGAGCACGACGGCGGCCCGGGCGACCGGGGCCGGGCCGAAGCGCTCGACCAGGGCGCCGGAGGGCACCGAGGCGAGCGCGCTCACGCCGAAGTAGACCGAGACGGCGAGACCCAGCCCGGCCGGGCTGAAGCGGAGTTCGTCCGCGAGCTGTACGGCGAGCCCGCCGACCAGGAACACCGGCAGGACGCACACGATCGTGGTGAGGGTGGCACCCGCGCCGACCGTGACCGCGCGCCGGGACGTCGGAGGGGTGGCTCGCGAAACTGTTTCAGTCATCGCGAGCACACCTTACGCCCGCGCGTTTTGGCTGCTCATCGTGTCGGTGGGCGTACCGTCTGTGTCCGGTCTTCTGGCATCCTCCATCCGAACAGGCATTTCGCACTCGGCCGGTTTTTCATATGGTGTAAGTCCCCGGCGGCGGAGGTGGTTGTGCGCGACCCCTTGGCGGAACCTTCGGACCTGATCCGTAGCGTCTCCCGCGCGCTTCGCGTGCTCGAATCGGTCGGCCGTGCGCCGAGAGGGCTCACCGTGAAGCAGATCGCCCGGCGCTGCGAGCTGACCGTCGCCACCACCTACCACCTGGTGCGCACGCTCGCCTACGAGGGCTACGTGATCCGGCGCGAGGACGGGACGTACATCGTGGGGTTGGAGGTGGCCGACCGCTACCGCGAGCTGGTCACCGCGTTCCGGGGGCCACCGGCGGTGGGTGAGGCGCTGCGTCGCGCGGCGTCGGACACCGGCTGGAGCCACTACCTCGGCCGTTTCGTCGGCGGCCAGGTGGCGGTGACCGCGTCCGCCGAGGGGCCGCGCTCGCCCTACCTGGAAGACCTGGTGCCCGGGTTCGACGAGGGCGCGCACGCCACCGCGCTCGGCAAGAGCCTGCTCGCCACGCTCACCAGCGAACAGCGCTTCCGCTACCTGCGCGAGTACGGCATGCGCCCGTTCACGAACGCCACCCTCACCAGCGTCGAGGCGTTCGAGGCGGACCTGGCCGCCGGTGACCGGCGCGGCATGCAGTTGGAACTCGGGCAGTTCCGGCAGGGCGTGGCGTGTGCCGCGGTGCTCGTCGCCCCGGACAAGGACATCGAGCGCCGGGTGGTGCTGGCGTGCGCGCTGCCGGCCGGGGAGATGATGACCTCGGCCCGGGTGGTCCGCGCCAAGCTGCTCACCGCCGCGCGGGCCATCGCCGACGGGATCGCCTCGGAGAACTGACGAGCGGCGGCGAACCGACGAGGGGCGGACTGGCGAGGGGCCGCGAACTGACGAGGGGCCGCCGACCTGGTGGGTCGACGGCCCCGCGCGGAGCGGTCCAGCGCCGGACCGCTCCAGGGGTGGGTCAGCTACCGATCGGGCCGCCGTCCAGACGCCAGGTGACCACCACGCCGGGCTTGGCGAAGTCGCCGTCCGGCCAGGTGGAGGCCGGGTTCTCCACCGACGCGCCGGTGACCTCGCCCGGGTGCTGCACGGCGACGAAGACCGAGCGGTTGTCACCGGTGATGAACGGGCCGCAGGTCTCCGCGCCCAGCGGCACGGTGAGGAACTGCTTCAGGTGGCCGCGCTCCGGACCCTCGACGGCGGTGGCGAACAGGCCGTCGTTGCTGCCCAGCGCGTTGCCGTCGGTGGAGATCCACAGGTTGCCGGTGGCGTCGAAGGCGACGTTGTCCGGGCAGGAGATCGGGGAGACCCTGGTCTTGTCGTACCCGGCGAAGTAGGTGGAGGCGTCGGCCGGGTCGCCGCAGACGATCGGCAGCGACCAGGAGAAGGTCTCGGCGGTGTTGTCGCCGCGCTCCTCGACCAGCTCCAGGATCTGACCGTGCCGGTTGCTGTTGCGCGGGTTCGCCTCGTCGGCCGGCGCCTTGCCGGCCTTGCCCCGGTCGCTGTTGTTCGTCAGCGCCACGTACACCTTGCCGGTGAGCAGGCTCGGCTCGACGTCCTCCGGGCGGTCCATCTTGGTCGCGCCGACCTTGTCGCCGGCCAGCCGGGTGAAGGTGAGCACGTCCGGGGCGGTCATGCCCTCGACGTACGAGCGGTTGCCGCTGACCAGCTTGATCCAGCGGCCCCGGCCGCCGAAGCCGCCGTCGGCCGGAAGCGTGCCGGAACCGTCGATCTCGGCGGCCGGGCTGTCCCCCTCGATCTTGGCGACGTAGAGCGTGCCGGACTCCAGCAGCGTCAGGTTGTGCCGCCGGGCCACCGCTGACTTCCCCGGCATGAACTTCTTGTCCGAGACGAACTTGTAGAGGTAGTCGAAGCGCTCGTCGTCGCCCATGTACGCGACCACCCGGCCGTTGCGCGCCACGATGACGTTGGCGCCCTCGTGCTTGAACCGGCCCAGCGCGGTGTGCTTGCGCGGCTTGGACTGCGGGTCGAACGGGTCGATCTCGACGATCCAGCCGAACCGGTTCGCCTCGTTGGGGTGCTTGGCCAGGTCGAAGCGCTCGTCCGCCCGCTCCCACTCGCGGCTGCCGCCGGGGTGGCGTACGTCCGTCGGGATGCCGTAGCGGGTCAGCTTCGGCTTCTGCTCCTCCGGCGCGCCGTCGCCGCCGACGAAGTACTGGTTGAAGTTCTCCTCGCCGGAGAGCACAGTGCCCCACGGGGTGACGCCACCGGCGCAGTTGTTGAGCGTGCCGATGACCGTCCGGCCCTTCGGGTCGGCGGCGGTACGCAGCCACGCCGACCCGGCGGCCGGGCCGGTCAGCTCGAACTTCGTCGCCAGCGCGGTGACCCGGCGGTTGTACTCGCGCCGCCCGCGCCGTACCGGCTGCCACTGCCCGGTGTTCTCCACCCGCTCCAGCTCGACCACGGACATGCCGTGCGCGGCCATCGCGACCCGCACCTGCTCCACCGTGAGCGCGTCCTGGCTGGTGAAGCCGGGGAACATCAGGTCCTCGTTCGTGTACTCGTGGTTGACCACGAGCAGTGCCCGCCGACGGTCGATCGGCAGCACGCCGACGAAGTCGTTGTTGTAGCCGAACTGCTTGGACTGGGCGGCGGCGGTCTGCCGGCCCAGGTTGAACGCGGGCGCGCCGGGGACGACCTCGTCACCCCAGCGGATCACGACGGAGTGGTCGTACCCGTTCGGCACGACGAGGGTGTCGAGCTTGTTCGGCGGGATCGGCTTGAACGTCAGCGCGCCGCTGCCCGGGTGGCCGGCGCCGGTGACGGCGACGTCGCCGCCGGGGGCGGGCGGGGCGGCGGGAGCGGCGGCGGCCGGGGCGGCGCCGGCGAGCGCGCCGGCGGCGGCGCCACCGAAGCCGAGCACCAGCGCGCCGACCGCGCCGGCCCGGACCACGCCGCGCCGGGAGATCTCGGTGCCGACCACGTCGCCGAAGTACGGGTTGTCGGTCGGGTTCGGCACCGGGTGGTCGCACGCGTTGCCGCACCGGTACAGGCAGGTCATCGCGTCGCGGCTGCCGTGGCGGGTGCCGCCCAGCAGCGGAAGCAGGCGAGGCCGGTCGCTCATGGGGTGGAGCCTCCTGATCGGATGTCGGGGAAGGCGCCCGGGCGAGACGGCCCGGGCGCTTACCCGCCGGACGCTGCCAGGGCCCGGTGAGCGGGGATCGGCCCGAATCTGAACCGGACGTGAACAGCTCCGCCCTGACCTGCGGATGAACCGTTCGGCGTCACGGCACGTATGGAAGGACGAACGCATCGCCCGGTTTCCCGCCGCCGGAAGCGAGGTACCGCCATCAGCGACCACGACGCCCAACTGCTGCGCGCGCTGCACGACGAGCACGCCGACGCGCTGTACGCGCACGCCCTGCGGCTGGTCAACGGCGATCGGCCCCGGGCCGAGGACCTGGTGCAGGAGACGCTGCTGCGCGCCTGGCGGCACCCCGAGTCGCTGGACCCGCGACGCGGCTCGGTACGCGCCTGGCTGTTCACCACCGCGCGGAACCTGGCCATCGACGCCTGGCGGCGACGCTCGGCCCGGGTCGGCGAGGTCTACACGGACGAGCTGCCCGAGACCGCCGAGACTGTCGACGAGACCGAGCGCGCGGTGGAGGCGTGGACCGTCGCCGAGGCGCTCAACCGGCTCAGCCCGACCCACCGGGAGGTGCTGGTCGAGTGCTTCTACCAGGGGCGTTCGGTGGCCGAGGCGGCGGCGCGGCTGGGCGTACCACCGGGGACGGTGAAGTCGCGTACCCACTACGCGCTGCGCTCACTACGGTTGGCGCTGGCCGAGATGGGGGTGACCGGATGACACGCTGCGAGTTCGCACACGACGACGGGGCGTACGTGCTCGGCGCCCTCGCCCCGGCGGACCGGGTCGCCTACGAGCGCCACCTGGCCGGCTGCGCGCAGTGCCGGGAGGCGGTGGCCGAGATCGCCGTGCTGCCCGGCCTGCTGGGCCGGCTCGACCCGGCCGGGTTGGAGCAGTTCCTGGAGGTCGGACCGGAGACGTCGCGGGTGCCCGCGCTGCTCGACGCCGCGCGCGAGCGCAAGCGCCGTGAGCGGTCGCGCTCCCGCCGACGGTACGCGCTGACAGCGCTCGCCGCCGCCGCGCTCGCGGTGCTGGCCGGCGTCGGGGTGGGGATCGTGCAGTCGCCGGGCGGCCCGGCCGAGCCGCCGGTGGCGCTGGCCTCCATGCGGCCGGTGGCCGGGACGGTGCCGGTGCACGCCGAGGTGGGGCTGACCGAGACGCCGTGGGGCACCGAGGTCACCATGCACTGCGGGTACGACAGGCGGGCCGGGCACCGGGAGGCGTACACGTTCCGGCTGGTGGCGCACGGTCCGGACGGCGCGACGGAGCAGATCGGCTCGTGGCTCGCCGCCCCCGGCGACGACCTGCGCTTCTCCGGCGTCACCCGCTTCACCAAGGGCGAGCTGGTCCGCCTGGAGCTGCTCCGAGGCACCGATTCCCCTGTCCTCGCCTACGACCTCCGCTGACCCTCGGCCGCCGCCCGCCCTCTCCCGCCTCGTCGATCTTGCGGTTTCGGCCCCCGGTGTGGGTCTTTCGCCCGCTTTGCCGGGGCGGAAAGTGCAAGATCAGCGGGACGGGGTGGGGGTGGGGGACGCGGTGCGGGCGGCCTGGCGGGTGCGGTGGGAGTGGCGCAGGGCGTCGGCGGTGAAGACCACCAGGGCGAGCCAGACCAGGGCGAAGCCGGCCAGCCGGGCCGGTGGCATCGGCTCGTGGAAGATCAGCACGCCGCAGCCGAGCTGGAGGATCGGCGCGAGGTACTGCAACATGCCGACAGTGGACAGCGGCAGCCTGTTCGCCGCCCCGGCGAAGAGCAGCAACGGGATCGCGGTGGCGGCGCCGGCGAGCACCAGCAGCGCGGTGTGCCCGGCCGAGACGTGCCCGAACGTCGAGTCGCCGCGCGCCGACAGCCACCCAAGGTAGGCCAGCGCGGGCAGCGCCAGCACCGCCGACTCGACGAACAGCCCCTCCGTGGCGGGCAGCGCGAGCCGCTTCTTGACCAGCCCGTACCCGGCGAAGCTGAACGCCAGGGTGAGCGCCAGCCAGGGCAGCCGGCCGTAGTCGACGGTGAGCACCGCCACCGCCAGCGCGCCGACACCCAGTGCCGCCCACTGCGCCCGGCGCAGCCGTTCCCGCAGCACCAGGACGCCGAACAGCACCGACACCAGCGGGTTGATGAAGTAGCCGAGCGCCGTCTCCACCACCCGGTCGGAGTTCACGCCGTAGATGTACGTGCCCCAGTTGACGGCGATCAGCGCGGCGGCCAGCCCGATGCCGGCGAGCGCGCGTCGCCGCCGGGCCAGCTTGCGCAGGAAGCGGACGTGCCGCGTGGCGGCCAGCAGCAGCGCCACGAACGCCACCGACCAGAGGATCCGGTGCGCGAGGATCTCCACCGGCCCGGCCGGGCGCAGCAGCTTCAGGTAGATCGGGAAGAAACCCCAGATCAGGTACGCGCCGACGCCGTACAGGTAGCCGAGCCGGAGCTGGTTCACGGCTCCACCGTAAGTGGCGGGCCGCCCGACTGGTCCTTATCGGTGACCGGCGTCACCCGCTGATCCAGCTCCATCCACCGATCCGTCCCGACCGGCCGGAAGCCGACCTTCGCGTAGACCCCGTGCGCGTCGAGAGTGGCCAGCAGGATCCGGCGTACGCCCAGCTCGGCCAGGTGGTCGCGGACCGCGCCGGCCAGCCAGGATCCCAGCCCGCGACCCCGCTCGGCCGGGTCCACGTACACGTCGCAGAGCCAGGCGAACGTGGCCCGGTCGGTGACCACGCGGGCGACAGCCACCTGAGCGCCGTCACCCGGCCGGTAGACGCCGAAGCCGATCGAGCCGGCGAACGCGCGTGCCACCGTCTCCCGCTCCCGCCCCAGCGCCCAGTACGCGTCGGTGGAGAGCCAGACGTGCACCCGGTCCAGGTCGAGCCGGTCCGGGTCGGTGCTGATCTCGTAGCCGTCCGCGCGGGTCAGGGTGAACACCCGGCCGAGGCTAGTACCGCGACCCGGCCCGCACGCCAGCCAATTCCCTCCTGCTGGCCTGGTGGCCCCGGCCGGCGTGACCGGCCGGGGGCCGGCGTCAGTCGCGGTCGAGGACCGCGCCGAGGATCCAGGTGACGATGCCGACGAACAGCGCGCCCAGTACCGCCTCCGGCCAGAACCCGTCCACGTGGAACGGCAGTCCGGCCTCACCGGCGATCCAGCTGGTGAGCAGGAAGAGCAGGCCGTTCACCACGAGCGCGATCAAACCGAGGGTCAGCAGGTAGAAGCCGCACCCCACGGTCTTGATGATCGGCTGGAGCACCGCGTTCACCACGCCGAAGATGACCGCGACGAGCACCAGCGTGATCACCGTCTCGACGGTCGAGCCGGAGTCGAGCGAGATGCCGGGGATGATCAGCGTGGCGAGCCAGAACGCCACGGCCGTCGAGCCAACGCGAATCAGAAGACCCTTCAGGAAATCCATGGCCGGGATCGTGCCACGGCCGTACCACCAGGGGAAGCTGCCATGCCGGGGCCTGCCGGGCCTGCCGACCTGCTGGGCTGTGCGGGCGCACCGGGCCGCCGCCTGCCGGGCCGGTGCCTCAGTGCCGGGCCGGACGGCCGACGAGTTGCGACTCGACGGGTGTGGGCGAGAGCAGCGCCCAGCGCAGGGCCCGCCGGTTGACCACCGCCACCATGTCGTCGCGGATCCGGGTCAGCCACTCGGCGGAGCCGCCCAGACCCAGCGCCGCGCCCGCCAACGCGGCCTCGTCCGGGTCGAGCGGCTGGAGGACGGCCAGGTCCGCGCGGGCCAACGCGGGCGCGTCGGCCGGCGTCAGCTCGTCGCGCACCACCAGGACCGACTGCCAGGCAGCGGCTGGACCGGCCTCCGGCGGCACCGGGCCGGCGTCCACCACCACCAGCAGCGGGTGCAGCGGCGAGCCGGGGGCGCCGCCGATCGGGCGCCCCGGTGGAAGCAGCGGTACGCCACCACCGAGCGTCCCGACGCCGCGCGCGAACGGCTCCCAGAACCGGGGACGGCCGGTCTGCACCACCACGCGCGCGCCGAGCGCCAGCGCCCGCAGCAGGAGAAGCTGCGCCGCGGGCACGCCGCCGACGAGCAGCACCCGGGTCGGGGCCGGCCGGAACAGCCGCACGGTGAGCGCGGTGCCGTGCCGGTTGGCGCCCACCATCAGCCCGGCGGCGGCCGAGGGCAGGTCCAGTGCGGGCGGAGGCGACCCGGCCGCCGGGATGACCCCCGCAGAGGCCGCCAACGGCAGCGTGGCGGCCAGCCCGGCCAGGTGCTCACCGTCGAGCCGGCGCAGCTCACCGCCGACGTCCCCGGTGACCCGGCGCAGCGTGCGTTCCGCGGCCGACAACTCGGCCGGGCTCCCGGCAGCCACCCGTACCGCCAGCTCGGCCGGGACCGGTGCCGGGCCGGTGCGCGGACCGACGGTGAGCGCGACGGTGGTGGCGGTGGCGGGCAGCGCGAGCAGTCGCCCGACCAGCCCGCGAGCCGCCTCGCCGTGCGGATCCGGCCACCGGCGCAACCGCCAGGTGGCCTGCGTCAAGCCACCCACGGTGAGCAGTGGCCAGGTCTCCCGCACCGGTGCGCCGGGCTCGTGATGGGCCAGCTCGGCGATCACCCGCAACGCCGCGTCGCCGCCCAGCGGCCGGGCGGTGAGCGGGCCGAGCCGGCGGACCAGCCGCCGCAGGGTGCCGGACAGCGTACGCAACAGGTC
Source organism: Micromonospora sp. NPDC048887 (assembly GCF_040649715.1). Taxonomy (NCBI): domain Bacteria; kingdom Bacillati; phylum Actinomycetota; class Actinomycetes; order Micromonosporales; family Micromonosporaceae; genus Micromonospora; species Micromonospora sp. NPDC048887. The sequence continues at coordinate 27,917 of NZ_JBEZGA010000005.1, read as the reverse complement.
CTCGTCCGGCCGGCCGTCGGCGCGCAGCACCTGGACGGCCAGCACCACGCGTGCCCGCCCGGCCACCCGCCCGTCGGTGAGCTGGCGGTACGACGTCCCGGCCGGGCCGCCGGCGATCGCGGGCGCGGGTGCGGGCGACGACGAGAACACCAGTTGCAGTCGGATCGCGGGGGCGTCCGGACCGGCCGGGGGCAGCAGGTCGAACGGCGTCGGCAGCTCGCGGGCGTGCTCGCCGAGCAGGTCGTCCGGGTCGCCCAGCTCCAGCAGCGCGGTCAGGCCGGCGGCGTCGTGCAGCACGGCGGCGCCGCCGGACGCCTCCGTCGCCCCGATCACCGAACCCGGCCGGAGCAGTTCCAGCAGCGCCACCGGATCGGCTGCCGGTGGCAGGGCGCGGCGCCGGGTCAGGTACGCGGCGGCGGTGGAGAGCCACTCGTGCAGCCATCGGCCCCGCACCCGCACCCACGCGGCCGGCAGCAGCAGCGCGGCCGACAGCAGCGCGACGGCCGTCGGCACCACGCCCCGCCCGGCGGCCGCGATCACCACCGCCGCTGCCACCTGGGTCGCCACGATCTGGCCGGCGCGCAGTCGGGCTGCCGGACGGGTCGTCCACTGTGGTGTTCGGACCGGGGCGGACGCGTGCCGCTCGGACGTGCTCGCGGTCACCGCACCTCCTCGCCGGACCTCCGCGTGACGCTGTCGTGGCTCATCGTAGTGGGCCGGTTGTCCACAGGGGAGCCCGCAGGGGTGGCAGAACCGGAGTCGGACGGCTACCGTCAGCGACGAAATCGTCGAGATGCGTGCCCGCCGCCGCCAGGCTTCCCCTCCACCGGCCCCGGGCGCCGCCGACGAGTCCACGGTGGTCACACGCTGGCCAGCCACGACCGAGGAGACGAGGTGACGTCCGGGATGTCCCAGACCCAGGCAGAAGCCGCGGTGATGCAGCAGACCGCCGCGAAGTTCGAGCAGGTCGACCAGTCGCTCCAGACCATGCTCAGCGGCCTGATGGCCGAGCTGGAGGTGCTGCAACAGGCCTGGCGGGGTGCCGGCGGGCGCTCGTTCGCGCAGGTCAAGCAGCAGTGGGCACAGGATCAGGCCACCCTTCAGCGAGCGCTGCGCGAGACGGCCACCGCGATCCGCACCGCCGGCCGGCAGTACGACGTCTCCGACACCGAGGCCGCCGGCCGGGTGGCGGGCACCAACCGCGGCATCCAGCTGCCCCTCTGACAACCGGAAGGATCGACTCATGGAGCACGGTGTGCTGGTCGTCAACTTCGCCGCCCTGCAACAGGCCGGCGCCGACATCCAACGGGCGCTGTCCACACTGGAGAGCCAGCTCGGTCAGCTCGAACGCGACGCCGCCCCGCTGGTGGCGAGCTGGAACGGCGAGGCCCGCGAGGCGTACGAGGTGCGGCAGTCCCGGTGGCGGGCCGCCTCGCAGGATCTCCAGGCGATGCTGCGCGACATCAAGCTCGCGGTGGAGGACTCCGCGGCCGACTACCTCGACACCGAGAAGCGCAACGCCAACCTGTTCCAGTGAACCGACGCCGCGCGGCCCGGGCAGGTGACCCGGGCCGCGCGGCTGCGTCTGTGACCGGCGGTCATCTCGGCGCCGCCGTCCCGGCCGGGTCGGCCGCCCGCCATCGCCTGCGCGCGCCGCGCGGCAGCACCAGGGCGAGCGCCGCGACGAGTGCCACCGCCCCGCCCGCGACGGCGGCGGCCGGCAGCGCCCGATCCCGGGCCGTGTCCCGGCGCGACTGGCGGGCGAGGGCGGCCGGATCGGGACGGTCGGCGGGAAGCACCGCACCCGGCCGGCTACGGGGACCCGCCGCGCCGGCCGACTCGGTCACCGCCCGGTACGGGTTCAGCACCCCCGCGCCGTAGCCCGCGTCCCGGCCCGGTGCGGGGTCGGCGGCGGCCATGATGCGTCCGGCCACCTCGTCGGCGCTCAGCCCGGGCCGGTACTGGCGTAGCAACGCCGCGGTGCCCGACACGAACGGGGTGGCGTAGCTGGTCCCCTCCGCCCGCTGGTGTCCCGCCCGGGGCGCCGCCATCAGCACCTCGCTACCCGGGGCGACCACGTCCACGTACGAGCCGGTCTGGGAGAACGCGGACCGCGTCCCGTCCCGCCCGATCGCACCGACGCCGAGCACCCCCTCGTACGCCGCCGGATAGGGCCGGGGATCGCCGTTGTCGTGCAGGTTCCCGGCGGCGGCCACCACCACCACGTCCCGGCGCACCGCGTAGGCGACGGCGGCGCGTACCGCCGGGTCGTCCGCGTACAGCACGACCGACAGGTTGAGCACGTCGGCGTCGTGATCCACGGCCCAGCGGATGGCCCGGGCGAATCCGGCCGCGTCGACCGTGCGCCCCGACTCCCGCCCCTCGACCACCTGCTGCTCGCTCACCCGTACCGGCAGGATGCGCACGCCCGGCGCGAGGCCGCGGAACGCGACGCCGGGCTGCGGCACGGCGGCGATGATGCTCGCCACGCCGGTGCCGTGCCCGGCGCAGTCCCGGGTGCCGTCCCCGCCCCGGTCGAGGAAGTCGGCGCCGTCGAGAACGCGGCCGGCCAACTGTGGATGGGACCTGTCCACTCCCGAGTCGACTACCGCGACCACGACTCCGGTGCCGGTCGCGAGCGGGGTGAGCCGGTCCGGGGCGTACCGTTGCTGCGGCCACGGCTGGTCCGCCACCGGGCGGACCGGCGCGAGCGGCCCGGCGCAGCCTGCCGGCGCGGCGGCCGTCGCCGGGGCGGCCGGAGACGCGGTGACGAGGAGCGTCGCCAGAGCGGCCACGACGGGGTACGCGACTGGCCGAGACATCGACGACCTCCGTAATGTGTCGACTCCGGAACGGGATGTTAGCGGCTCGCTCGGGTCGGGGCCGACCGTCGATGGGCAGAAGTCCTGATGTTGCCGCGACCTTGTAGGTTGTAGGCGATGCCTGTGGCCTGTTCGCGGAAGGAGAGGTGGCCGTGACCGGATGGGAGCCGGCCACCGAGGCCGAGGTGGCGATGCGGGACGCGCTGCGTGCGCAGGACCAGCAGCAGTACTTCCGCGTGCTGACCCGCGTCGATCTCCTGCTTCCGGTAGCGGGCGGGCCGGCCGCCGGGTGGGGCACCTGGACCGCCGAGGGCCGCACCCACGTGCTGGCCTTCACCTCCGCCGCCGCGCTGCGCGCGAGCCTGGGCGAGAACGCGGGGCCCACCCGCCGCGTCCCCTACCCGGATCTGGCGGCCGGCTGGCCCAACCCCGAGTGGTGGCTGGCGGTGAATCCCGGCCTGCCGATCGAGGGCTACCTGCCCGCCTGGTACGTCGCTCAGCTCTCCCGGGGCGACGTCCGGCTGCCCGGCCGCACCATGGGCGCCCGCGCCCGCCTGGAGCGCGTGGAGAGCGCCACCCGGGCGGCCCGGAACGCGGTGCCCGAGGCCGCGCCCCGACCGCCGGCCGTTCCCGTCCCGCCGGCCGCTGTTCCGCCGCCGAGCATGCCGTCCGCCGCGATGCCGCCGCCGGCCGTACCCTCCGCCGTTGTTCCGCCATCGGTCGTGCCGCCGCCGGCCGTGCCGCCGGTCGCGGGGGCGCCGGGCGGGGACGAGCGGCTGGTGGAAACCGGCGAGCCGCCGACGGTGCCGATGCGGGCCGCCTCGGTCCTGGGGCGACGGCTGCCCACCGTGCCGCCGCGCCGCCGGGCAGCGGACGCCGACGTCCCGGGCCGCGCCGCCGCCGAGCCGGATACGGACGCCCTCGACGGCTGGCTCACCGACCTGCGCCGCCGCCCGGACGAGCCGGACCCCTTCGCGGCCGCCCCGGCGGCACCCGCCGACGAGCCGTCGGTGGCCACCGCGCCGCCGCCGTCCCGTTCCTTCTTCGAACCCTCGTCCGGTGGCCGCTCGGCCCGGCGCCCGTCGACGCTGGACCCGTCACGCCGGGCCGGCGACCGGGCCACCCCGCCGACCCGGTTCGCCGGTGGACAGCCGTTCCCGCGCCGACGGCCGCTGAACGAGCCGGTCCGCGAAGGCCCCACCCACCCGTTCCCAGCGCGTACGGAAGACCCGCCGCCCGCGTCCCGCTCGGAGGAGGCGACCCGGGCGTTCCGGCCCACCCGCCCGCCCGAGGAGGACGCGACCGAGGCGCTGCCCCGGCGGCACGCTCCACCCGCTCCGGCGGCGCACGCCGACCCGGTCACGGCCGGACCCGCGGCCACGGCTGACGGGTGGGGGGCCGCACCGGGCGGCAGTGCGGCTGAGACCGGGTGGGAGACAGTCGACGAGCCGGCGGAGGAACTGCCCCCGTCGTTCGCCGAACCGGTCTCCGCGCCGCCCGCGCCGCGCCGCGACTTCACACCCATCGTCATCGAGGGCACCGTCATCGAGGCCCGCGACCTGACCGAGCCCGCGCCGTTCTGGTCCGCGCAGCAGGCCGGCCCGGCGCGCCCGGAACCGGCCGAGGGCGCGGCAGCGCCATGGGGCGGCACGGTCGATCCGACCGTGTCGTCGCCCGTGGAGCCGCTGGTCGCCGACGACACGGTGAACCTCGCCGAGCCGGCGCCGGCCCAGGCCGGCGTGACCGGCACGCCGGACCGGAGCACGCCGCTCGACGATCCGACGGTGTCGCTCGGGCCGGGTTCCGAGGAACCTACGACGTCACTGTTCGAGCCGTCGGCTCCGGCAGACGAGGTCACCGCGCCGCTGTTCGCGCCGTCGGCCGAGCCGACGGTGTCGCTGTTCGATCGGGTGCCGGCCGAGCCGCTGACCAGCCCGGCCGAGGCGGAGCAGACGGTGTCGCTCGGGCCGGGTTCCGACGAACCTACGACGTCACTGTTCGAGCCGTCGGCCCCGGCAGGCGAAGCCACCGCGCCGCTGTTCGCGCCGTCGCCGTCGGCGGACCAGACGGTCTCGCTGTTCGACCCTGCGCCGGCCGAGCCGCTGTCCGGTCCGGCTGAGGCCGAGCCGACGGTGTCGTTGTTCGACCGGGCGCCGACCCAGCCGCTCACCGGCCCGGCACCGGCCGAGCCCGTGCCGGCGGAACAGCCGACCGTGTCCCTCTTCGAGCCCGTGACCGACGAGCCGGTCACCACTGCGCTGTTCGCGCCCGGTGACCCGACTGTGGCGCTGTCCACGCCGGCCCCGGTGGAGCCCGCGACCGTCGACCCGCCACCCGCCGCCGGACCGAGCACCGCGGACGCGGCTGCCGACTTCGTGCCGGCGAACGACGTGGAGGAGGACCTGCTGGCCGCCGCGGGCAGCGGAAGCACCGACGGCTTCCTCACCACCCTGCTGCTGGCCCGGGTGCTGCTGCCGGTCGCGCCTGATTCGGTCGCCGGCAGCCGGCCGGGTGACCCCGGCTTCGTCTGGCACACCGAGCCGGTCGACGGCGAGACGTGCGTCTCTGTCTACACCTCGCCGGAGCGCCTGGCGGAGCACACCGAGGGCCAGGTCGAGACGGTACGGGTGAAGTTCGTCCAGCTCATCCGCAGGTGGCCGGACGCGGCCTGGTCGTTCCGGGTCAACCCGGGCAGTCCGGTGGGCGCGGCGTACCCCGGGGAGCAGGTCCTCGCGCTGGCCAACTGGGCGGCCGAGGTGGGCCTGGGCGACGATCCGGAGCCGGCCGCCGCGCCGCAGCCGGCGGAGCGACCGCGTCCGCAGGGGCACCCGGTCACCGACAACCGGCCGGTGACCATGCAGAAGGTGATCGCGGCGAGCCAGCTCGCCTACTACCTGGAGCGGGGCTACGACCGCGTCTCCGGATTCGTGCACCGGGCCGGGGAACTGGCACACCTGCGTACGCCGGTGGAGCTGTACCGTGCGCTCGGGCTCGGCCACCCGGGTTCGCCGTTCTCCCCCGACGACGAGGAGATCTACCTGCTGCGGTGGCCCGCGTACCGGCCGAGCCTCTACCGGATCCCGTACGGCGGCCCGAATGAGGCGGCGATGCGGGCGATGGAGGGCTGGGTGATCGAGCGGCCCCCGTTCCGTGGCAACGGCTTCGCGCCGGGGGAGAGCAGCGACGTGATCGCGGAGTTCAAGGTGGACAGTGCGCGGCTTCCGCACGGCGCCGAGCTGTGGCGGGTCGGCGCGGACGGTGACAGCAGGCTGGTCGCGGTCCTGGACACCGACGAGCTGCTGTGGCGCAAGGCGGCCGAGGCGTGAGCCGCGACGGCTACGTGGCCCGCTGGCGGGGGCGGGAGTACCAGGCCAGTCCTGACGGGGACGACGTCCGCCTGTACCAGCCCGGCCCGGACGACGGATTCACCGAGGTGCGTCCCGGCCGGTACGTCCGGGTGGTGCCGGCCACCGAGGTCGACGATCTGGCGTACGTGCGGACCACCTGCACCTGGCAGGGGCAGCCGTTCATCGTGCTGGCCGAGCACGAGGGCTGGCTGCGGCTGGAGTACACAGGTGGGCGCTGGCCGGTGGCTGAGGCGATGGGGCTGGAGGCGTTCGACTTCGGCGTCTACCAGGGCTGGGCACCCGCTGCCGAGGTGGCCGACCTCGGCGAGCAGCGGGTCTGAGTCAGGACTTCGCCCAGCGCAGGACCTCGCCGAGCACCAGGTCCCGCGCCTCCACGTGCGGGAAGTGCCCCACGTCGTCGAGCAGCCGCCACTCGTACGGGGCGGTGACGTAGCGACCGGAGCCCTGGGCGGTGCGGGGCAGTGAGGCCTGGTCGAGTGCGCCGTGCAGTTGCAGGGTCGGCGTGACCAGCGGCCTCTGCATCAGCTTCACGAAGCGGTAGCCGTGCAGCCGCAGCACCGAGCGGAACGCCCAGCGGTAGCCCTCCATCGCGCAGAACGCGGCCTGCGGGATCTGCATCGCCACCCGGCAGCAGTGGGCGTAGTCGGCGAAGTCGGGACCGGACACCCAGCGCGGCCCGCCCCACCGGCGCAGCGTCTCCTCCACCTCGGCGGCGCCGTCCCGGGTCAGTACGTGCTCGTAGCGGGGGAGCTGGAACTTCAGCGTCGCGGTGGCCGAGGTGAACTGGCCGCGCGGGTCGGCGAAGATGGCCGCCCGCAGCCGCAGCGGGTGCGGTGCGCCGAGCACCACGAGCCGCCGGACCAGGGTCGGGTGGAAGGAGGCGGCGGTCCAGCCGATCAGCCCGCCCGCACCGGTGCCGACCACCGTGGCCGACCGCTCCCCGAGCGCCCGGATCAGGCCGGCGACGTCGGCGGCGAGCGTGTAGCCGTCGTACCCCCGGGGTGGTTTGTCGCTCGCGCCGTAACCGCGCAGGTCGACAGCGACCGCCCGGAAGCCCGCGTCGGCGACCGCCGGCAGCATCTCGTGCCAGGCATACCAGTATTCGGGGAAGCCGTGCAGGAAGAGCACCATCGGACCGGTGCCCGCCTCGACGACGTGGAACCGGCTGCCGTTGGCGCCGACGAACCGGTGCGTCCACGGCCCCTCGGGCAGGACGCAGGACTCGTCGACGGGTCCGCCGCGCTGGTCGGTCATGGGGCACAGCCTAGGGCCGCCGGTGGCCCACCGGCCCCGCAGGTGACCAGGATCAGGGATTTCTCCGGGCGGGCACCCGGAGTCGCGTAGCTACCGGACGTCATTCATTGACGATCCGCATCGGGATGCCGGGCCCGCAGTCGACGGCGCGGTCCCGCGCGGTGAGCCGTAGCGTGACCAGGTCGCCCTTGCGCAGCTCGCCGGCGTTCGGGCCGTACACCGCGTACTCCGTGCCGTTCTCGTCCATCAGCCCGTAGCACGGCCCGGACCCGCCCCGGGTGATCCAGCCGACGACGACGCCGGTGGGCCGGTTGTCGGTCGGCTTCTTCGGCGGGCCGGCGGGCCGGCGCAGCGTCGGCAGGTCGGTGGCGGACAGCGGGGTGGGGCGATCAGCGGGCGCGCCGGCGCCGCTCGGGGCCGGCTGGGGGTCGTCAGGCACGGATCCTCCGTCTCCGCCGCACCCCCGTGCCGGCGAGCGGCACCAGCGCGAGGGCGGCCGGCAGCGTGGCACGGGGCGTCACCCGGATGGGACGCCGGCGGGGTGCGCCGGGTTCCCCGCAAAGGGCGATGCCCGGGCGGTTCACCCGCCCGGGCATCGCGTCGTGCGTCGATCAGTGGATCAGGAGAAGCGGACCTTCATCGAGGTGCCGTTCTGCTCCAGGACCTTGATCTTGGTGCCGGTGGCCGGGAGCTTGACGCCGTGGTTCGGCAGCTCCGGGTACCAGTACTGCTTGGTGTCGTCGAACAGCGGCTGCGCCGCCTGGCCGCGGATGTACTGCGGCTGGCTGTTGAGGTGCAGCGTGAACGAGTCGGCCTTCTTCAGGCTGAACGGCGCGTCGTAGACCTGGACGCGGGCTCGCCAGGGCTGCCCGGTCAGGTTGTAGATCGGCCGCGGGTGCGCGTCGATGATCATGTTCCGACCCTCACCCGGGTGCGCGAACGTGTCGTTGTCCGCGAACCGGAGGTTCCAGTAGGAGATCAGCAGACCCTCCTGGTACGCGTAGTGGTCCACGTAGTCCGGGCGGGTGTTCGCGTAGCCGAAGAAGTACGGGCCGGTCTTGAGGTACTTGTCGTACGAGACGTACGACCGGTTGCCGGCGATGTAGAAGTTGTCGAACTTACGGGTGTAGGTCTCCTCGACGATGCTGAAGCCGCTGAGGGTCCAGCCGTTCGCGCCGGCCTCGGCGCCGTCGGTGAGGAGCGTCTGACCGTCGGCGGTCACGGTGATCGCGTCACCGTAGAAGCCGCCCTCGGAGACACCGCCGTCCGTCTGGTAGCGGAGCCGGAACTGCACGACCTTGCCGGCGACCGCGTCCATCGGGATGTTGATGTCGACCCACTGGTCGTTGCTGGAGCCGTCCAGGGCGTAGCGCCCGGGGGAGATCTCCTTCAGCGGGGCGCCGTTGGCCGTACCGGGCAGCGAGGCCCAGGTCTGGCCACCGTCGGTGGACGCCTCGAAGAACAGGTAGTCGTAGTCCGCCTCGATGCTGTAACGACCCTTCATCGACAGCGCGGCGCTGGTCTTCCCGGTGAGGTCGACAGTGCGCGTCATCGCGTTGTTCAGGTCGTCGTCGTTGCCCGAGAAGAACTGCTTCGTACCCTCGAACGGCTTGCCGTTCTGGAACGTGTACTCCCGCTGCGGCAGCACCACCACGGCAGCCTGGGCCTTGTTGGAGTTGTACTCCTGCGGGCCGAGCTGGAGGGTGCGCTTCTGTCCGGCCACCACGACCTCGTAGTCGAGCCAGCCGAGCTGGAGCTTGTTCCACGCGCCGAGGTCGCCGCCGCGCTCGCCGATGCCACCGTCGTTCTTGGCACCGAGCCGGCTCTGGGCCATCAGGGTCCAGTGCTCGTTGTTGTTGTCCCCACCACTGACCACGTTGTAGTCGTCCGGCAGACCGAGGTCGTGGCCGTACTCGTGGTAGAAGACGCTCCGGCCACCGTTCTCCGGCTGGATCGTGTAGTCACCGATCCAGACGCCGGTGTTGCCGATCTGGGTGCCGCCGGCCGGGAAGTTCTCCGGGCCGGTGTTGCCCTGGTCGCTGGCGAAGGCGTACCACCGGTGGCTCCAGATGGCGTCCTCACCCTGGTACGGGTCACCGTCGGCCTCGTCGCCGCCGGCGTGGACGATCTGGAAGTGGTCGATGTAGCCGTCCGGCTCGTTGAAGTTGCCGTCGCCGTCGAAGTCGTACCGGTCCCACTGGTCCATCGCCTTGACGTCCGCGGCGATCTCCGCGTCGGAGCGGCCCTGCGCCTTCTGGTCGGCGACCCACTGGTTGGCGGCGTCGCGGACCAGCGCCCAGGTGTTGGTGCAGACGTTCGAGGCGCACGGGTAGCCGCCGGAGCGGCCGTAGCGAGCCTCGTTGTACCGCACCTTCACCCAGTTGGTGACCTCGCCGTCGACGCTGTACCGACCCGAGGACTGGGCCTCGTAGTACTGCTTCAGCGACTCGTCACCCGGGTTGGTGCCGAAGTACAGCTGCCGGTAGTGGTCGGCGCTGTAGTCGGCCTGCCACACGGTGGAGTTGTCCACCGCCCGGTTGGGCTGCGGGATCTGGTTGACGCGCGGTCCGTCGAACCGGGCCGGACCCGGGATGTTCGGGTTCGTGTCCTGGTCCGGGTAGCTCGGGTGCCGCTCGTCGCCGAACTCCGCGAGGATGACGAAGATCTTGTCGGTCTGCTTGCGGGAGAGTTCGACGTACTGGTCCTTGACCGGGCCCTTGCCGGCCTTGGTGCTCTTGGCGGACCTGCCCGCCGAGGGACCCGCGGCAGCGCGCTCGCCGACCTTGACGACCGTGCTGCCGTTGATCTTCTCGGCCTTCGCCCTGCCGGACAGGACCTCGCTCAGGCCCTCCTGGCGCAGCGCGCGCCGCTTCTCCTCGAGCGGGTTGGGCAGGTCGTGCTCAGCCTGCGCAGGCTCGGCCACCGACGGAGCGGCGGCCGGCAGCTTCGGCGTCGGCGCGGCGCTGGCGGCCGTGCCTGCCACCAAGCCCGTCGCGGTCAGCGAAAGCCCGAGCAGACCCACTGCGACTTTGCGCACGTGGTACCTCCGGTGTGAGGGAACCGGCCCAACTGGGGGTACGGGCCGGTGGAGCGTCCCACTAGTGGGACCAAGGGTGAACATAGACACTGCTGCGACTGGTGGGAAGATGTGTGCGTCGATTTGTAGCAACTTTTTGTTGGGGATGCTTTTCGCCGTCACACACCGGCCTGTCACCGAGCCGTTGACCAGCAGCGATGTCTCGATCATGGATTGCAGTGACAGTCATGGATTAAGCGGTAACGCGGAAGGGTCGGGAGCGCTCGCGCTCCCGACCCTTCCCCCATCGAGCTTGTTCAGCTCATTTTTCGGTCATTCCGGTTCCGGTTTGAACGTACGGTTCAGCTCCGCGGCGGGACGACGTACACCTGAGCGTACGAGTTGTCCTTGGCGGCCCGCTTGATGATGATCGAGACGCCGTACTGGACGCCCGCGTCACCCGGGTTGCCGGTGCCGAGCACGATCGCCCCGCCACCCAGCGTCGAACCGTAGTAGTCCGTCGCCGGAGTGCCGTCCGGGTTCACCACCCGGGTCGTGTACTGCTGGTTGCCCCGCGACGGGACGACCACCGAGGCGTCGTTGTCCCGCGCGTACGCGGCACCGTCGCGGATCTCGATGCCCGGGTACCAGCCCTTGGCGTCGGTGAAGCCGCGCACCGGAGCCTGCGGGCCGAACTTCGTGCAGTACTCGCTGTACGGCTCGTCCGCCGCCTCCAGGCACTCCTTGAACGGGTACGTCGGCTTCAGGCCGAACGCGGCGTTGGAGGACTGCGGCCGGCTGGGCAGGTTCTTCAGCACCGACGGGTCCTTCTCGGCCGCGACGCCCTTGCGGCGCAGCGGGTCGTTGTGCGAGTCGACGATCAGCAGCCCGCCCTTGGCGCCGTAGCTGGGCAGCGCGGTCATCTGCGCGGTGACGTGGTTGACGTCGCCGAGCTGGGTGTCCCGGTACCAGACCAGCATGCCCGGCGCGTTGTACGCGATCCGGTCGACCTTCCACGCCTCGTGCGAGTAGACGGTGTCGTAGGTGTACTTCAGACCGTTGTCGAAGCCGTCGAAGTTACGCCACTCGGCCAGGTAGTAGTGCGACTTCACCTGGGTGCCCGAGTCGATGTACCAACCCGCGCCGCTGGTGTCGGTGAAGGTGCCGCCGGTCTGGGTCCAGCCCGCCGCGCCGCTCTCCACGTCGTCGCTCCAGGTGGTGGCACCGCCGCCGGTCACCGAGAAGTCGTCGGCGAACCAGCCGCGCTCCACGAACGCCTCGTCGGTGGCGTACCGCAGCCGCACCTGCACGGTCTGCCCGGCGTACGACGACAGGTCGACGTAGTCGTGCCGCCAGCCGCCCGTGCTGCCGGTCAGGCCGTACTTCTTGTTGCCGAAGTCGACCATGCGGCCGTTCGGGTCGGCGTAGCCGTCGTTCGTGGAGACCAGCGCGCCGCCCTCGGCGTACACCTTCTGCTCGTTCCAGGTGGCGCCGCCGTCGGTGGAGACCTCGACGAAGCCGAAGTCCCAGTCCGTCTCGATGACGAAGTTGTTCCACATCCAGAACTTCGCGTCGGCGGCGTTCGGCACGGACACCGTACGGCTGAGCTTGACGTCGGCCCAGTTCTGGTCGGCACCGGAGTACCACATGTTCGAGCCGCTGTGCGGCGTCGCCAGCGAGATCACCTTGTCCGGCAGGTCGATCTTGATGCCGTCCTCGGTGCCGACCGGCGTACGCGACGTCTGCCCGAGCTTGACCAGCTTGGACCGGTCACCCGGACCGAACGTCTTCGGCTCGGCCCAGCCCAGCACCCACTTGTCCCAGAGGCCCATGTGGGTGGGCAGCGCCTGGAAGATCTCGCCGGAGTGCGAGCCGGACGCCATCAGGTCCCAGAAGTCCACGTCGGAGTCGGCGTTGCCGGAGGTGTCGTAGAGGTCCGGCAGGCCCAGGTCGTGCCCGAACTCGTGGGCGAAGACGCCGACGCCGGCGTCCTCCGGCTGCACGATGTAGTTCGACACCTTCAGGTTGGTGCCCGGGATCGTGTAGCCACCGGTCACCGTCGAGGAGTGCGCCCACACCGAGTAGATGCCGACGTCGCCGCCACCGCGGGACTTGCCCTGGTTGGCGTGCACCAGCACCAGGTGGTCGATCACACCGTCCGGCTCGTGGTAGTTGCCGTCGCCGTCGCGGTCGCTCTGGTCCTCGATGTCGTAGTCGGCCCAGGGGAAGTTCGGGTCGGCCGCGGCCAGCGCGTCGATCGCGTCGGTGGCGAGCCGGCCGGCACCCTGCGGGTTGTCCGGGTGGCCGTTCATCGACTGCTCACGCCCGGCGACCCAGTTGCCGTTCTCGTCCTGGAAGCAGCGCGAGGCGGCGTACCAGCCCTCCGAGTGCGGCACCGTGATCCACGGGCTGGCCTGCCCGTCCACGGTGTACGCGCCCTTGGACATCTCCAGGTACATGTTGTGCATGGTCCGTCCGGCGAGGCTGATGCCCGGCTTGCCGTCCGGCCCCTTCAGGTCCTTGCGGACCCGCTCGGTGATGCCCTTCTTGCTGTACAGCATCTTGTCGTAGTGGGCCGGCGAGAAGTCCGGCACCCACATCGAGTTGTTGTCCTTGTGCGGCAGGGTGGCCGGGTTCGGGATCGTGTTGTGGCGCGGCCCGTTCTGCACGGTGCCGGGAACGCAGGTGCGGTCCTCGAACACCGTCTTCGGGACCATCACGCCTGTGAAGTCGTCGTTGGCCTTGTCGTTGAACTCGACGAGCAGCGTCAGCAGCTTGGCGGTCTGCGTGCTCTTGGCCTGCTTGATCTTGCGAGGGCTCTTGCCGGTCCGGATGGACTTGGCCTCCAGCTTGGCCAGCTCGCGCGCCGCGATCGGGTTACCCCCGGCGTACTTGCGGTCGTAGGCGCGGGCCTCGTCCGCCGGTGAGGAGAAGACGCCGTCGCGGCCCTTCACCTCCTTGCCGCCGGTGTCAGGCTGGACCTCGGGCTCGGCGTAGTTGATGTAGTGCTCGTCCGCCCCGATCGTGACCGGTGCGGACCGGGCAGGCTGAGCCGCCGCGCTGCCCGTCACGGTCAGCGACGTGGCCGCGAGCGCGATGGCGGGCAGCGCGACGAGTAGGCGTCGCCGTGCCCTGTGCTGCGACATGGGGAGCATGCCACTCCGTTCGTAGGGAATGGTGAAGGTCGGCGACTCAGTGACATCTGTCGAATTCCGCCGGTTCGGCTGAACGTAGCCGACCAAACGCGCCATCGACAGGGGTGAGCCGACGGCTCTGCCCGTTCGGGTCAGCGGCGGGTCCGCCGATCGACGGCCGTGCCGTCCGCGTCGTGGTCAGGCTTTCCCACCCACGAACCGCGCCACCCTCAGCGAGTTCTGCTCGGGCTTCTGCGGTTCCGACCCCAACTTCGACCAGGCGACGAAGTCGCCGCCGGCGAACGCCAGACTCAGGCCCGGCGCCTCGCCGAGCCGCCACATCCGGTCGGTCGCCACCTCGAGCACGTACTGGCCGGCGTCGCCGCTGCCACTGCCGTTGCTCCAGCAGACGAGCTTCGGCGACGAGCCGAGCGTCATGGCGGGGCCATTGTCGCCGAGGGTCACCTCGATGGCCCGCTTGGTGGCCGACGGCAGGACGAACAAGGTCCCGGGCGTCTCCTCGGTGGCGCCGGTCACGATCCAGGAGACGTGCCCGGGCTCCGCCGTGAGCGCGCTGACCTGCTGCTCTCCGGTCAGCGGGCCGGAGGCGTACACGCTGTCACGGCCGCCGCTCACCTTGTGGATCTCGTAGCGGCTCTTGGGGAATCCGGGAGCCACGTCCTCGGACCGGACATAGTAGAGGTCCTTGCCGGCTGCGGCCGGAAGCTTCGCCCGCTGGGCGACGACCGATGGCGCCGCGCCGCCGGCCGGCGAGCTGGCGAGGATCTGCGCGCCGAAGTCACGCTCGCCCGTCGTGGGGACGGTCGTGGTCCAGTAGACCCGATCAGTGCCCACGGAGAGCATGGAGCTGCCCGGTGGGATGGGCATCTTCTTGCCCTTGGCGATCGGTGCCGAGTCACCCAGCAGCACGGACCGGCCGGAACTCCGGTCGAAGCCGTACACCAGCCAGTCCATCTGGTACATGTCGGTGCTGGAGGTCTCCATCCAGGCCACGGTCCGGTCGTCCGCGTCGGCGTAGATGGCTTGTCGGGGCGGGCCGCTCGGGGCCGGGGACAGGGTGCGCGCCCGCCCGCCGGAGTAGAGACCCACCCGGCTCTGGCCGATGCCCAGCTCGCCGTCACCCGTCTTGGGAACGGGGTTGGCGGCGCTGATGAGCTGACCGTCGGGGGTGAGGCCGAGATGGTTGAGCGTGCGGCCGCCTGCCTGCGCACCCCCCACGACGAAGCCTCCACGCAGCTCGCGGCCCTCTCGCGCGCTCGCCGCGTCCTTCGTGGCGTGCCGGGAGCCGATCTCGAAAGGGGCACCTGTGGTCGAGCCGCTGTCGGTGTCGGCGCTGGGTGAGGAGACGGGGGAGGACGCTGCCCGTCCGGCGGCGTCCTCCCCCTTACCGTCGTCACAGCCACCGACAGTCAGAAGGATCAACGCAACTGTCAGTGTCCGGCGCATGGCTAGTAAACGACTCCGTTCGACTGGAGGAACCGAGTGGCGAAGGTGGAGGTGGTGTAGGTAAACGACTTCTTCGTGCTCGACCACACCGAGGTGGCCGGATCGGCCCAGGTGGTGTTCTGGCCGGACTGGACGTAACCGTAGCCGACGATCCAGTGGCCGATCGTCTTGTTGGTCGGGTGTCCGTTGTAGTGCGAGCCGCCGGCGAACTCGACCGTGTCCGCGCCGATCGGCATGCCGTTGCCGCCCACGCTGTGGGTGAAGATCTTGGGCAGCAGTGAGCCGCTGGGCTTTGGCACCTGCACGTACCAGGGGACGTTGCGCCAACGGTTGATGCCCGTGGCGAACCGCTTGCTGGTCCACGTGGTGCTCTTGTTGGCCTCGGTGTTCATGTGCGCGCTGTTGGCCAGGTTGGCCTGGGACAGGCTGTTGCCGTTGTAGCGGCTGGTGTACCCGGAGCCGTGCAGGTAGCGGATGATCATGTAGCCCGAGGCGGGACCGCAGTAGTAGCCCTTGGCCTGCGCGTACTGCACGAAGGGCAGGATACGGCTGCTGGCCGCCGTGGTACGCAGGCCGGCGCCGTCACCGGGGTCGACGTAACCCGAGTCGCCGTACTGTGCGGTGTAGTCGTTCTGCAGCTTGGTGAGCTGGGTCGGATCCGCGCCCTGGACGTTGACCGCGTACCACTCCTGGGAGATCTGGAGCTTGAGGTTCGTCTGGTCGTCGGTCGGCTGCTCGAGCCCGGGGTCGGTGACGTCACCGCCGGTGAAGTTTCCCTCGATGCCGTCGTAGGGCTCATCCGGATCGATGATCTCCGCCATCGCCGACGCGGGGGCGGCGAAAGCCGCGGCGCTGCCGATCATGAGCGCGGCAAGCACCCCGGCAATGCGCCGATAAGGGGTCGTCGTTGTTCTCAACTGGTCCTCCACTCCGGTCGAATAATCGCTGCGCCGATCGTTCGGTGGGGGTTGTCCCGGCGCGGCGACGTGTAATCGAAGAATAGTGATGCCGGCTCGGGACCGCCTGTCCCGTAAACGAGGGACAGGAGCTTTCGTGCGGCGGGCCCGACGCCGCTGGCGGCCCGTCTCACGGACATTCCGGTCGGCCGTCCGCCGGTTTCCCGGAGTCGATCGCGGCCCGGGTGAGAAATGCCTTGTTGCCGTGGCCGAGCTTCGCCTTCAGCCGCTTGACGTAGGTGTTCACCGAGTGGATGCTGACCTGCAGCCGCACCGCGGTCTGCCCGTGGGTGAGGCCGCTGGCGATGCACTCCAGTACCTCGCTCTCCCGCTGGGACAGCCGTTGCCCGCCGGCCGGCGTCGTTCGCGGCGGCGACACCGGCCAGGGCGGCTGCCGCGCTGCCGTCGGAGCCTCGACCACCAGCACACAACGTGGCTCGGGTGAGTCGGCGGGACACGGCGGCGCGGCGGGCTCGGGCCGGCCCGAGCCCGCCGCACAGGTCGCCCCGGACGCCTCCGCCCCGGACATCGCCGGCACGACGGTCACGCCGGCCGAGGTGAGGAGGTCGGCGATCATGCGCCGAGCGGCGGGATCACTTGCGTGAATGGTGACTCTCAACATCGGCATTCCTCGAGAGGCGACGCGGAAGAGCGCACAATGAATCCGCACGGGGTGCGGTGGGTGAATATTGCGCACCAAGGAGCGACCAATGTGTGGACAATGAACAGCCCGCACATGAGGTGAAGAGAAATGATCCTGGCCGAAGAGTGGCCGGAAAGTCCCTATGGATGCATCCGCGTCAAGTAAGCATGACCATTTCCGCCACCCCCGTTCGAAGGAACTCGACGAAGGTCATTGTCCCACGCCCGATGATCGCGTGCTGCCCCGTCCCTGCCGGCGTACGGCACCACGCGCAGACGACGGTGGGTGGCGGTCCGCCGGACCGCCACCCACCACAACCACTGGGCTGCCGAAGCCTCCTGGTCAGTCCTCGTCAGACTTGCCGCTCATCCCCGACGAGATCAACTCCATCACCGAGGAGTCCTGGAGAGTGGTCACGTCGCCGAGCGACCGGTTCTCCGCCACGTCCCGCAGCAGCCGGCGCATGATCTTCCCGGACCGGGTCTTCGGCAGCTCCGGCACCAGCATGATCTGCCGCGGCTTGGCGATCGGGCCGAGCGTCTTCGCCACGTGGTTGCGCAGGTCGGCGATGAGCTGCTCGCCCGCGTCACCCGCGGTCTCCGCGCTGCCACGCGGGATGGCGAACGCCACGATCGCCTGGCCGGTCGTCGGGTCGGTCGCGCCGACCACCGCCGCCTCCGCCACCGACGGGTGGCTGACCAGCGCCGACTCCACCTCGGTCGTGGAGATGTTGTGGCCGGACACCAGCATCACGTCGTCCACCCGGCCGAGCAGCCAGATGTGTCCGTCGTCGTCCTTCTTCGCGCCGTCACCGGCGAAGTAGACCCACTCGTCGCCGGTGTTCGCGCCCGCCCCGAACCGGGACCAGTACGTCTCCAGGAACCGGTTGTCGTCGCCCCAGATCGTCCGCAGCATCGACGGCCACGGCTCCTTCAGCACCAGGTATCCGCCGCCGCCGTTCGGCACCGACTGGCCCTGGTCGTCGACCACGTCGGCGACGATGCCGGGCAGCGGGCTCATCGCCGAGCCGGGCTTCGCCTCGGTCACGCCCGGCAGCGGCGAGATCATGATGGCGCCGGTCTCGGTCTGCCACCAGGTGTCCACCACCGGCAGCTCGGCGCGGCCGACGTGCTGCCGGTACCAGATCCACGCCTCCGGGTTGATCGGCTCGCCGACGCTGCCGAGCAGGCGCAGCGACGACAGGTCGTACCCGGCCGGGATGTCCTCGCCCCACTTCATCATGGTGCGGATCAGCGTCGGCGCGGTGTACAGGATGGTCACCTTGTACTTGTCGACGACCTCCCAGAACCGGCCCTTGTGCGGGGTGTCCGGGGTGCCCTCGTACATGACCTGGGTGGCGCCGTTGGAGAGCGGGCCGTACACGATGTAGGAGTGCCCGGTCACCCAGCCGATGTCGGCCGTGCACCAGTAGACGTCCGTCTCCGGCTTCAGGTCGAACACCGCGTGCGTGGTGTACGACGTCTGGGTCAGGTAGCCGCCGGTGGTGTGCAGGATGCCCTTCGGCCGGGCGGTCGTGCCGCTGGTGTAGAGGATGAACAGCGGGTGCTCGGCGTCGAACGCCTGCGCCTCGTGCTCCGGCGACGCCGTCTCCACCGTCTCGTGCCACCAGTGGTCCTTCGCCGACCAGGCGACCTCCTCACCGGTACGCCGGACCACCAGCACGTGCTCCACCGACGGGCAGTTCGCCACCGCCTCGTCCACCGTCGGCTTGAGCGCCGACGGCTTGCCCCGGCGGAAGCCGCCGTCCGCGGTGATCACCACCTTGGCGCTGGCGTCCTGGATCCGGTTGGTCAGCGCGTCGGCGGAGAAGCCGCCGAACACCACGCTGTGCGTGGCGCCGATCCGGGCGCAGGCGAGCATCGCCACCGCCGCCTCCGGGATCATCGGCAGGTAGATCGCCACCCGGTCACCGGCGGTCACGCCCAACTCGGTCAGCGCGTTCGCCGCCTGGCAGGTGAGCTTGTGCAGGTCGGCGTAGGTGACGGTACGGGTGTCGCCCGGCTCGCCCTCCCAGTGGATCGCCACCTTGTCGCCGCGGCCCGCCTCGACGTGCCGGTCCAGGCAGTTGTACGCCACGTTGAGCCTGCCCCCGGTGAACCACTTCGCGAACGGGGCGTTCGACCAGTCGAGCACCTGCTCCCACGGCTGGGCCCAGGCCAGCCGGCCGGCCTGGCGCTCCCAGAAGGCCAGCCGGTCGCCGGCCGCCTCCTCGTACGCCTCGACGGTCACGTTGGCGTTCGCGGCGAGTTCGGCCGGCGGCGGGAACTGGCGCGTCTCGTTCAGCAAGTTGGCCAATGCCTCGCTCATGCGGTGACTCCTTCGTCGCGTGACCTGCGTCTCCTACTGCGGGGAAGGTTAGCCCCGGCGTACCGTGCCGGCGACCGCCCGTCCCTCACCGCGCGCCCAGCGGCCCTCCCCTCGCGCCGAGGTGTAAGGAAGGGCACCTTATTAACGCCTCCGGTAGGGGAAGGGCCCCTTATTAACAACCCCGGGCTTGGGGGGAGCCCGGCGGTCGCTAGCGTGACGGGGTGACCACCGATCCGCTCGCCCCGCTGCTCGCGCTCGCCGACGTCGCCACCGCCGTCGAGCAGGCCCGCGAGCGGGTCGACCAGGCACACCGGCACCGTGCGCTGCGCCGCCAGGGCGGCCAGGTCGCCGCCGAGGTCAGCCTCCGCTCCGCCGTGGCCAGCGCCGCCCTGGAGGGCCGCGCCCACGACCGTGAGGAGGTACGCGCCGGCACCGTCACCGACCCGGTGCTCCAAGGTGCGCTGCGGGTCGCCGGGGCGCTGCCCGGGCTGAGCGACCTCTGGCCCAAGGCGCCCCGGCAGGTGCTGGCCCGGCTGCACGTACTCGCCGCCCGCGACGTGGTCACCGAGGAGGAACTGGGCCGGCCGGTCGCCGACCCGGTGGTCGCGGCCCGTCTCGACGGCCTGGCCGCTCTGGTGGCCGGTGGCACGAAGGTGCCGCCACTGGTGCTGGCCGCCGTCGTCCACGGCGAACTGCTGAACCTGCGCCCGTTTCCGGGCCCGTCCGGCGTGGTGGCCCGCGCCGCCGCCCGGCTGGTGCTGATCTCCACCGGGTTCGACCCCCGCGGGCTGGTCGCGGTCGACGTCGGGCACTGCGAGCGCGAACCGGAGTACGTCGGCGCGGCCGGCGCGTTCGCCACCGGCACGCCCGACGGCCTGCGCTCCTGGCTGCGGCACTACATGACGGCGGTGGAGGTCGGCGCCGACCAGATCACGCTGATCGGCGACGAGATCCTCGCCGCGTCCTGAGGTGCGCGGGCGTCACGCGGTGGGTGCGGCGGTGCGGGTGCGGCGGTGCCGGCCGTACCAGGCGATGCCGATGGCCACGCCGACGCCCACACCGAGTGCCGCCGCGGCGACCGGCACCGCCGGCCGCTCGCGCAGCCGGCGACCCAGCGGAATCGGGTGCCGGAACTCCAGCACCGGCCACGCGTTCTCCACCGCCAGCTTGCGCAGCGCCCGATCCGGGTTGACCACCGTCGGATGCCCCACGCACTCCAGCAACGGCCGATCGGAGTACGAGTCGGAGTACGCGTACGAGTCGGCCAGGTCGTAGTCGCGCTCCAGAGCCAGTTCGCTGACCGCCTCGACCTTGCTCGGACCGGCCGCGTAGAACTCGACCTCGCCGCTGTACCGGCCGTCCACCACACCCATCCGGGTGGCGATCACGTCGGTGATCCCGAGCAGCTCACCGATCGGCCGGACCATCTCGTCGCCCGACGCCGAGACCAGCACCACGTCCCGCCCGGCGGCCTGGTGCTCCTCGATCAGAGCGGCCGCCTCGGCGTACACATAGGGGTTGATCAGCTCGTGCAGCGTCTCCGCGACGATCTGGCGGACCTGTTCCACCGGCCAGCCCTTGCAGAGCGTGGCGAGGTAGTCCCGGGTGCGGGCCATGGTCTGCTCGTCGGTGCCGCCCAGCCGGAACATCAACTGCGCGTACGCCGACTTGACCACGTCACGCCGGGTGATCAGCCCGTCCCGGTAGAACGGCCGACCGAACGCCAGGGCGCTCGACTTGGCGATGACGGTCTTGTCGAGATCGAAGAAAGCGGCGCTACGGCCCACGGCGCGAAAGTCTAGCCCGACGGGCGACGTCCGGGCGTCCGCCCGGGTGGCGAAAGCCGATGAGCACCCGGAGGAGTGACGTCGGTCACAGGCGGTTATCGATGAATTTAGCTTTGCGTGGAGTGAACAACACTCGACGTATAAGGGTCGACTGCGGCATGCTTGTGCACGCGACGGGAGTTCGCATACCCGGCGCCGCTCGACCCTCGGCGGTTGCACCCCCCGTAACCGCTGAGTCGGTTCGGCTCGACCCCCCCGGAGCCGAACCACAAGACGACCCCCGTCTCCCCCCGACGGGGGTCGTCCCTTTGCGCCATGAGCGTTCCGCCGCAGGTCACAGGTCATCTCCGTCGCCGTCGAGCAGGCTCCCCGAGGGCGTTTCTCCGGTCGGAGGCAGCAGAGAGGCAGCAGAGCCGTTGAACGCCTCCAGGACGCGGGCCGCGTAGTCGTCCGGGGTGTGGGTGTAGCGGTTGAGCGTCGTCGACGCCTGTTCGTGGCCCATGACCCGCTGCACGAGGTTGATCGGCACGCCGTCGGTGACCAGCCAGGTGGCGTAGGCGTGCCGCAGATCGTGGAAGCGCATCCCGCCGGAAGCCTTGGCCGCCACGCAGGCGACTGCCTCCCGCTCGGTGGTGAACTCGGCCGACCACTCGATGCCCTCCCGGTCCGGCCAGGTCGCGCGGTACCGGTGGGGGCCGGTGTTGACGACCTGGCCGAGCAGCCCGGCGCGGACCAGCGACGGCAGCCACACTCGGCGCCGGAAGTTCGAGCGTCGGAGTGACCGGCCGACCCGGTCGCGGAAGACCAGGGCTCGCGGGTCCGGATCGTCGGCGGCGGTGTGCAGCTCCCGGAGCGCGGCCAGGAGGAAGGACGGCAGCGGCACGGTTCGGACCCCGGCGCGACTCTTCGGGTACGGGCGCAGCACGATCCCGCCGTGCGTCTCCTCGGCGACCTGGACGACGCGGAGCGATGCCCGGTCGAGGTCCACCGACGACCACGTCAGCCCGGCGCACTCACCCCAGCGAAGACCGGCCCCAGCGGCAGCGGAGACGATCCCCCGATGCCGAGGCGGGACCGCCGGAAGCAGCCGACCGAAGAAGTCCTCCCGACTGATCGTGACCGGTCTGACGTCGCGGGACCGATCACGCGGCAGCTTCACCCCCTCGGCGGGGTTGGTGGCAATTAGCCGCGCCTGTACCGCCGTCTTGAGGATCATCGACAGCAGTTGGTAGCACTTGGCCACGGTGGCGGGCGCGAGATCCCGACCGAGGCCGGTCACCCACTCCTGCACCGACATGAAGTCGACCTTTCCGAGCGGCCAGTCACCCCACTTCGGCAGGACGTGCGTGCGAAGCATGGAGACGGTCCGCTCAGTCGTACGCGCCTCGACTGCCCGGGTGGCGAGCCACTGCGAAGCGAAGTCACCGAAACGGGTACGACCGGCGTGCGGGTTCACATAGGTGCCCCGATTGAGGCTTCCCTCGATCTCGGCGAGGAAGGCATTGGCCTCCCGCTTCGTGCGGAAGCTCTTGGACTTCTGCCCACCGGCAGGATCACGCCAGCAGGCGCGGAAGGTGCCGGCCGGAGTCTTGCGGACGAAACCCATCAGCGCCTCCGGCCATGCTCGGTGCCGGTGGCGGCGGTTTGCTCGGTGACGCCGTCGAGCCAGGCGTGGAACCGGGCACGCGGGATCAGCCAGCGACCTCCGAGGCGGGTCGCCGGGATGGTGCCGTCGCGGACGAGAGCGTAGGTGCTGCCCAGCGAGATGCCGAGGAGCTTGGCGACCTCTCGGACGGTGTAGGTGACCGGCTCGACGACGACGGTCCCGGTACGAGGGACGAGCCGGACGACCGGATTGGGGCGGGCGGTGGTGCTCATGACGGGTGACCTCCTCGGTCTGTCGGGATCAAGCGGCGGCCGGCGCGATACCGGCCGAGGTAGTGGCGAGTTCGTGGGCGAGTTCTTCGCGGCCGGTGGTTCGTCGCTCGCGAGCCATGGCGGCGGCGGTGTTGGCGAGCAGCGCGTCACCGGTGGTGTGCCAGCCGACTCCGGCAAAGGTGAGGGTGCCGACGATGAGCGTGGTGTCCTCGTCGACCTGCTCGGTGGGTGGTCCGGCGGTGGTGGGGTGTTCGTGGTCCTGGTGCTCGTGACGGCGGTAGGCGACGCGGGTGTCGCGCAGGACTTGGAAGGTCACCGAGTAGCGGCGGGCTTTGGTGAGGAAGTGGCCGCCGTAGCCGAGCATGTGCGCCCACCGCCGCAGCCGGGCGTAAGGGCTGGCCGTCGCTGGTTTCGCCGGTTCGGTGTCAAGGGCGGCTTGACGGCGGGCGACGCAGACGGGGCAGGCGGCGTAGCGGGTGTGCGTGCCGCAGTCGGGGCATTCCCAGCGGGCGACGAAGCCGGGCCGGGGCCGGGGCTGGCGGGGCCGCTCGGCCAGCGGGGTGGGTGTGCCGGTGGGTCGGCCGATGCGCCAGCATGCGTCGATGAGGCGGGCGGTGTGGTCGCCGTCGGGGTCGGCGTAGTCCCCGATCGAATCGGCGGTCAGGCGGGTGGAGGTGTGCCCCGTGGCCTCGGTGCTTTTGGTGGCGTACTTGGCAAGGTAGCCCGCGACCATCCCATCGCTGACCTCCCCCGAACCGTCGGTAGCAATGGGTTCCAGGTCGACCTGCTCGCCCCAGGCGATCGACCAGCCGTCGGGCCGGTCCGGGTGAGGCGGGGTGTAAAAGGCGATCTGCCGGGCGGCGTGGCGCAGCGCGTCGACGAGGTCGTCGACGGTGAACCCGGCCGGCGGCGGGACGACGTTGTCGGGATCGGTGGGGTCGACGCCGTCGAGGCGGGCGATGGCGTGGAAGTGCACCGCTCCCCGCGCTTGCAGTTCCGCGACCTTCCCGGGCGACAGCCGCACCGGAGCGACTTTCCGCGTCTTGCCGGAGGCGGTGACCACCTCGACCCGAGGGACGCCACGGCGTTGGGCGAGCTTCGCCAGCCAGCGTTCCGCGGCTTGCTTCGTGCGATGCCACAGTTCGCCGGAGAAGATGTTCCAGACGACCTGGTGATCGTGGTCGTAGCAGTCCAGACACAGCGGATGCCCGAGCACCGCATCCCCCTGCTCGTGCCTCGCCCAGCAGACCGCCGGACGGCCATGCGGGCAGAGTCCGGTGTCGCGGCGGGCGTGGCAGGGTTCGGCGCGGCAGTCGCAGCGGCGTCGGTTGCGGCAGGTGTGCCGCTTCACGACCCGGGCGTGGACGGTGCCGAACGAGGGCGCGGTGAAGGTGGCGAACACCGCCGGATGCTGCGCGACCGATTCCGGTACGCCTTTGCCGCCGACGAGGCCAGCGCGTAGGAGTTGGAAGGCGTCGCGTTGGTAGGTCTGGGCGCAGGCGGGGCAGACCGTGGCGCGGCGGTTGCCGCAGGCGGTGTAGATCGCGGCGTCGGGCATGGCGTCGGTGTGCCGGGCGTCCAGGACACGGCCGGTGGCCTGTTCGACGGTGAGGATCTGTCCGGACAGGCGGATGGGGCGGGTGCAGCCGGCGGCGGCGCGGACGTGTTCGAGCCAGCCGTAGTAGTCGGGTCGGGTGGCGCGTTCGAACGCGGCTCCGGCAGCGGTCCAGCTGTAGATGATGGTGTCGGCGTTCGAGCCCACCCCCCGGGCCGTGGAGGCGCGGGGGATGAGGTCCAGCGTCGAGGCCATCAACCGGCCACCCCAGGAGTGGGGTGCAGGTTGGTGATGGTGCGTTCGATGACGATGATCCGGCAGGCGCCGCACTGGCGCTTGGACGGCTCGTGCCGCCCACAGGGGATCTGCGTGACGATGTCACCGCAGCGGATGGTGACCGGGTTGCGGCAGAGGCCGCCGTCGATGACGTCGATGACGGTGCGGCGGGTGTCGTAGGGGTGGGGCTCCGGATCGGCCGGGCAGGTGTGCAGGAGCTGCACGACGTCGACAGTGTGGATGCTCACCGGGCACCACCGCCGATGCCGGCCAGGAGTTGCCCGGCGACAGGTGGGGTGACGTCGAGACGGTCGGCCAGCTCGGCCGGGGTGATCGGGTGGCCGGTGGCCTGTTCATGCTGCACGGCGGCGAAACGCGCCATCGGCAGCAGGTGAGTGGGAACGTCGACCGGCTCGGCCGGTGCGGCGACGGGCACCGGCTCAGTGGCCGGGGTGAGGGTCGGGGCGGTGGCCGGTTCCGGCTCGGCGGTCGGGGTGATGGCGGCCGGTGGTACCGGCTCGGTGGTGACCTGCTCGGCCACCTGGACGCGGATGGGTTCGGCCGGCGCAGCCGGCGGAGTGCTGCTCTGCCCCGTGGGAGCGGGGGCTAGGACGAGTTTGACCAGGGCCATGAATGCCAGGGCGGGGACGGCGGACAGGAGCCAGCCGGATATGCCGGGTTTGGCGACCGCGAGTTGTGCGGCGAGGGAGAGGCTGGCGGCGGCGATGAGCAGGAACAGCGGGTAGCCGATGGGTGCGCCGGTGCGGCGGCGTCGGCGGATGGTCAGCAGGCAGGCGATGGGGACGAGTTCGCTGATGACGGCGTTGGCCCAGCCGAACCATGCCCCGGTGCCGGTGGGGCTGTTGGCGAGGGTCCAGTCTTTGACGTGGGTGAAGGAGGCGGCACCGGCGAACCCGGCGACCGCGATGAGGATGAGCACCAGGACCAGGCCCTCAAGACGGAGGCCGGTGGTGCGGTCAGTGCCCGGCATCGGTGGTCACCTCCCCGGAGGTGACGGCACGCTGTTCGGCGAGCAGCCCGGTCATGCCGACCCGGATGCCGTTGCAGGTGGCGCAATGGTCACCGGGGCCGGTGGTGCACTCGGCGAGGTGGGCTTCCTGGATGAGCCGGATAGCTTCGGCGTAGTAGCCGGACAGGAACCGCTCGAAGCGCAGGGGGCCGTGACCGGCGAAGAAGCCGGCGAGAGCGGTGACGGCGTAGTCGTCGTCCGGGGTCATCCGCTCCTGAGCGGCGAAATTCGTGGCAGTGGTGGTGGTCATCGGATGCCTCCCATGTAGGCCAGGGCGATGCCGAGGAGCAGGACGACGGCGAAGGTGATCAGGACAGCCATCAGTGGCCTCCGTGGCAGTCGAGGCAGCAGCCGTAGCGGCGGGGGATGTAGTAGGGCTTGACCTGGCCGCAGTCGCGGCAGGTGCGCCGGGCGAGCAGGGCTTTGGCGATGGCCTCCCGCTGCGCGGGGGTGGCGACACGCTTCGGTTTGGCCCAGTCGAGGCGGTAGAGGTAGGCGACCCGGCGGTTGGTGCGGTGTCGCCAGAGGATCTGGGCGACGGGGTCGTGTCCGCCGGGGCGAAGTCCTGCGGCGCGCAACTGTCGGCGGGTGGCCAGGCCCGCAGGTGCGGTGTGGAAGGGGAAGGTGGGGAACCCGTAGCGGGTGCCGGTCGGGTCGTAGAACTCGACCCGGATGCCGGTGCGGTCGGCGAGCTGCTCCAGCTCGGTAGAACGCAGGTCGGTCATGACTGGCCTCCCCAGCGCTGCTGGGCGGCTTGGCGGGAGATTCCGAGGCGGGAGCCGATTTCGGCCCAGGAGTAGCCGAACTGGCGCAGGCCCACGACGGCCTCACCGATGGCGTCGTCGATGACCGACGACAGGGCGACGAGGTCACGGAGGGCTTCGACGTCGCCGGTGGCGACGCGGCGGCCGTGGGCGCGGATGATGCGCCGGGCGAAGGCGGCGAAGGCGTCGTTCTCGACGACGTCCCGGCGATGCTGCCGGGGCAGGTGTGGCGTCAAGGGCTTCTTGACGGTGTTCATCGCGGCTCGCCTCCCTGGGTGTGGAGGCGGTCCCACTCGTCAGCGGCGTTCTCAAGGGCGGTGATGACTTGCTCGGCGGTGCGGCCGGGCTCGTCGTTCCAGGAGTAGGGGGAGATGTGCTCGTCGAGCAGGTAGCCGTCTTCGTCGATGTGGAAGACCGGTGCGAAGTCGTCGAGGTAGTCGACGAACGCGGCGATGGCGGCGAGGTAGGTGATCCGCTCGTCGGTGTCGAGGTCGTACCAGTGGTGCACGGGGTGTCCGGTGCAGGCCATGCCGATGGCTCCGACGGCGCAGGCCGGCGGGGTGGGGGTGTCGGTGGTGGGTACGTAGTAGGTGCCCTGGTGCCAGCCGTGCCGGCGTAGGTAGAGGGCAGCCATCCGCAGCAGGTCAGCGGGTGTGACCGATGCCGCGGTGGGTGGGGTGTGGGTAGCCTTCAAGGCAGCCACGTCCTTTCGGGGCTGTTGGTGGAGGTCGGCGGAACCGGATCGGCTTTGCAGGGCGTGAGCCGGTTCCGTCGACTGCTATCGGGTGCGGAGCCGCAGGTAGCGGCGTTGGCGTGTGTCGTCGCCGCCCACCGGGTGGGGTGGGCCGAGGTAGACGAGTCGGCCGCTGGCCGAGGCGACCTGAACCATCGAGGCGATCTCGCCCGGTTGGGCGACGATCCAAATCTCGACGTACCGGGCGGCACGCTGCTGGTTCGCCTTGGCGTAGGCCTGCTCACGGGTGGTCATGCCGCCACCGCGAAATCCACCCGGGTCAGGTCCGGGATCAGGGTCGGTAACGGGCGAGGGCGGCGGATCCAGGCCGCGTAGTCGGCGATGCCCGCGATCTGCGCGTCGGTCAGGTAGGCGACCTTGATGCGCTTCGGGGTGCCGCCTTCGGCGATGAGGTAGGCGGCGCCCTGGTTGGTGGGGGCGATGTCGGTGGCCGTGTAGCCCTGCTCGGCCCAGCCGTGCCCGAGCACGATGTTGGAGGTGTTCGGCGTGGTGCACCGGAACGCGGCCCGGTAGCCGAACAGGTCCCGCAGCGAGGTCGGGATGATGTCGAACGACGGCCGCTGAGTCGCGGCAACCACCGGGATACCAGCGGCACGGCCACGGGCGACCAGGTCGCGCAGGAGAGCCACGAACTCTTCCTGTTCCTGCTTCGAACCGACGGTGGCGGAGTAGTAGGCGATTTCGTCGACCAGGACGGTGATGACGGACAGGCCGTCGGCGGCGGTGAGCTTGCGGCGGCCGTGGGCGCGCAGCCAGGCGTAGCGGTTGTTCATCACCAGTTGCAGGCGTCTGAGCCACCCCCGCTTTCATGGAGCTTCTTGACCATGGTCTGATGGCCGTGGGGGAGGAAGTCGTCCGTGGCAGCACCGAAGAAGTACCCCGACG